>DPJL01000129.1 GCA_003543035.1 Micromonosporaceae bacterium | reverse complement strand
GTGGGCTTCCAGGCCAAGGCCGGCACCCATGACATCACCGCCGGCGATGCCCTGGCCTGGCCCGAGGTCTACTTCACCGGCGTCGGCTGGGTTCCGTTCCACCCGCTGCCGCAAAGCGATCAGGTGCCCAAGCCGCCGGAGCAGGAGTTCAAGCCCAAGCCGGAAACCTCTGAGCCACCACCACCTTCCGAAGCTCCGGTGCCCACGCTCGAGCCCACCACCTCGGCACCGAAACAGGAGAATGTGCCGACCGTGGGCGCGGCCGGCCCCAACTTCGTGGTCATCGCAGGCGCGGGTGGCGGCGGGCTCGTCATGCTGACCTTCCTCGCTTTCATTTTGATCGTCCTGATTGGACGATCAAAGCTGCGCCGCCGTCGCCTGGATACGGGTACGCCTGCCGATCGGGTCGAGGGCGCCTGGCTCGAAGTAGCGGACGCATTGCGGCTTGCCGGCAGACCAGCGCCGGAGCATCTCACCGCTGCCGAAGTTTCCGCTCACGCGGCCACGGCTGCGGCCAGGATCCGGGGTAAGCACACCGTCCGGCTCGCCGCTCCCCCGATCGATGAGCTGGCCGGTGTGGTCAACGAGTCCACTTTCGCCCGCGACGAGGCCGCATCCGAGCAGGCTGAGATCGCGCGGGTGCGAGCGCTGACGTACATCGGCGAGCTCAAAGCGCGTCGATCGTGGTTCCGCCGTCTCATTTGGACACTGCATCCTGGACCACTGAGATGGCGGCGTCGTTAACGGGACAAGGACAGGGGCACACGGCGGAATACATACCGGGTATTGTGCTGTCGGTGAAGGCATCCCTCCCCTCACTCAAGGACGCCCTCCGGCCGCCGATCGTGTCGGTGGTGGGCGCCATCGGCCTGCTGCTCACCTCGATGGTGCTGGCGGGGCAGCGGCATCCGGGCATGGACAGCGCGGTCTACAACGCGGGTGCGTGGGCCGTCCTTCGTGGGCAACCGCTCTATGACTCGCTCGCGATCCCGTTGCCCTGGGCCGACCTGCCGTTCACCTATCCACCGATCGCTGCCATCCTTTTCCTGCCGCTGATCGCGTTTGACCTGCACATCGTCTGGGGCATCATGGCCGCGATCTGCGCGCTCGCTCTTGGGGTCACGGTGCGCACCTGCCTACGCACACTGGTGCCAGAGCCGAATCCGTGGCTCGTCACTGTCTTGGCGGCGCTGCCTTTCGGACTTCAGGCGGTGTGGAGCACTGTGGGGCTGGGACAGGTCAACCTGCTGCTGATGGCTCTTATCACGGTTGATGTGCTGGCGATGCGCGGCTCCCGGTACAGCGGAGTGCTCATAGGCATTGCGGCAGCGATCAAACTGACGCCTCTGATCTTCATCCCGCACCTGCTTATCACCGGACGGCGCACCGATGCCATCCGGGCCACGCTGACTTTCCTTGGGCTGCAAGCGTTTGCCTGGATCGTGCTGCCGAGCGACTCGGTGCGCTATTGGACTTCGGCCATCATGGAGGGTAACGGCAACCGCACCTACGAGGCGGCCAACCAATCCATCAACGGCCTGATGCAGCGGCTGTCCGGGCAAGCTCCGAGCGCGCTGACGGTCAGCCTCATCCTCGGCGCCGCATGCCTTGCCCTGATGGTCTTCCTGGTGCAGCGCCTGCACAGTCATGGGCAGCCGCTCGCTGCGATGCTGGTCACTGCCTTCTGCGGGCTGCTTGTCTGCCCGGTCACCTGGACCCATCACTGGACCTGGGTCGTGCCGCTGTGCCTGCTGTTGGGTTATCGGGCTTTCCGCAGCCGCGATTGGACAGCGAGGCTGCTACTTGTGGTGGTGCTGCCGGTCTTCAGCATGGACTTCCGCCTGCTCGTTCGCACCGGCAACCACCTCGAGCTCAACTGGGGGCTGACCGAGACGCTGATCGGCAACGCTTACCTGGTAGCGGCCCTGATCGTAGGAGCCGCCGGGATAGCTCTCGTGACTGCTCGGCAACGATCGATGATCGTCGCCGAGCAGTCGTTCGAGGTCAGTCAGATACCGTCCCCACGCCAACCGGATCGGTCAGGTCGACCGCTCGCGGATCAGCACCGGCAATGAGCCAAAGCCGCTCAGCCGGCTCAGTTTTCCCATCTGCGCGAGTGGCAATGCTGAAGGTGACCGAGGTTGCCCCGGCGGTCAGCGTTTTGCAGCCGAGGAACGGCGTGAAGTCCTGACCTGCCTTGGCCGTGTCCGGCAACGTTGCGGCGCACACAGTAAGGTCCTGTGACAGCGGCCGCGACACCGAAACGGTGAACACGAGCGGCTGACCCTCCACAGCGGACCCGTCGGAGACGGTCAACCGCGGCTTACTGGTGAAGACGGCCACCTGGGGATCGTGGTCACTAGCCCCACGTGCCCCGTCGCCCGCGTGATCGGCCGGCCAGTCCGCGTTGACGTGTGCGGCGCGGATCCGGACGAGGTCGGCGTACAGCGTGTCGTTGACAAACACGTGATCCAGAGTCTGCGCTTGTCCTTGGAACACATACGAATACGCCGTCGCCGGTTTCGCCGCGAGCAGGTCCTCCCAAAGGTTGTGCAGGCCCTGGTTGTAGAGCGGGGCAAGCTGATCCGAAGCCGGGGTCAACGGGTCGTCGGGCCGCGGGAACACATTCAGGTCGCCGCCGTAGACGACTCGGGCGTTTGGATCGCTTGCCTCGATGGCGGTGACGATGGCGGCCCCGTAGAGCGCCTGCTCCCGCCGCTGGCCCACTCGTGCCTGTGGCGTTGAGGAGAAGTGGTTGCTGATCGCCCAGAAGGTGAATGATTCAGTGCCATCTGGCTTGGCCAGCACGGTGAAACGGGCCACCTGAGGGGCTCGGGTGTAGACGTCGGAGCCGTCCACGCCGGTTGAGGTGTCGACGTCGTCGGGCAGATCCGCGTTGAGGGTCTTCGGGTTCTCCACGTCCGCGTTGGAGGCCAGGCCGGGTGCGCGGTAGTCCACGTTCGGCGTCGCGCCCAGCACACCTGTCGCGGTGGCGAGCGAGAGCCGGTCGGTGCGGTAGAGGAACGCTGCGGTGATGCCCCGATCGTCTGCGCCGTCACGGTCATAGGCAGCGTCATAGGCCGGGCCGCCCTGGGCTGCGACGGTCAATGCCAACTCCTGCAAGGTGTCCGGCTTGCCGTCGGCGTTGTCGACACCGCCGCAGGTCAACACTCCACTTGCGACAGTACAGATGTCCTGGTCCTCGGCCTCCTGCACGAGCAGCAGATCGGGCGAGTGCAGGTCGGCGCGGATCTGGGTCGCGAGTGCGCCCAGGTGCTCCTCGTAGTCGGCCTGGCTGGTCGGCACATAGTCGAACGGCGGGGAGACGCCGGGGCAGCCCGAGTTACCGGTGAAATCGCACCCGTCGAACGGGTCGTCCCGGAAGTCGTAGAGGTTCTCGACGTTGTAGGTCGCGATCGAGAACTCTCTGTTCCGGTCGATCGGCGTGGGCGGCAGGTTCGTCGACGGATCCGTGCCGCCTGCGAACGCTGCGCTCTCGGCCTGGATGCCGTACTTGTCGAACGAGAAGTACAACCCGCCAACAGCGTCAGCGGTCAGCGTGTCAAAGGTGTGTGCCGGTGGCAGCATCACGGTGTTGTCCTGTGCCACCCACTTGACACCCATGCTGCCGAGCATGATGCGGTTGCCGTTGCCATCCGCCACCCCGTCGATCGGGTGTGTGTCGCGGTAAACCCTGCGCGCCAACGGATCCGATCGGTCCAGGGTGGGATCGTCTACGTCCACCAGGAAGATCTCGGCGTCGGCGGTCGAGGCGAAGACGTCGCGGCCACTGACTGCGCCACTACCTGCCCGGACCCGCATCCGCATGCCCTCGTGCCGCTCCCAGAACAGGTTGGCATCGGACAGCTGAGCCGGTGGCGTCGCGTTCGTAATCTCCACGTCGGTGACGTTCGGCTGCACAACCCTGATAAGCGAAGCGGACGTGAGCTGGGTGAGGTTGAAGAACTCAGCCACCCGTGCCCGCAGCACCACCTCGTCGCCCACGACCGGCACGTATCCGCCGATCAGCGAGGTGAAGGCACCCATGAACACGAAGACTCCGTCCGAAGTGGACGGATTACCGTCGGTCGCGCCATTGCGGGACTGGAGGAAGAAGCCGTACTGGTTCGCGCCGGCCGAGGTCCGCGCCAACGTGCGCTGGGTGATCACGCCGCGCACGTCATAGAGCTGGCTGCTCGAACCGTTGCCGCTGGCCGGTGCGAGGGGCGATCTTGCCCCCGGCCCCTGCACCTCGCCAACTGTGAGCACCGGGTTCACCGAGACGGCAAAGAGGCAGCTTGCGGTACCTGAGGTGACTGTCACCTGGTACGTGCCGATGGCGAGATCGGCTGCGGCCGTAATGGTTGCGCTCGCGACGCCGCCCACCTCGGTGGCCGGTGTGAAAGCGGTTCTGGTGATGGAAGGCGACGTGCTCGTGACGTTGAGCTCGGTGACGACGCCGTCCGGGTCGGTGCCGGTCACCACGCGGGTGCCGCCTTCGCCCTGCGACAATGTCAGCGGGCCACCGCAGGTGACGACCGTTGACGCGCCGAAGGAGCCGAGACCGTCAAAGGTGTCGACGGCGAAGCCCTCCCACTGCGCAGCGGGGTCGAAGACGTCTGTGATGTTGGTATCCGGGCGGCCCAGCCGTCGCAGGGTGTTGTCTGCGGTGCTGACAAGGCCGGAGCCCCATTCGGTACCAGGATCAAAGCCCGTCTGTCCCAGAGAGTCCACGATCGGGCCGGCAGCGCCACCCGAGCGCAAGACGATCGCGTCGTCGCCGTTGAAGAAGCCGGTGCCGTTGGTCTGGTCGGCCTGAGCCAGGATCGTGGCGTTGGCGGAGCTGTGGGCGAGGACGAAATCGTCGTCCGCGGCAACCGTTCCGGTCAGGGCAATGGTCGCACCTGCCGTCGCGGAACCGTTGAAGTAGAACTGCACCACATACTGCCCCGCGGCCAGATCGACGGGCGAACCCGTCCCGTTATACAACTCGAGGGCCTTGTTGTTCGACGTCCCCTCGATGTACTCGGAGAAGAACAAATCTGGCTCGGCAGCCTGAGCTGGGACTCCCAGCAGGCTGAAAATGACGGCTAACGCCACAACGACACGCATGGATCGGACCCTACTGTGCGCACACAGTAGGGTCCAGCAACGTAATTCAGAACGCTCGGACAACAGTGATGGTGACGTTGTTACAACCGTTGGCAATGCTGGTAAGAGTGGATTTTTCGGTTGAGTCGACAGTCAGCCGCCAACGAATCTTCACGGCGACCCACTCCTGTATGTAACGACAACGCACCGAACTGAGCGGGGGCAGCCAGTCGGTGACGTCCTTGTCTCCCTTGGCCTGGTTGACATTGTCGGTTACTGCGACCAGCGAACGGGAGTCGCCCAGATCATTGGCGAAGGACCGGCGCCGGGTCGTGGTCCAGCTGCGAGCGCCGGAATCCCAGGCCTCGGCCAGCGCCACGAAGTGGTCGATGTCCAGGTCGGCCGGGTTCGTCCAGTAGGCGCCGTCGTAGTAGGAGTACCAGCGTCCACCGGTCAGCGTGCAGCCGGAGCCGACGCTCGGAGCCGTCACCGCTTCGGCGATGAGTACCTCGTAGCGGGTGTTGCATCCATCGGAGTCGACGTCGATCCAATGTGGAAACAGGTCCCGGTTGTAACCGGTGCGAATCTCAGCCGCGACCGGTAGGCCGGCGACAGCCGTCCGCAGGGGTGCCGAATAGGTTTCGGCGTATGCGGGTGCGGCGATGAACGTGCTCGCAAAGATCGCGACGGTGAGGGTAAGGGGCCAGCGCATACCTCATATTGAGGCCTAGAAATGTGGCAATACAACCTAGAGCCCGTAAACAACAGTGATACCACCGTCGACGGGGATCACCGCACCGGTCACATAGGACCCTGCCCGGCTGCTCAGGAAGACCGCGATCCCGGCCATGTCATCCGGCCTGCCGATGCGGCCCAGCGGGGACAACGCGGCGATCTCATCGCCGGCCGCGGCCAAGGTGGCCGCCATCATCTTCGATTCGAACGGCCCCGGCGCGACAGCGTTGACCGTCACATAGGACGGCCCAAGCTCGCGCGCGAGCACGCGGGTCAGCTGATGGATCGCGGCCTTGCTCGCCGCATACGAGTAGCGCTGCATCGGTACCCCGATGCCGTCGATCGAGCCGATGTTGATCACCCGGGCCGGATCATCCTGCGTGGCAGCCGCTTTGAGCAGCGGCAACGCCGCCCGGGTCAGATAGAACGGACCCTTCAGGTTGATGTCGAGCACCTTGTCCCAGGCGTGATCGGGAAAGTCCTCCAGCGGTGCGCCCCAGGTCGCCCCGGCGTTGTTCACCAGGATGTGCATCGAGCTTTCGCGAGTGCTGAACTCGGCGATGAGCCGCTCACATTCCTCGCGAGTGGACAGATTTGCTGGTACCGCCCAGACCTCGCCGTGCTTGGAAAGCTCGGCCACGGCCTGCTCACACGCCTCGGCGTTGCGTGAGCTGATACAGACTTTCGCCCCGGCGTCGAGCAGCCCGCGGGCGATCATCAGGCCGATGCCACGACTTCCGCCCGTCACCAGGGCGGTCTTGCCGGTCAGGTCAAACAACATGCGCCCATGATGCAGCATCACCTTGGGTGATGGCTACGGGTGGGTAACCATCCCTCGATCGGTCAGACGTTTCCGAAGAATTCGTCGCATATAGGCAGGATCAAGTTGACACCGCCATCATGCTCTCCGATACGGTCCGTGACTGGCCCGCGTTCTCGCACCACGTTATTTGAGAGCCGAGCCCGTCCTGTCCCCGACGGAAGGTTCAAGTCTTGTCTGGCAGACGCGTGAAGCGCGCCCCCATAGCCTCAGCAAGCATTGCCACAGCCATTCTTATCGGCGGTACCTATCTCGGCCTCGCCCGAGCGGATCACAACGAAACCGCTGACGCGGCTCCAGCCGCCCCCTCTCCCAGCAGCTCCTCTCCGTCGGCTGAACCGACGCGCCCAGCAGAGCCGCTCTCCCGTGATATGGCAGCCGAGCGCACATCGTCGCCCGCACCCGAAAAAGTCACCTCAACCGGCAGCTGCGGCGCATCCTTCTATCACGAGCCCCAGGGCACCGCGAACGGTGAGACCTTCAACCCCGAAGCACTGACCGCGGCCCACAAGACGCTGCCGTTCAACTCGCGGGTGCGGGTCACCAATCCGGCCAACGGCAAGTCGGTGATCGTGCGGATCAACGATCGCGGCCCCTACATCAGCGGCCGTTGCATCGATCTATCCCGGGCGGCCTTCCGGGAGATCGCCAACCTGAGCCAAGGTGTGCTCAAGGTCGTCAACTACGAGGTTCTCGCCAAGTAGTCGGTGCCCGGTGACACCATGACCTGGTGACCGATGTTTACCTCGAGGTCGGCAAGAAGAAGACCTTTGCCGCGTCGCTTGACTGGCCGGGCTGGGCCCGGTCAGGGCGCGACGAACATCTTGCCCTGGAAGCGCTCGCCGACTACGCCGAGCGCTATGCCGTCATAGCCAAACAGGCCGGCTTGAAGTTCGTGCCCGGCGACCTCGTCGTGGTCGACCGGGCCCCCGGTGATGCCACCACCGAGTTTGGTGCGCTGAGCAAGCCGGTGCCAGCCGACTTCACGACTGTTGACGCCAAGACAGCCAAACGGCACGCAGCTCTATTGCGGGCCTCGTGGGAGGTCTTCGACGCCGTTGCCGCCAAGACGCCGCCGCAGTTGCGCAAAGGGCCACGTGGTGGTGGCCGCGACCGGGACAAGATGATCCATCACCTGCTTGAGTCCGAGACCTCATATCTGCGAATGATCGGCCTCAAGTACAAGCCGCCCGCGATCGACGACTCCCCCGCGATCGACGCCATGCGAGCCGCAACGCTTGAGCTGCTTGGCAAGTCCAGCGACGGACAACCGCTCCGGCCGAACGGATGGCCGGCCCGCTTCGCCGTCCGCCGACTGGCTTGGCACGTCCTCGATCACCTCTGGGAGATGGAAGACAAAACCGAGTAAATGCCTCGCGAGTGCACCGTAAGTGCACTGCGCGGGCACTGCGCGGCCCGGATTTCTCCGGAAGGCTCAAGGCAAGCGAGGCGCGCGGCGATGTGCGGATCTCCCACGCACCCGAGCCGCACGCCTCGCCCAACTGACTACGTTGATGTAGTCTGAATCTCACCTCACGGAAAGGGACCGCCAGTGTCAGCAACGCAAACCCTCGAGGACCGGGTGACCAAAGTGGAGGAACTCACCGAGCACCAGAATGGCGACATCGCCTTCATCAAGGAGAAGGTCATCTTTCTCCATGAAGCCAACGCTGCAAACAGTGCCGCCATGCTTCGCCTGCACCAGGAGATCAGCCTCAACGGCACGCGAGCCAAGAAGCTTGAAGAGAGCGTGGGCTCGCTCTACGTCAAGGTCGACGGCTTGGAGCAGCGAGTCGACGCGCTCGACACCAAGG
>DPJL01000128.1 GCA_003543035.1 Micromonosporaceae bacterium | reverse complement strand
CGCCGGGAAAAGTCCCTGATCATCGTGATCAGCGGGGCGGGTTTGAAGCGGGACCACGGCGAAGGTGGCGGCGTCGCGGGAGGAGCGGTCTGCACCAGCGCGGACATCCGAAATGAAAATTTGTTGGGGTTAAGCCATTTCTGCGGCGGGTTGGGGAGCGCGCTGCCAGAACGGCATGGCGAGCGCGACGATAAGCAGCCCGGCCAACCCTGCGGCGGCGAAGCCCCACTGTGGGCCGAAGCTGTCGATGACCGCTCCGCCGAAGGGGGCTCCCGCGGCCACTCCGCAGGTCAGCGCCGTCCCGTGCAGGCCCATCGCCTCGCCGCGGGCACTGGCAGGAACCCATTGGCTCACGGTGTCGACGGAGGCGGCAAGCGCAGGTGCCACGAGCGCCCCTGACGGGATGATGGCGACGCACAACCACCACCAGCCACCGCCGACCAGGCCAAGCGGAATGGTCAGTGCAGCGAGCCCACCGATGAGGACGAGCGGGGAGAGGCTGCGATGCAACGCGCCGTAGACGAATCCGCCCACGAGCGAGTAGGCGCACCACAGGCCGATCACCAGGCCGGTCCATGCGGTGGCGTTGTCTGCCTTGAGCACAGCCACTATGGACAGCTCGGTCGCGGTCAGCACGAGCGTCGCGGCGGCCGATGCGACGAACAGGCTGATCAGGCTGGGACGCAGCCATTGCCGGCGGGGGACCGCTATGGTCTCGGCCCGCTCCTCCTCTACCGAGCGGATCGGCGGATTCATGATGATGAGCGCGGCACCGGCAAGCACGAACCCGGCGCCGACGGTGTAGATGGTGAAGGTGCTGCCAACCGAAGTGACCAGCGCGACCGCCAACGCGGGACCGACCATATAGGACAGCTCGACAGCCATCGAGTCGAGCGCAAACGCCGGTCTGTGATGCTCCAGCGGAACCATCGCAGCCATGAATTGCCGCATCACGCTGAAGATAGGGATGCCAAGCATTCCGGCGAGGAAGGCGCAGACCACGAGCACGACATAGGAGAGGCTTGGCGCAGTCGTCCAGTAGAGGCCTTGAGCGAGTGTCGTGACCAAAAGCACCGGGCGAAGCCCGACTTTGTCGACCATGCGCCCGGCCAGTGGGGCGCCTAAACCGGCACCAGCCATGGCGGCAGCGCCTGCGATGCCTGCCTCGGTGAACTGGAGCCCGAGGGTGTTCACCACATGAAGCGTGATGGTCAGCGCGGCGGCGGTCGCCGGGACGCGGGCGAGCATCCCGATCACCATCAAAAGTCGCAGGCCGGGTAGGGCGAACACTTGACGGTAAGGTGCCATGTTCATAGCGGTCAGTACCTCCGGGCATTGATTCTGCCCGGAGGCTGTGACATTGCCGAGCCCGGGCGATAAAGCATGCCCGGGCTCGGTGACAATTTGCGAATGGTTACTTCAGACCGTTGGATACCGCCGTGATCAGCTCGCCGTTCGTGGTGTCTCCGGAGAGCTCCCAGAAGAACACTCCGCCCAGCGACTGGTTCTTGGCCCAGGTGGTCTTGCTCGCGATGGTGCCCGGGGTGTCGTAGCTCCACCAGTTCCCGCCGCAGAAGGCGTATGCCGTTCCGCCGACGGTGCCGGTGGCCGGGCACTGGGTCTTGAGCACCTTGTAGTCCTGAACACCGGGCTCGATTCCCGTTGCCGCGCCGGTAGCGGAGCCACCAGGCGTGGACTGGGTTACCCCGGTCCAGCCACGGCCGTAGAAACCTATACCCAGCAACAGTTTCGAGGCCGGGATGCCCTTGGCCTTGAGCTTGGCGATCGCCGCCTCGGCGCAGAAGCCCGCGGTCGGAATGCCCGAGTAGCAGGTCAGCGGCGAGTGCGGAGCGGTCGGGCCCTGTGCGGCCCAGGCGCCGAAGTAGTCGTACGTCATCGGCATGTACCAGTCCACATACTGCGCCGCGCCGCCGTAGTCGGCTGCGTCGATCTTGCCGCCGTTGCTGCCGTCGGCTGTGATCGCCGCGGTGACCAGGTAGTTAGGTCCAACCTTGGTGCGCAGGGCTTGCATCAAGGTCTTGAACGAGGCGAACCCGCTGGTGTCACATTGCAGGCCACATGCATTCGGGTACTCCCAGTCGATGTCGATGCCATCAAAGACACCGGCCCAGCGTGGGTCCTCAGCCAGGTTGTAGCAGGAGTTGGCAAAGGCGGCCGGGTTGGCCATCGCACCGGTGAAGTTGGGCGAATACGTCCAGCCACCGACCGAGAACAGGACCTTGATCTGCGGGTAGGCTTTCTTTAGCTTGAGAAGCTGATTGAAGTTGCCGCGCAGAGGCTGGTCCCACGTGTCCGCAACGCCGTCAACGCTATCCGCGGCGGTGTAGGCCCGCTCGTAGTCGTTGTAGGTCTCCGTGAGCACACATTGGCCGTTGGAGATGTTGGCGAAGGCGTAGACGATGTGCGTCAGCTTGGACGCCGAACCACTGGTCACGATGTTCTTGACGTGGTAGTTGCGGCCGTACTGAGCCCAGTTCGGGAAGTAGCCGATGACCTTCGTGCCCGGGTTCGGGTTCGTCTGCGTCGGGGTTGGACTCACGCTCGGCGAGGTCGAAGGAGAGACCGATGCCGAGGGCGAGACGCTAGGCGAAGCCGTGGTTGTAGTCGGTGAAGGCGAAGCACCCGTGCCACAGGCCGCACCGTTGATGGTGCAGTTTCCGGGGCGGCCGGTGCCCGCGCCGTTGAAGCCGAACGAGACACTCGCACCTGCGGCGAGGTCCTTGTTCCAGCTCTTGCCGACCGCGGTGTAGCGCGTGCCACCCGCGATCGCGGCACTGGTGATGTCGGCGTCCCAGAACCCCGAAACCGTTGTGCCCGTTGGCAGATCGAATTTCAACGTCCAGGTGACCGTCGATCCGGTGCCGTTGTTGATGGTGTACTTGCCGCCGAACCCGGTCTCCCAGGAGGACTCCGTGGTGAAGGTGGCGGTGACAGTGCCCGCGGCGGCAGCGATGGTGAAACCGATGCCGACGGTGATGGCCACGACTGCCGCGGCAATGCCAGAAAGGAGACGGATGGGGCGTTTGCGCATGTGCTCTCCCTCGAGTTACCCAAAACCCCGTGATCTTTGAGCGCAAACGTTAAACAAACTTTCCAATAATTGGAAGACCCATTAGGAAAGATCTAAGGATCTCGCCTCGGCCCTGACCTGCGTTGAAGTGGTGTTTTGGCGTTGGCGCAGCGTGCCGCCGATAGACAACTATGTCGTTACTCGTCGTTGCGCGCGGTTCGACATCGTTGCGAGCCGTCCAGAAGGCCTTTTGGATCTTGCTCTGCTCCAAATTTGCTCCATGTCCGGCGTTCGAGAGTCACGGGTTCGACTGACGTGGATGAGAACGACTCCCCGAAGCAAGGTATGTCCGACGGCTTAAGACGAGTTCGCGGCGACTCGCGATCATCCAGGTGAGAGGCGTCAAGGTCATCTCATGGTCACGAAGTGCGCCAACAGAATTTGAACCCTGCGACCGGCGGATTTAGAAGTCCGGCGATGGCAGATCGTCCAGGACGCCCTTGACCTGGTAACGCGCCGTTCTTCAGCGGCGTCGCCCTGTAGATCATTCCGCGCATATTCCGCGCTGTCACCGGGAGCTGAACTAGCGACAAACCCAGGCTCCCTCGCCCCGAATACGCACCGTGTGGTCGGGGCCACCCTGGATGGCAAGAACATCGTGCTCCAGCCAGTAGCACCTGGCCCGTCTCAGCGGGCTTGTGCTGATCGGCCCAGGCACCTCTACCTGCCAGGCGGCATGCCCAATTCTGCGCTCATGCCGGGCGGCGTCTCATCAGATCGGCGAACCTCGCCCGGTGCGGTCCAAGACCCGCCCAGTCACGGTAAGGCTCATGTCTCACGCTTCGCGGCCCGCAGCAGTGGGATGCGGCCTCCCGCGAGGATCGCGCTGATCTGCCGTGGTGTGAACCGGTGGTGCAGGTGGCAAACGGTGTCGCGGCTTAGGTTGCGCAGTGTTATCTGTCCATTTTGGAGGCTCTCGCGGACGTTGGCGATGGTGAGCTGATCGCCGGCAAAGATGGTGTCGTAGTCGGCGGGGTCGGTGAACTCCAGCGCCAGGACGCCGAAGTTGGCCAGGTTCTGCCAGTGGATGCGTGCATACGATTTTGCGATGACCAGGCGCAGGCCGAGGTATCTGGGGACGATGGCGGCATGTTCGCGGGATGAGCCCTGCCCGTAGTTGCTTCCGCCAATCACCACATGTGTTCCCGTGTCACGGGCGCGCTCCGGATAGCTCGGATCGATCTGAATAAAAGCGAAATCAGCGAGTTTTTCGATATTGCTGCGGTATGGCAAGGCCCGTGCCCCGGCCGGCATGATTTCGTCGGTGGAAATGTCGTTGCCGACCTTAAGGAGCACCGGCCCGGTCAGTGTGTCCGGCAGCGGGTCGAAGTCCGGAAGTTTGCCGATGCTGGGTGCCTTGACCAGAGCTACCGTGCGGGCCTGTTCGGCGGGCAAGGGCTGCTCGACCGGTCCGGAGAACAGGCTGTGGCGGCCAGGCAGGCCCAGCGCTGGATAACTGATGCCCAGCAGGCTCGGCAGATCGCGGGGATCGGTGATGGATCCGGTGAGAGCGGCCGCTGCTGCGGTTTCGGGCGAGCACAGCCAGACCAGGTCGTCGCTGGTGCCGGAACGGCCGGGGAAGTTGCGGGGAAACGTGCGCAGACTGTTCACGCCGACGGCTGGGGCCTGGCCCATCCCGATACACCCCAGGCAGCCGGCCTGGTGGATGCGGGCACCAGCCTTGACGAGCTCCAAGGTGGCGCCCATGGCAGTCAGGTCGGCCAGCACCTGGCGGGAGGTTGGGTTGATGTCGAGGGACACCTGTGGGCTGGCCTGCCGTCCGCGCAGAATTGCCGCGACCATCGCGAAGTCACGCAGCCCGGGGTTAGCCGACGAGCCGACCACGACCTGCCCAACGGGGACGTCCCCGGCCTGGCTGACTCGTATCACGTTGCCTGGCGAGCCCGGTGCGGCGATCAACGGCTCCACAGTGGACAGATCAATCTCATCGGTAACGTCGTATGCCGCATCAGGATCGGCGCGCAGCTGCGTGAAATCTGCTTCCCGGCCCTGGCCTTGCATGAACTCGCGCACTTGCTCATCAGCGGGAAAAACCGACGCGGTCGCACCCAGCTCGGCGCCCATATTGGCGATCACGTGACGGTCCATTGCAGACAGTCCGGCCAGGCCAGGCCCATGATATTCGACGATCCGGTTTACCCCGCCGCCAACACCGTGCCGGCGCAACAGCTCCAGAATGACATCCTTGGCGCTTACCCACGGCTTAAGCGCGCCGGACAGGCGTACACCCCAGATCTGCGGCATAGTCACGTAAAGCGGCTCGCCGGCCATCGCAGCCGCGACTTCAAGCCCCCCAACACCAATCGCGAGCATACCCAGGCATCCAGCGGCGCACGTGTGCGAGTCGGAACCGATAAGTGTCAGACCCGGCTTGCCGAAGCGTTCCATGTGCACCGGATGGGAAACACCGTTGCCAGGCCCGCAATAGTGGATCCCAAACCGGCGGCAGGCCGAGCGCAGAAACAGGTGATCGGCCATGTTGCGCTCGTCGGCCTGCAGCAAATTGTGGTCGACATACTGCACCGAGAAGGTCTGTACCCGGCCGAGGTTCAGCGCTTCGAGTTCCAGCATCACCATGGTGCCCGTCGCGTCCTGGGTCAGCGTCTGATCGACCCGCAGCCCAATCTCCGTACCAGGAGTCATCTCGCCACTGACCAGGCGTGAGCTGATGAGCTTCTGCGCGGCGCTCAGTCCCATACACGCGACCATTCCCTGGCATAGGACTAACCAAACGTGGGTACATCCAGGGGGAGCGGGAGGCGAGTGCCGATGCTGAGCGAGGACGAGCAGAAAGAGCTCGACAGGATCGAGCAGGAGTTCACCCAGGCCGACCCCAAGCTGGCGGCCAGACTTTCCAAGCCGTCGTGGCTATGGCGGCACCGGCCGTTTGGCGGGTTTTGGCTGTTCCTGACGAGTGTGCTGGCCTGGATTGCCGTCACCGTGGTGTTTGGCTGGCGGATCGCTGTCGTAGCCCTGCTTGGGTCGCTCCTGGCGCTCACCATTGGCTCCCTTATCCAGCAACTGCGCCGCAACTAGGGGATTTTGATGAACCGCAGTACCCTGACTGACCTTCACTTGCGCAGCTCTGCCTTCACCGGCGGCGAGGCGCTGCCACCACGTTTCGCCCGCGACACCGAGAACATCTCGCCGCCACTTGCCTGGTCTGACGTCCCCAGGGCCGCAGTAGAGCTCGTCCTGTGGTGCGAGGATCCTGACCCGCCCAGCGGGCCTTTCCTGCACTGGCTTGTCACGGGCATCAGCCCGGACACCAAAGCGATTGCCGAGGGCCAGGTGCCCGACGCCGGGCAGCAGTGGCTCAACAGCTTCGGCGAAACCGGCTGGGGCGGTCCGCAGCCGCCGCGCGGTGACCGCCCGCATCACTACGTGTTCCACCTATGCGCCCTGGACCGGCCGATTCATCTGCCACCTCAGCCGGCCGTAGCCGATATCAACAAGGCCGTCAGGGACACAAGGCTCGCACACGGCCAGCTGATAGGGACTTACTCCCGCTAACGCAAATTTCAAAACCTTTTGCTGGGTACCCGGGCAGCGGCCCGCTAGGCGAGGGAGCTTTTGGCGTTGATGTTGGCGTCTTCGTCGACGCTGACGGCGAGGCGCTCGACGAGTTCGCCGCCAAGCCATCCGGTGAACCCCGCTAGGGCGAGACCGGCGAAGCTGCAAACAAGAGCAGCTGCGCCCGGTACCCAGTTGTCAGAATTCATTCGCAGCAGCCAGCTCACTCCAAAAAGGACATTGACCGCAACGTTGCCGACACCGTGCACGAGACCGACCTTCCTGGCACGGGTTCCTTTCGGGATGGCGAACCAGTCGACGAACCCGATCACGCCGGCCAGGACTCCACCGATGACACCGATTCCCATGGTGTATCCGGCGGCTGGGGCGAACCCGGCACGGTCGGTGATCAGCCGGATCACGTCGAAGATCACGGCCGTGGTGTACAGCCCGAGCGGAAACACCACCAGCACAGGATGGATGGCGTGCCCGAGAAATCTTGCCCGGCTTTGCATGACGAATCCTCCTTGCCTTCACACGATCCGGTTATGGCAGGTTGACGCAGGCCAGCCGGGCGCCAGCCTGTCCGGCCTGCCCTGGTCCGGTCTTGGTGGCCTCCGCGTGGATGATCAGCGATAGAGGTGCGCGTCCGGCGTCATAGGACCATTCGTGTGCCGATGCCGCGCCCGCGCGGCCGCTGTCGTCGGTGCGGAAGTCAAGCCACACCTCGTTTTCGGCGTTCGTGTAGGCCGGGTCCACCGACGGATGCTCCGTATTGGCGGCTGGATCAGGCCGGTGCTGGTAGTGCGGCCCGGCGCCCGCGCCAGTGGGGGCGCACGATTTGGTGTGCAGATGTGCGCCGAAGACCCGGTCCGGGGCCAGGCCCGTTACGGCCAGCGTCACTTTCAACGGCTCGCCAGGACTGGAAATGCTGAGCTGGACGCGGCCCGCAGGCGGCACCGTGGTGATGTCATAAGTGATCGCGGTAACGCCTGGGGCGTAAATGACGGCGAACGCGGTATCAGCCGTTTTCGGTTCGGCAGGGACGGGGTTTTCGGCAAGAATGGCACACGCTGCGGCCAGCAACGTGCTCAATGCGAGACTGCCCAGCGCAAACATGGAAATGCACCCACCCCCGTCATGCTTTGGGTACCCCCGCTGTTGAGGTTTATGCATGGCTGGAGGCAGTTGACTCGCCATATTTGCCAGATTTACGATGGTCTGTGGAGCCCGACTGATTTGGAAACAGAAACAGCCGGGCTTCATACTGCCGATCGTGCTGCCCTCACGAACAATACAGTCTGCAAAAGGACAATGATCACCCATTCATCATCACCGGCCCATGCACCAGCATCGGGCTACATGACACGCCCGTAATTGCGCTTTCCCGCCCGGCGTCGTCTTTGTGGCTGGCCACGGGCCGGGCTATCGCCGAAAGTGGGGCGACCAGGCTTCCTGGCCACCGCCATCACGGCTCCGGCCTGTGGTGGAGTTTGTGCCATCAGTGGTTTGGTGGTGCTGCCAAAATATCGGCCACTGCCGACTGTCGGTCTTCCTGCACGGCCAGGTCACCGATCGAAACGATGCCCACGGGTATGCCGTCGCTTACCACCGGCAAGCGCCGCAATGCCTTGTCGCGCATGAGTTCGACGGTGTAGCTAACCGGATCGCCGGGGCTGACTTTGTGATCGGGTCCGGGCTGCAAATGTCGCCCAGCGTTGCCGTTGCCGGGTCCAGGTTCCTTGCCAGGACCCGCACAACCAGGTCCCGGTCGGCCACCACCCCGCGCAGATCCCCGTTGCTGCCCGTGATGAGCTTGCTGCCCAATGGTTCACACACCATTTGCACCAGCCAGCCAGAATCCCGTAAACCCGTTGTACTGCCATGGGTCTACCAGCCAACTGTGGAGATAGGACGGTATGCCCAGGCCGCCTCCGGGGCCGCCAACACCGTCCCCGCCGCCGCCTGCCGAGCCGCATCCACTACCGCCGTTTCCTGAACCGCCGCCCGCCTGAGTTCCGAAGCAGCCAAGGTTGACTGGTCAGGTGCATGGCCCGCTTACGCCAGGCTGGCCGGGGTGACTCGGGCAAGGGCAGCGAGTTTCAGCCGGGCCTGAGGGCTCGTCGCCTCGCCCGGCCGCGAACTCTTGCGGCCACCGATCACGCGGGTGCCGCACGCCGGGAGAGACCGGCAATAGGCGCGCGGTCAGCAGGGTCCGTTTCGGGTTGCTGGTGGCGGGGAACCTCCACGGCGTCAATATCTTCGTTGCATCCCGGTGGGTGAACATGACCAGCCTGAAACATTGGACCGTGCAGATCGATATCGATGAACACGATGACGGCGGTTGGACTCACGCCAAAGCACTACTTGAGGGTGCCGGGCCGGATCGGTTACGGGCCGATGGGCAGGCGCAACGACACCCGGCGGACGTGCCTCAGTCGCAGGTGGGTGATCAGCTGGCGGTGGCCCGTGCCTTGTCCGCGCTGGCCAGCCAGATGGAATCGGCAGCGTTGTGGCAGCTGCGGCCATCGGCCGACTTACGCGGGCCGGTGCGCTAAGTCCGATCGCCCGAATGGGAGATGACCGGCGGGTCGAACGCCGCAAGCTCGCATGAAAGCGCTTCGGCGGGGTGTCGATGACGGGCTGGCAGGGAAATCTGTTCCCATGGGCGCCACGCGAGAGCAGGTGTATGCCGCCTCGGCGAGTTTCGGGGTAGTCCCGGAGCTGGTGTACGAGGCGTTAACCGACCCGGGGCGGGTGAGCCGTTGCCTGCCGGACCCGTTCTTCCTCGATTCGGCAGGGCCTAATCTGCTCAAGGTCCGCCTCGGTGTGCAGGCCGGTCCCACTGACACCGCCGAACAGCGCATCATCGCCCAAACCCTGCTCGGCATCGGCTGCGGCGACGCCGGGCACCAACCGTGGTACGGCGAGGCGACCGTGGTGCCTGACGTGGCCGGCGCCCGGCTAGACATCACGGTCTTTGCGCAGCGGTGCGGGGAGGAAGACTTCGCGGCTCTGGCCGCTCAAGCGATCGGCAATCTGCGTCAGGACATCGCCGACAGCTTCACCCCGGGATGAAGCCAACGTCCTCGTCGCAGGCTCTGGCCCGAGGATACGCAAGCGGTTGAGGCATAGCCGCTGACGGAGCGGGTATGACCAAAAGGCAATGGCGGCGCACGATGAACCGGCACATCAGAATATTGCTCATCGGTCATCCGCCGAGGAGGCGGCGTGTCTGTTTAGCCACGCCTGTTATCGGGTAGCGCGCAAGGGGACCGGCGGTCGGTTCCGGCTGCCGCTGGTGTTGTTGCATGGGAGGTGGCGCAGATGGCCGTGTGTGAGGTATGCGGCAACGACTACTGGGGTGCGTTCGAGGTTCATACCGCCGACGGTGCCCGCCACATCTTCGACTCGATTGAGTGCGCCATTGTGCGTATAGCCCCGGAATGTGAGCACTGCCATTGCAGGATCGTCGGTCACGGGTTTGAGCTGTCGGGCAGGTTCTTCTGTTGCGCGCATTGCGCCCGCGCGGCCGATCCTGAACATGGCGCGCAACTTCGCGATACCGTGGGATCGCACGCCCGCTGAAGGTCCACTGTGGACCGAGCATCACGTCACGCCGGCACCCAAACCTTGCCCCCACACCGAGGTGGCTGCCAAGTGCGGCCCGGTCATTGATCGCCACCGATAGCGAAGGCGATCCCAAAAATCGCACGTGGCATTGAGTAAGCATTCACGGTGTCGGCTCGGGCAGATCTGCCCGTGGCCCTCGTGAAGGTCAAGACCCGCGCTGGCGGCGTGCTTGCCATGAAACGCAGCACCACATACGGAGGTGACCTATGTGGTGCCCAGGCGGATACGGGCACATGAGCGGCTGGGGCATGGCCTGGATGGGCGTGAGCAGCCTGCTGGTCCTCGCCGTCATCGTCGGCGTTGTCATTGCTCGCCCGCTACCTGAGCACGTCCGTGCCGGCCGCACCAGCGGCGCGTCCCCACGGCAGCCCCGAGCAACTGCTGGCAGAACGCTTCGCCCGTAGCGACATCGACGAGCAGGAATACCGGCACCGGCTGGCGGTACTTCGCGGCCGGCAGACACCACCATCAAGGCCGGCGGCGTGAACCATCCAGTCCAAGAACACCAGTGCTCCGGATCGGGACACAACCTCGTTGCCCTGTGCTGGTGCCGCCGCCAGCCGTAAGGTCAGGGAGAGCCATCGTTGGGGGTTTGCAGCGATGCGCAGCCCGGCACCGTGGGGAACATCTGGCGCGTCCGCCAAGTGGCGGATCGTAGAAACTCCACCCTGATCTTCCCGCTGCCTATCGAGCTGATGCGTCTGGTCGACACCGTGCGCGCCTACGTGGACCGGCAAACCAGCCCGGTACAGCAGTAGGACGTCAACGGCCACGCTGTGGGGCGTGGGACATGCTGCAGCGGCACACTGCTCTGTCGTTGTGATCGACAAGCCGCTATCGTCGCGGCATGAAGGTCGCCGTAGTTCGCGAGACTCGGACGCATGAACGGCGGGTGGCCTTGACGCCTGATGCCGCGGGGCGGCTGGTCAAGGCCGGTTTGACCGTCCACGTCGAAGCGGGTGCGGGGGAGGCGGCCGGCTTTGGCGACGGGTCCTACCGCGACGCTGGTGCGCAGGTCTCGGTGACCGCTGTCGATGGCGCGCATGCGTTGCTCGGTGTGCAGCCGCCGTCAGCCGAACAGGTCACGCGACTCGGCGAGGGCGCAATCATCATCAGCTTCCTGCCGGTGGCGCAGGAGCGGGAGGTACTCAGAGCGGTGCGTGACAGCGGCCGGAGCGCGCTGGCGATGGAGCTGATCCCGCGTATCACGCGGGCGCAGGGTATGGATGCGCTGTCGTCGCAGGCGCTGGTTGCGGGTTACCGCTGCGCGTTGATCGCGGCGGAGAAGTTGCCGCGTTTCTTCCCCATGTTCATGACCGCGGCGGGAACCGTCCCGCCAGCCAAAGTCGTGGTGCTCGGCGCCGGTGTAGCGGGCTTGCAGGCCATCGCCACCGCTCGGCGGCTCGGGGCGGTGGTGAAGGCTTACGACGTGCGGGCCGCCGCGGCCGAGGAGGTCCGAAGTGTGGGCGCCGAATTCATTGAGCTGGAGCTGCCCACCTTGGACGGTGCGGCCGGGTATGCCCGCGAGATGACCGAGGAACGCTCGCGCCTGCAACGCGAACTACTGGCGCCGCACATCGCCGACGCGGATGCGCTTATCACCACTGCGGCGGTGCCTGGGCGCCCAGCCCCACTCCTGGTGACTAAGGAGATGGTGGCGGCTATGCGGCCCGGGTCGGTGGTGGTTGACCTCGCCGCGGAGCAGGGCGGCAATGTCGAGGGTGCGGTGCCCGGCGCCGGGGTAGCAGTTGGTGGTGCCACCGTGTGGGGCGCGCAAAATCTGCCGAGCCAGATGCCCGGGCAGGCGAGCCGTCTTTACGCCGCCAACATCAGCGGCCTGCTGCTGTTGATGACCACCGATGGGCAGGTGGTACCGGATCTGACCGACGAGATCGTGGCCGGCTGCTGTGTCGTGCACAACGGTGAGGTCCGGTTCGCGCCGGCGCGAGAACTGCTCGAAAAGATGGAGGCCTGAGTGGACACCGTGGCGCTGCTGACGGTTTTGGTGCTGGCCAGTTTCACCGGGTACGAGGTCATCGCCAAGGTATCCACCACCTTGCACACCCCGCTGATGTCGGGCTCCAACGCCATCAGCGGGATCATCCTGGTCGGCACAGTCGTGGTGGCCGCCCGCGCCGACTCCACCCTGAGTTTGACGCTCTCGCTGATCGCGGTGGTGCTGGCTACGGTCAACCTGGTCGGAGGGTTCGTGGTCACCGACCGGATGCTGCAAATGTTCAAGGCCCGCAAGACCCCGGCCGCCGATCGTGAGGCCACACGGTGAATCCGACGCTGGCTTCCCTTGCCTATCTGCTCGCCGCGGTGTGTTTCATTGTCGCGCTCAAAGCCCTGTCCTCACCGAAGCGTGCCCGGCTTGGCAACGCGGTCGGTGCCGCCGGTGCGCTGCTCGCCGTCGTGGTCGTCTTTGCTGTCGAGCGGCCTAGCAACCTGTGGCCGATCCTTGGAGCGCTCGCGGTCGGTGCCGCGATCGGCGTGTTCGCGGCGCAACGGGTGGCCATGACCGCGATGCCGCAAATGGTGGCCGTGTTCAACGGGCTCGGCGGTGCCGCGGGCGCGATCGTGGCACTGGTCGAGCTCGGCAACGCCATCAGCACAACGCCGCAAGGGCAGCTGGCGGTAGCCGGTTTCACCATCCTGGTCGGTTCAGTTGCCTTCTCGGGTTCGATGATCGCCTATGCCCGGCTGCAGGAGCTGCTGCCCGGGCGGCCGATCATTTTTGCCGGGATGCGCTGGCTTTTCGGTGGGCTCCTGGTCGCGGCGCTGGTGACCGGGGTGTGGATCCCGTTGGGCGCCCCATTCTGGGTGTCGCTGGCGCTGACCGCCGCCAGTGTCGTTATCGGAGTGTTGTTCGTGCTGCCGGTTGGCGGCGCGGATGTGCCGATCGTGATCGCCCTGCTCAACGCCTTCAGCGGCATCACCGTCGCCGCGAGCGGCTACGTGCTGGGCAACAGCCTGCTGATCGTGGCCGGCACGCTGGTGGGCGCCTCCGGCATGCTGCTGACCCGGTTGATGGCCAACGCAATGGGACGCCCGCTGCTCAACATCCTGTTTGGAGCGTTTGCCGGCGGCTCCACCCTCGGCGCGACGACCGCCTCGGACCGGCCGGTGCGCTCGGCCGCACCGGAGGACATCGCCATCCAGCTCGGATTCGCGCGGCGCGTCGTCATCGCCCCCGGTTACGGTCTCGCGGTGGCGCAGGCCCAGCACGCCCTGCGGGATCTGGCCGATGAGCTGCAAAAGCGGGGCGTCGAGGTGCTTTACGCCATCCACCCGGTCGCCGGGCGCATGCCCGGGCACATGAACGTGCTGCTCGCCGAGGCAGACGTGCCCTATCAGGCGCTCAAAGAAATGGATGAGATCAACCCCGAATTCCGCACCACCGATGTCGCCTTGGTCGTGGGCGCCAACGACGTGGTGAACCCGGCGGCCCGCACCGAGACCGGATCACCCATCTACGGCATGCCCATCCTGGCCGCCGACCAGGCCAAGGCCGTGGTCTTCCTCAAACGATCGATGCGGCCAGGGTTCGCCGGCATCGACAACGAGCTGTTATACGATCCGAAGACCACGCTGCTTTTCGGCGACGCCAAAGATTCGCTGCGCAAGCTCGCCGCTGCCGTGAAAGCCCTCTAGGCGCCAGCGTCGACCGCGGGGCAATGGCTTCACTGGGCGTGAGACCGCGCGCGAGACCAAAGTGCGCGAAGTTGTGCCCACTGTGACCCGATCTGGCGGGTTGGCCGCCGCGGTTGCGTGGACAGGCTCCACGCTTAGCCGATAGGGTCAAAGGTGGTGCGCCGGGAAGACGGGTCGGCAAAAGGTACACGCCTGTCGACTTTGTGGAGGCCCCGGATGCGCGCCCGTGATCTTGCTGTTTCCTATCCGACCGTCACCTACGACACTGCTGCCCTGGATGCCGCACGGCTGCTGGCCCGCGGCGATCTGCCCGGGCTGATCGTGGTCGATGAGGACGGGACGCCGTCGGTGGTGCTACCGGGCACGCAGGTGCTGCGCCTGGCCGTTCCGGTCTACTGCCAGGACGATCCCGCCCTCGCCCGGGTGGTCGATGAGGCCACCGCCGACGTGTTCGCGCGCGAGCTGGAAGGGCGCACCGTGCGCGAATGCCTGTCCGAAAAGCCGCCCGAGCCGCCGGTGGTCACCGGGGAGGCGACCGCGCTGGAGCTGGCGGCATTGATGGCCCGCACCCGCAGCCCGCTGGTGGCCGTGGTCGACCAGACCCGCACGCTGACCGGGGTGATCACCCTGCACGCGCTGCTGGACCGCATCCTCGGCGACAGCGCATGAGCACCCTGGCGTGGGCGGCAGTCGCAATCTTCACCGTCGCCTACACCCTGATCGCCACCGAAAAGATCCACCGTGTCGCCGCAGCTGCCGGCGGCGCCTCGCTGATGCTGCTCATCGGCGCCACCGACGCCGAACACGCATTCTTCTCCGAACACGCCGGGATCGACTGGAACGTCATCTTCCTACTGGTCGGGATGATGCTCATCGTCGCGGTCATGAAACGCACCGGCGGCTTCGAATACGTGGCGATCTGGGCGGCGAAAAAGGCCAAAGGCCGTCCGTTCCGGGTGATGGTCATCCTAGTTTTGGTCACCGCCATCGCCTCGGCCGCCCTCGACAACGTCACCACCGTCCTGCTGATCGCCCCGGTCACCTTCCTGGTCTGCGACCGCCTCGGGGTACCGGTGATCCCGTTCCTGATCGCCGAAGCGATGGCCTCCAACATCGGCGGCACCGCCACGCTCGTCGGTGACCCACCCAACATCATCATCGCGTCGCGGGGCGGACTTTCCTACAACGACTTCCTCATCCACCTTGCCCCCATCGTCATCGTCTTGATGATCGTGTTCGTGGTGCTGTGCCGGTGGCTGTTCCGCAAAGCATTCGTCTACCAGCCCGGCAAAGCCGCGAAAGTCATGGAGCTGCGCGAACGCGACGCGATCCGCGACCCCCGCCTGCTGGCCATCTCCATGGCGGTCCTTGCGCTGGTCACCGCCGCGTTCGTGCTGCACACCGTTTTGCATCTGGAACCATCTGTCGTCGCGATCATCGGCGGGCTGCTGCTGCTCGCACTGTCGCGTTTGGACGCCGATCAGGTCGCCAAAGATGTGGAGTGGCCCACCCTGGTCTTCTTCGCGGGCCTGTTCATCATGGTCGGCGCGCTGGTCAACACCGGTGTCATCGGCCAGATCTCGCAGGCCGCCACCGACGCGGTGGGCGGCCGGTTGTGGCCTGCCACGCTGGTGCTGCTGTGGGGGTCGGCGTTCCTGTCCGCGATCGTGGACAACATTCCCTACGTGGCCACGATGAGTCCCATCGTCGCCGACCTTGTCAACGGATTCCCGGCGGGGCAAGGAAACGTGCTGTGGTGGTCCCTCGCGCTGGGCGCGGACCTGGGTGGTAACGCCACCGCCATCGGCGCCTCCGCCAACGTCGTCATCCTCGGCATGGCCGAACGCGCCGGAAAACGCATCTCGTTCTGGGAATTCACCAAATACGGCCTGATCGTCACCGTGATCACCATCGCGATCTGCATGCCCTACCTGTGGCTGCGCTACTTCGCCTTCGCCTAACAGACGCCCAGCCTGCCGCCTCCGATTCGGGTGGTCCTACGGCACCGGTCTAGCGATGTTCTGGCCGCCGTCGAGTAGGCGGGGTCACCTGGCCGTCAATGGTGCGGGCGTGCTGGCAAGCTTCTGACTGCGGACGTAGCAGGCGTTCATGTTCAGGGCGTAGCTGCTGGTGAACCCGAGTGCTTCCCCCGTGGCAACTCGGGTTCACCACATCCGCGCACCTGGTGGTGCATCTTGACTTCGTCCTATCGGGACACCACGATGCATGCGTGGTTACCGCTGACTGGGGTCAAGACGGTGTGGACACCGATGTGCCCAACGCCGCTCGCATGTATGACTACTGCCTCGGCGGGCTGCACAACTTCCCGGTCGACCGGGAAACCGCGCAGCGGGTCGTCGGGGCATATCCGGCGCTGCCGAAGGTACTGCAGCAGAACCGGGCGTTTCTGCGCCGGGCGGTGCGCTACCTGACCGGTGCCGCAGTCGCCGTAACAGGAGGAAGCCACCTCTTGATCCTGTGACCGTTCATTTGCTGCAGGTCCAGAATGGACGGTGCTCGCGATGTGATGGTGTTCTCCGGCGCGCTGACCGCGAACCACAACGCCCGTCTGGAGTGGGAGCAGTGGCATCGCAAACCCGAGGGAAAGCCGGCCGAGCCAATGCCTACCACAATCCGCTGGAACCCTTTGCCAGGGCCGGGTTGGCCGCTACCGGCCTAAGGGTCACGGCGCATTCCTCGCTATAGTCCCGACGAGAGGTTCGACGAGCTGCGAGCCTACCGTCGCATCGCCATTGGCGCTGATCGCGTTCTACGTGTCGATCGTGCCCGTGCCAGCGAGCTGCTCGGGGTCAAACAAGGTGACGCTGATGCACGCCGCCACGTGGTTGGAGTGATCCGCAAAGGACGCGGGCGCGACAGGAGCTTTCCGCTTCACCGGATGCCTTCGTGTGGCGCTGCGTCTTTGTCGGCAGGAGATGCGGGGTCTATTTCCGCGACGATGGACGGCGGCCTCTTGACACCGATGTTAGGGAAACCTAAGTTAGGCGTGCCTAACCTAATTTGGAGGTGTTCCTGTGGGCCTGTTGAAGAGGGCGCACGCTGGTGCGTGCCGCTTCCCGCCGGAGTTTGCGGGTTTCACCGCGGCCGTGCACACATCGGCGTCGCCGGATGTGGGACGTCTGGAAGCGCGCGGTAAGCGTGATTTCGACCTGTCCGGTGGTGATGAGTGGGCCCGTGAGCAGGTGGCCTCGATCCTGGGTCACCGGTGGGCCAGCGACTTTCACACTGAAGGCGACGGCCGCTACGGCCATCGCGAGGAACACGACGGCGACCCGGCGGGAACCATGGTGTTTCTGGAGGATGATCCGATGGCTTCGGCCTACCGGATCACCGGCGAGGACGAGATCGCGGAGGTGCACCGCACTGCCGGTGACACGAAGTTCACGATTGTCATCTCGGGCGGGCTGGACACCGGTCAAGGCCGGCTGCCGCAACATTTCAGCGTCTACTACTGGTCTGTCTCAAGTGGACAGTTGACCAGGGTTGAGCAGTTCCGCGACAGGTATGTGCAGGTCGGCACGGTGTGGCTGCCGCAGCGTCGCGTGGTCACCACCGTCACCGATGCTGGCGTGTCCACGCGGGTGTTGTCTTTTGCCGATCACCAGCTTCGGGAGGCGTGATGCGCCGTCGACTCTTCGCTGCCACCGTAATCGCCGCTCTCGCGCTGACCGGGTGCGCTTCACCGGCCGCCACCTCCCCGCAGGCGCCGTCGTCAGCAGTGGTACAGCGGATCGTCCCGCTCAACGGCGACCTCGCCGAGATCGTGTGGGCGCTCGGCCTGGGTGATCAGGTGGTCGGTGTGGACACCTCCGCCCTATATCCGGCTGAGGCCGCGGCGAAGCAGCCGAAGATCGGCTATCAGCGGCAGCTGGCCGCCGAGGGCATCCTGTCACTGAAGCCCACCCTGGTGATCGGCACCGCCGAGGCCGGCCGGCCCGAGGTGATCGAACAGATCAAGCAAGCCGGGGTGAAGGTCGAGATCCTCGCGGTACCGTCCACAGTGGACGAAGTGCCGGACCGGATCAAGAAGGTGGCTACCACGCTTGGTGTCGCGGCCAAGGGTGAGCAACTCGCCACACAGGCCAAAAAGGACATCCACGCGGCCAAGAAAGCGGCTGCCACCAGCAGCACACGGGTCGCATTCCTGTACGTGCGCGGTCAGACCACCGCAATGATCTCCGGTAAAGGCACCCGCGCGGCGGCGATGATCGCTGCCACCGGTCTCACCGATGCGGGGGTGCAGGCGGGAATCGAAGGCTACAAGCCGATCACTCCGGAGGCGCTGGCCGCGACCAAGCCCGACGTGCTGGTGCTGCTCGATGCCGGGTTGCAGTCGGTCGGCGGTGTCGATGGTCTGCTCAAGTTGCCCGGTGTAGCGCAGACCCCGGCCGGTACCAGCCGAAAGATCGTGTCGCTTGAAGACAGCTACCTGCTCAACCTGGGCCCGCGCACCGGAGCAGCGCTCAAAGACCTCATCGCCAAGGTGAACGGTTGACCACCACGGTCACCGGTGAACGTGGGAAGGCCATCTCCAGCGGCCTTCCCCGGTCGAGGGCGGTCCGGAGGGTCGACCGGGCCGCCCTCATCCTCCTGCCCACACTGATCACGCTGCTGGCGTTGGTGACCATCGCCAACCTGGCTTTCGGAGCCGTCCACATCGGACCAGACCAGGTCATCCGCATCCTGGCCGGACTTGAAGCAGCCGGCAGTCCAGAAGCGACCGTCCTCACCGCGATCCGGCTGCCCAGAGTCGTCCTGGCCGCGCTCGTCGGCGCGGCCCTTGCCACCTCGGGCGCGGCGCTGCAAGGCGTGTTCCGTAACCCGCTGGCCGACCCGGGGCTGATCGGCGTCTCCTCAGGCGCCGCCGCGGGAGCCGCCTTCGCCATCGTCACCGGCGTAGCCACCTTCGGCGCGGCCAGCACCGGTGTCGCCGCATTCGCCGGTGGCCTGGCCGCAGCCGGCATCGGCTATCTCGCCGCCCGCCATCAGGGACGCACCGAAGTCGTCACCCTCATCCTCACCGGCGTGGCGGTCTCGGCCATCGCCGCCGCCATCGTCGGTGTCTTCACCTACCTCGCAGACGACAATCAGCTGCGCACCCTCATCTTCTGGACCATGGGCTCACTGGGCACCGCCACCTGGTCCGGCGTCGCCTCCATCGCCCCACTCGTCCTAGCCGCGATTGTTTTGCTGCCACTGTTCGGCAGCCCGCTCAACGCCCTCGTACTCGGCGAACGCGAAGCACGCCACCTAGGCTTTCACCCCGAACGCATCCGCCTCGGGGTTATCACACTGGCCGCGCTGGGCACCGGCGCCGCAGTGAGTCTCACCGGCATCATCGGATTCGTCGGACTCGTAGTCCCGCACCTGATCCGGCTGATCGCCGGCCCGGATCACCGACTGCTGCTGCCGGCCAGTGCGATCGGCGGCGCGGCCCTCTTACTTGCCGCCGACCTGATCGCCCGCACCGCCGTCGCCCCCGCCGAAATGCCGGTTGGTGTGGTCACCGCCCTGATCGGCGGCCCGTTCTTCCTGTTCCTGCTCATCCGCACGAGGAAAACCCAAGGCGGATGGTCATGATCCGTGCGGATGCTCTCGGCTACCGGCACATCCTGTCCGACATCAGTTTGGGGGTACCGGATGGAAGGTTGCTAGCACTGGCCGGCCCCAACGGCGCGGGTAAATCCACCCTGCTCGCCCTGGTCGCCGGTGACCTCCGCCCCAGCACCGGCGGCGTGTGGCTGCATGACCAGATGGCGCACCGCATCCCACCACGCCGGCTGGCGCGCCTGCGCGCCGTCATGCCGCAGAACACGAACGTGGCGTTCGGGTTCACCGCCGCGCAAATCGTCGCCATGGCCCTGCCACCTGACGCGCCCGCCGACGGCTGGAAGACCGCACTGGACACAGTGGACGCCGCCCACCTGGCACACCGGCGCTTTCCCACCCTGTCCGGCGGGGAGCAGGCCCGGGTCACCCTCGCCCGGGTACTGGCCCAGGACACCCCGATCGTCCTGCTCGACGAACCCACCGCCCATCTGGACATCCGCCACCAGCACACGATCCTGCGCCACGCCCGCGCCCTGGCCGATGACGGCCGCACCGTCATCGCCGTCCTGCACGACCTCAACCTCGCCACCCGCTACGCCGACCAGATCGCACTGCTGGACAACGGCCGTCTGGCCGCGCTCACAACACCGTCCGATGTGGACGCTGATCTGCTCAGCAGCGTTTATGGGCATCCGATTGACATCACCACGCACCCACGGCACGGCCATCCACTATGCCTGCCCCAATGACAGAGTATCCACATTGACCACACCGATGCGGCTCGACGCGACACAGCGAACCCTGCTCATCCCGCTCTACGTATTCGAGGCGGTCGCCGCCCTACTCGGAGCGATCCTGGTCAGGCTGGCCGACACCGTGGGCCGCA
>DPJL01000173.1:912-9602 GCA_003543035.1 Micromonosporaceae bacterium | reverse complement strand
CAATCTTTGTGGCGCAAGACAAACAAGGCTCGGCGGCGCTGCTCGGTGCATTTTGGACGGTCTTCGGGATCGGCGCGGTCGTCGGCGGGTTGCTCGCGGCCGCGTTGCGAAATCGTCCACTGTGGACAGTCGTGGCCGTGATAATCATCGGCTGGGGCGCGGCCTTGCTACCGCTCGGGCTGTGGGGCGAGCTGGTGCCCGGACTGATCGGTTTCGCCGTGGGCGGGTTGATCTATGGACCGTTCATTTCCATTACCACCGCGCTCTTTCAGCGGACGAGTCCACCGGAGCTACTCAGCAGTGTCCTGGCAACCCGTGGTGCGCTTACCATTCCAGCCACCGCACTGGGCACACTCCTTGGCGGGCCGCTCATCGAACTGATCGGGGCGCAGAAAACGCTTCTGGTGTCAGCGTTGCTGACCATCGCGTTGGGCATTGCCGTTGCGGTGACTCAGGTGAGGTCGCCCCAGAAGGGGACCGCCTTGACCGAGCCGATGTCCTCGGCGCCGGGCTCGCCGAACTCCCGGGAGAGATAGTCCGGCAGATCCTGGCCGTAGACAGCGACATCGGTCTGCACCACGGAAAGCACCGGCAGACCGGATTCGGGCAGGGCCGGGGCATAACGATGACCATAGACAGGAACGAGTTTCGGCACCCCGTCAAGCGCGCGGCGTGCGAGAGCCACCGCGTCGTCGGTCTTTGCCGGGCGTTTTCCCCATTGGGGGTACCAAAATCCGTTCTCCGCCACGTCGAAAAGAACCCCTTCGATCGGCTCGGCAAGCCGTTCGCGCAAGGCGTGCGAGTTGACGTGGCGCCAATCCGGCCACCTGCCGCCGAGCGGCATCCCTGCCGCGAGCAGCACCCGATGATCCGGGTTGAACGCGAAGCCGAAGGTCTTCTCGACCCGGCGCAGCTCGACCTCGGCGAGGCCGTCGTCGATCGGAAGCGGCAGGCTGTCCCACACCCGCCGGGCCGCCTCCAGCGTCAACGTCATGCTGCTCAGCCTAGGCCCGGCCATCCGTGGTCGGGTGATATCCCGAGCCATATCACTGAAACAAAGATCAACCAGTGATATGGCTCAGGAAGACTTCATCGATCAGGCGGTGTGGCCGGGCATTGGGAAGGCGGCGAGCAGGTCCTTGACCTCGCCGGCGATCTGGGCGAGCTCGTTGGTGTCGTCCTTGAGCGCGGCGGTCACGGTGCGGTCCATCCAGCCCGCGACGAGGGGCATGTGCCGCTCGGTCAGGCCGCGGGTGGTGAGCGCCGCGGTGCCGAGCCGGATGCCGGACGGGTCCAGCGGCTTGCGGGTGTCGAAGGGCACGCCGTTGAAGTTCAGCTCGATGCCGGCCGCGTCCAAAGCCTTGGCCGCGGGCTTGCCGCCGATGCCCTTGTTGGTCAGGTCGCTGAGGATGAGGTGATTGTCCGTTCCGCCGGAGACCAGGTCGAAGCCGTGGTCGTTGAGGGCGGTGGCGAGTGCCCTCGCGTTTGCCACGATCTGCGCCGCGTAGTCCTTGAACGAGGGCTGGGCCGCTTCGTGCAGCGCGACCGCGATGCCGGCGGTGGTGTGGTTGTGCGGGCCGCCCTGCAGACCGGGGAAGACCGCCTTGTCCACGACCGTGGCGTGCTCCGGCTTGGCCATCACCATCGCGCCGCGCGGGCCGCGCAAGGTCTTGTGAGTCGTGGTCGTGATGACGTCGACGTGGCCCACCGGCGAGGGGTGGGCGCCACCGGCGATCAGACCCGCGATGTGGGCGATGTCGGCCATCAGCACAGCCCCGATCTCCTGCGCGATCTCGGCGAAAGCGGGGAAGTCGATGGTGCGCGGAATAGCGGTGCCGCCGCAGATGATGAGCTTCGGGCGCTCGGCCAGAGCCAGCTCACGCACCTTGTTCATGTCGACTCGGCCGGTCTCGCGCTCGACTCCATAGTGGACGGGCCGGAACCATTTGCCGGTAACGGAAACCGGCGAGCCGTGGGTCAGGTGGCCGCCGTGCGATAGCGACATGCTCATAATGGTGTCGCCGGGCTGCAGGAACGCGAGGTAGATCGCGAGGTTGGCCGGGGAGCCGGAGTAAGTCTGGACGTTGGCGTGCTCGGTGCCGAAAAGGGCCTTCGCACGCTCGATCGCCAGCAGCTCGATCTGATCGATGAACTGCTGCCCCTCGTAGTAGCGCTTCCCCGGGTACCCCTCGGAGTACTTGTTGGTCAGCACGGTGCCGGTGGCCTCGAGCACGGCGGTCGAGACGTAGTTCTCCGACGCGATCATGCGCAGCTTGTCGTGCTGGCGCTGGGTCTCGCCTTCGATCAGCGCGGCAAGGGTCGGGTCGGCCGCGGCGAGCTGGGTGAGCTTGGGTTCATGCATGGTGATGCTCCTCAACACTCGGCCGAGCACCCAGGCGCGCGGTGCTCGATCGCTTCGCTCCCCGGTGGTTGTCCACCCATGCGCCAGTCGCGGTCAGCCCTGATCCTACCGAGCATCGGGTGGGGCAGAATTACTGCCATGGCTGTTGACTCGCAAATGGTCGAGCTGGGTACGCCCGCCCCCGACTTCACCCTTCCCTCGGTCACCACTGGCGAGCAGGTCTCGCTGAAGGACTTCGACGACGCACCGGCGTTGCTTGTCGTGTTTCTGTCCAACCACTGCCCCTACGTTCGCCATCTCGAGTCTCAGCTGGGGACGGTGACCGCCAACCTTGCGCGGGTGGGCCTCGCGACGGTCGCGATCAGCTCCAACGATGTCATCAACTACCCCGAGGACGCGCCGGAGCGCCTGGTTGATCAAATCGGCCGGGCCGGGTTTGTCTTCCCCTACCTCTACGACGCGTCGCAGGAAGCGGCGCGGGCCTACCGGGCTGCTTGCACGCCCGACTTCTTCCTCTACGACCGCGGCCGCCTGCTGGCCTACCGGGGTCAATTCGACAACTCGCGGCCGAAGAACGGAGTGCCGGTCACGGGTGCCTCGCTGACCGAAGCGGTCGAGCGGGTGATCGCGGGTGAAACCGTCCCCGAGCCGCACTACGCGAGCATCGGATGCTCGATCAAGTGGCGGCCGGGCAACGAGCCTTCGTAGATCCGCGCTTTTTCGCGGAAATGGCGGCATCCCAGCATCGGGAGGCCGCCATTTCCCCAAAATGGCTCAGTCGGGGACGCGGCGGTATGCGCCATCAGAGGCACTGGTGGCCATGCTCGCGTAGGCGCGAAGCGCGGCGCTGACCGGCCGTTGCCGATCGACCGGCGAGTAGGGCTTGTCTCGCTTGTCCTGCGCGACCCGCCGTTCGTCGATCGTGGCGGCGGAAACGTCGAGGCTGATCAACCGTTGCGGGATGTCGATGCTGATGATGTCGCCGTCCTCGACGAGTGCGATCAGCCCGCCTCCGGCAGCCTCAGGCGAGATGTGCCCGATCGACAGACCGCTTGTGCCGCCGGAGAATCGGCCGTCGGTGATCAGTGCGCAGGCCCGGCCGAGCCCGCGTCCCTTGAGGAACGAGGTGGGGTAAAGCATCTCCTGCATGCCCGGGCCGCCCTTGGGGCCCTCATACCGGATGACGACGACATCTCCGGCGACGATCTGCTTACCGAGGATGGCGCTGACCGCGTCCTCCTGCGACTCGAAAACCTTTGCCGGGCCGCTGAATCGCAGGTTCTCCTCCGGGACGCCGGCGGTCTTCACCACGCAGCCTTCCGGGGCGAGGTTGCCGAAGAGAATCGCCAGACCGCCGTCTTGCGAATAGGCATGAGCCACATCGCGGATGCAACCGTCGGCCGCGTCGAGGTCCAAAGTGGACCAGACGTTCTCGGTGCTGAAGGCTTGAGTGGTGCGCACTCCGCCGGGCGCGGCGTGGAAGAGTTGAAGCGCCTCCGGCGATGCCTTGCCGCTGCGGACATCCCACTCGCCCAGCCACTGGTCCAACGTCGGCGCGTGGACAGCGTGCACGTTGCGATTCAGCAACCCGCCGCGGTCGAGCTCACCCAGGAGGGCGGGGATGCCACCGGCCCGGTGCACATCTTCCATGTGGTACTGCTGGCTGTTTGGCGCCACTTTGGAAAGGCATGGCACCCGCCGCGAGATCGCGTCGATGTCGGAGACACTGAAGTCGAGCTCGGCCTCGCGGGCCGCGGCCAGCAGGTGCAGCACAGTGTTGGTCGACCCGCCCATGGCGACATCGAGCGCGACGGCGTTTTCAAAAGCTTCTCTTGAAGCAATTGCCTTGGGGAGTACCGAATAATCGTCGGCTTCGTAGTAGCGGCGGCACAGATCGACGATGAGCCGGCCCGCGTGTTGGAAGAGCCCCTTGCGCATCGCGTGCGTCGCGAGGGTGGAACCGTTGCCGGGCAAGGAAAGCCCGATCGCCTCGGTGAGGCAGTTCATCGAGTTGGCGGTGAACATGCCCGAGCACGAGCCGCAGGTCGGGCAGGCCGATCTTTCGATGACATCAAGCTGCTCGTCGCTGACGGCGTCGTTGGAGGCGGCGATCATCGCGTCGACCAGATCCAGTTTGGAGTGCACGACGCCGTCGATGGACATCGTCTTGCCGGCCTCCATCGGCCCGCCGGAGACAAAGACAGTCGGGATGTTAAGGCGTAGCGCCGCGAGCAGCATGCCAGGCGTGATCTTGTCGCAGTTGGAGATACACACCAGTGCGTCGGCGCAGTGCGCGTTCACCATGTACTCCACCGCGTCCGCGATCAGCTCCCGGCTAGGCAGCGAATAGAGCATGCCGCCATGGCCCATCGCGATGCCGTCGTCGACCGCGATCGTGTTGAACTCACGGCCGATGCCGCCCTGTTCAAAGATCGAAGCCGAGACCAGGTCACCCAGATCCTTAAGGTGCACATGGCCCGGGACGAACTGGGTGTAGCTGTTGGCGATGGCCACAATCGGCTTGCCGAAATCGTTGTCCGTCATCCCGGTGGCGCGCCACAGCGCACGGGCACCGGCCATGGTGCGGCCATGCGTGGAAGTCCGGGAACGCAGCTCTGGCATGTGGGCAAGTGTGTCACTCCGTGGTGGTACAGCCCAGTACAGCCGCTGGATGTCCACTCGATGAGACGCCCGAAGCCGCCCCTTCCGTGCACAAGTCCACAGGAGTTGCTGTTTTCACGCCGCCGGTAACAGCAACTCCTGTGGAGTTGCGGCGAGTCGACTCGGAACAGGTGGCGGGCGTGGTTGGTGCCAATGTCGCACACCGTGTCTCGCTTTGTGTATTGCTGTCGGGCACAGTTAGTGGCGTGGACCTCCCCCTGGCGCTATCGATCTCTGTGGTGATCGGCGCGGTCACCGCTCTACCGTCGGTCTGGACGCTGCTCCGGCACAGACGACTGGAAGCGTGCGGTGGGGTTTTCGTCATCTGGGGCATCGGCGGCGTGCTCGCCCACCTGGTCATCGATTCATGGAACCCCGGCTGGGAGGAGTCCATGGGCTCCCGCATGATCGTCGGGATGCTCTTCGGCCTGCCCGCCTCGATTGGGTCGCTGCTGTTGATGGCGGTGTTGCTGGAGCTATGTGACCGGGTGGTCGGGCCTGGGGCACGGCTACGGCTCACGCTTGAGTCATTGACCGTGGCCTCCGGTCTCTTCGTGCCGCTGTGGGTGCTGGTCCTGCGGCCAGACAAACCTGAGCATCTGAGCATGCAAGGCGCGTGCGTCCCGGTCATGGTCGCCTCGGCGCTGGCCACGGTAGTGCTCGGGCTCAGCGCGATCATCGTGGTCCGAACCTATGTCGCTCGTGCGGAGGTAGCGAAGCGTTGTATGGCAGCCGCCACGATCGCGGTCGGGATGACCCTTGTCGCGTTTGCGGGCTGCTACCGGCTCCCGTTGCTGGCCGTGTTCGGGGCGATTCTGGTCCCGGCCGGCGGGGTGTTCTGGAGCCGGCGCACGACCATCCCCGAGCAAGACGAGCTGCTGCGGCAGGAGAGCTCCTCGCCGAGCTCAGGCCTGGCCACCGCACTCGCGCCGGTGCTCGCGATCTCTGCCGTGGCCATCTTCGGCTACGCCAAGGAGCAGGGCATCGACGTTGTCACCGCGGTCGTCGGGATCAGCAACGGTTTCTTCCTGGTCGGAAGGCAATATCTGGCCTTCCTCGATCTGCGCAAGGTGCATCAGCAGCTCGCCGAGAGCGAGCAGCACTATCGCGAGCTGGCCCACACCGATCCGCTGACCGGCCTGGCCAACCGGCGCGGCCTGTTGCGGGCGCTCTACGTCGACGCGATCACCGGCACCGCCTGTGTCCTGCTCACTCTCGACCTCGACGGATTCAAGAACGTCAACGACGTACGCGGCCACGACGCAGGCGATGCCGTCCTGATCGAGGTAGGTCAACGGTTGCGGCTCAACCTTCGGCCTGGCGACCTTGCCGCCCGGCTCGGCGGCGATGAATTCGCCGTACTCATGTGGGGGCGGCCGGACGATGCGAAGAAGGTGGCGGAGCGACTGCTCGCCGTGCTCAAGCAGCCGTATCACCAAGCAGGTGGCTCGATCTATCTGAGCGCGAGCCTGGGCCTGGCCGGATGCGCCAGCGCCGACAGCATCCACTCGTTGTTGCGCAACGCGGATCTGGCTCAGCGAGCGGCAAAGCTGAACGGTAAGAACCGAGTCGAGCTCTATGACGAGGGCTATGACCGCACCCTTCGCCGCCGCAGCACGATCGAGCACGAGCTTCGCCACGCCATCGAGAGGCAGCAGCTGACATTGGCCTTCCAGCCGGTCGTCGCGCTGCCTTCAGTACGACCGGTGGGGGCGGAGGCGTTGCTGCGGTGGAGTCATCCCGACCTGGGCCAGGTGGGGCCGGGCGAGTTCATCCCGATCGCCGAGGAGACCGGGCAGATCGAGACGATCGGTGCCTGGGTGCTGCATCAGGCCTGCCGTCAACTGTCGCGCTGGGTGGCCGACGGTCATGACGTCTGGGTCTCGGTCAACGTCTCGCCCCGGGAGTTGCACTCGGCGGAGTATCTCGCCCGGGTGCGTGATGTCCTTAGGGCGCACCGGGTTCCGCCTTCGCGTCTGGTACTCGAGGTGACCGAACACGCTGTCGCCGTTGACGTGGTGGAGTTCCGCCGGGTCCTGGCTCAGTTGCGGGCACTTGGCGTACGGATAGCGCTGGACGACTTCGGCGCCGGTTACTCGTCACTGGGCCAGTTGCGTCAGATTCCGGTCGACATCCTGAAGATCGATCAGGGTCTGGTGGGGGATCAGGATCTGGTCGACGTCGCCGCGCGGATCGGGCAACGGCTAGGCCTTCAGGTGATCGCCGAGGGCATCTGCGATCAAGCTCACCATCGGCTGGTCGCCGAGACCGGTTGTGGCTATGGCCAGGGTTTTCTCTTCGGGCGCGGGGTCCCCGCGGAACACCTCGAGGCGATGCTGGTGTCCATGCCGCCGCTCCGGCAGGACACGACCGTCTCACCATCCGGGAGCAGTTGACTCAGCGTCTGAGATGCGTCAAGCTGGCCACATGTCGAGGCTCATGCTCGCCTGCCGAGTACTTATTTAAGCGCGCTCGCCCCTATTGGTGAGCGCGCCAGCCCCGTGCGATTGATGCACGAGGGCTTTTTTGTTGGCTGGGGTTCTGCAGAGGGTGTGATCAAACAATGACGAAACCGAGTCCTGAGACACTCGCGCACGCATTGGAGAAGCAGCGTGCGGCCGCGGCGGCAGCCAAACCCGCCTCGGCTTTGCCTGAGGGGAGCCACGCGGTACCGGTCACCGGTGCCCAGAGCCTCGTCAAGTCGTTGGAGGCGCTCGAGGTTGAGGTGATCTTCGGTATTCCGGGCGGTGCGGTGCTTCCGGCCTACGATCCCCTCTTCGATTCGAAGGTGCGCCACATCCTGGTCCGGCACGAGCAGGGCGCGGGTCATGCCGCGACCGGCTACGCGCAAGCCAGTGGCAAGGTCGGCGTCTGCCTGGCCACGTCCGGCCCGGGCGCGACCAACCTGGTGACCCCGATTGCCGACGCCTACATGGATTCGGTGGCGATGGTGGCGATCACCGGGCAGGTGCCCAGCGCCTCGATCGGCACGGATGCCTTCCAGGAAGCCGACATCCAGGGGATCACGCTGCCGATCACCAAGCACAACTTCCTCGTGCGGTCAGGCGCCGACATCCCGCGGATCATGGCTGAGGCCTTCCATCTGGCCTCGACCGGCCGCCCCGGCCCGGTGCTCGTCGACATTCCCAAGGACATCCTGCAGGCGCAGACCACCTTCAGCTGGCCGCCCACTTTGGACCTACCCGGGTACCGGCCGACGTTGCACCCGCACGGCAAACAGATCCGGGAAGCGGCCCGGCTGATCCAGGCCTCCAAGCGGCCAGTGCTCTACGTCGGCGGTGGTGTGCTCAAAGCACACGCGACCGAGGTGCTCAAGAAGCTGGCCGAGCTGACCGGGATCCCAGTCGTGACAACGCTTATGGCCCGGGGTGCTTTCCCCGACTCGCATCCGCAGCACCTGGGGATGCCGGGCATGCACGGGACTGTTCCGGCCGTGTATGCGTTGCAGCGCAGCGATCTGCTCATCACGCTGGGCGCGCGGTTTGACGACCGGGTGACCGGCAAGCTGGATTCCTTTGCCCCAGAGGCACATGTGATCCACGCTGACATCGACCCGGCCGAGATCGGCAAGAACCGCCACGCGGACGTGCCGATCGTGGGCGACGCCAAGCACGTCATCGAGGAGCTCATCACCACCCTCGGTCCT
>DPJL01000173.1:0-559 GCA_003543035.1 Micromonosporaceae bacterium | reverse complement strand
TGGGAAGATCCGATCGACGGCACGCTCGCTCCGCAGTATGTGATCCAGCGGCTCGGCCAAATCGCCGGCCCGGATTCGATTTACTGCGCGGGCGTTGGGCAGCACCAGATGTGGGCCAGCCAGTTCATCAAGTACGAGAATCCGGCCACCTGGCTCAACTCCGGTGGCCTGGGGACGATGGGTTATGCGGTGCCCGCGGCGATGGGCGCCAAAGTCGCCAAGCCCGGCGCCACCGTGTGGGCCATCGATGGCGACGGTTGCTTCCAGATGACCAACCAGGAGCTGGCAACCTGTGCGCTGGAAGGCATCCCGATCAAGGTTGCGATCATCAACAACGGCAACCTCGGCATGGTGCGGCAGTGGCAGACGTTGTTCTACAACGAGCGCTATTCCAACACCGATCTGGGTACCCATAAGCACCGGATCCCGGACTTCGTGAAGTTGGCCGAAGCGCTTGGCTGCGTTGGACTTCGCTGCGAGTCCACCTCCGAAGTGGACGCCACCATCAAGGCGGCGATGGAAATCAATGACATGCCGGTGGTGGTGGACTTCGTGGTCG
>DPJL01000050.1 GCA_003543035.1 Micromonosporaceae bacterium | reverse complement strand
GCGATAGATGCCTATGTCGAGCCGGTCGAGCTCGAAGTGGCTGACTGACTCTAAGATTCCGGCATGGGTTGGCTGGTGGGTGTCGTGGCGGTGGTGGTCCTCGTCGCGTCCTACCTGACCTGGACTGCCAAGAGAGTCGACCGATTACACGCCCGGGCCGCGTCGGCTGGCCGGGCGCTTGACGCCCAGCTGGTCCGAAGGGCAGCCACCGCAGCGGTTCTTGCCGAAGAAGGCCGGGGTGATTCTGATCTCTACGCGGCGGCGAGGGCCGCTCTGGATGCCCGCGCCGAGGATCGTGAAGCGGCCGAGAACGATCTCACGCACCTGCTGCGCAAGCAGAGCCTCGACTCGAACGACGCTAGAGATGTGGCGGTCGTCGCAGCCAGCCGCCGAGTGGCTCTGGCTCGGCAGGTCCACACGGATTTCGTCCGGGACGCGCTCGCAGTCAGGTCGAGGCCGCTGGTCAGAGCGCTCCGGATGACCCGCAAGCACGCCAAGCCGGCCTACTTCGACATCGATGACACCACCCTGCCTGTTGTGACCTAGGTCACAAGTCGGGCCACCAGGGATTAATTGGCTGTCGGGCCACTCGAGGCCCCCGCCGTAACATGGAGTAGTCGATCACCCTTTGTCTTTAGGAGTGGGTAACACCATGTCCGACAATTCTGTTAGCGCTGCGCACATGACGACTCCCGGCGGCCGCCCAGAGGCGGCTACGCCAAGGGACTCGTCACATGCGTCCGTAACCGGCACTTCGCGAGTGAAGCGCGGAATGGCCGAGATGCTCAAGGGCGGCGTCATCATGGACGTCGTCACGGCGGAGCAGGCGAAGATCGCCGAGGACGCCGGTGCGGTCGCGGTTATGGCGCTGGAGCGGGTCCCCGCCGACATCCGGGCGCAGGGTGGCGTTTCCCGGATGAGCGACCCGGACATGATTGACGGCATCATCCAGACCGTCTCGATCCCGGTGATGGCCAAGGCCCGGATCGGTCATTTCGTTGAGGCGCAGGTGTTGCAGGCGCTCGGCGTGGACTACGTGGACGAGTCCGAGGTGCTGACGCCCGCCGATTACGCCAACCACATCGATAAGTGGGCGTTCACCGTTCCCTTCGTCTGTGGCGCGACCAACCTGGGTGAGGCGCTGCGGCGGATCACCGAGGGCGCGGCGATGATCCGGTCCAAGGGCGAGGCTGGTACCGGTGACGTCTCCAACGCCACCACCCACATGCGCCAGATTCTTGGCGAGATCAGGCGGCTCACGTCGCTGTCCGCTGATGAGCTTTACGTTGCGGCCAAGGAACTTCAGGCCCCCTACGATCTCGTCAAAGAGATCGCCGAGACCGGCAAGCTGCCGGTGGTCATGTTCACCGCGGGCGGCATCGCGACGCCGGCCGACGCTGCGATGATGATGCAGCTCGGTGCCGAGGGTGTCTTCGTCGGCTCGGGCATCTTCAAGAGCGGCAACCCGGCGCAGCGCGCTGAGGCCATCGTCAAGGCCACCACCTTCTACGACGACCCGGATGTGCTCGCGAAGGTTTCGCGCGGTCTGGGTGAGGCCATGGTGGGCATCAACGTTGAGGAGATCCCGCAGCCGCACCGACTTGCCGAGCGTGGCTGGTGATTGTCGGCGTTCTGGCGCTGCAAGGTGACGTTCGAGAGCACCTTGGCGCCCTCGCGGAGTGCGACGTGACCGCTCGGCCGGTGCGCCGGCCGAGCGAGATCGACGACATCGACGCGCTCGTTATTCCGGGCGGCGAGTCCACCACGATGAGCAAGCTGGCGCTCGCCTTCGATCTGTTCGAGCCCATCCACAAGCGGCTCGCCGACGGTATGCCCGCTTATGGCTCGTGCGCCGGGATGATCATGCTGGCCGATGAGGTGCTGGACGGGCGCCCCGATCAGCGCAGCTTCGGCGGGATCGGGATGACGGTGCGGCGCAACGCTTTCGGCCGCCAGGTGGACTCGTTCGAGGCGGAAGTGGCTCTTCCGGACGGGCCGTTTCATGCGGTATTCATCAGGGCGCCGTGGGTGGAGAAGGTGTCCGGCGACGTCGAGGTGCTGGGCCGTGTAGCAGATGGTCCCTCGGCCGGTAGGATAGTCGCGGTTCGGCAGGGTCACCTGCTTGCGACCTCGTTCCATCCAGAGCTCACCGGCGACCTGAGGGTGCACCGACTCTTCGTGGACATGGTGCGCGAGCGGATCGCGTAAACGGAGGCTTTTGATGTCAGGCCACTCAAAGTGGGCGACGACCAAGCACAAGAAGGCAGCTCTCGATGCCAAGCGAGGCAAGCTGTTCGCGGGCCTCATCAAGAACATCGAGGTGTCGGCGCGTAATGGTGCCGACCCCGCAGGCAATCCGACGCTGTATGACGCGATCCTGAAGGCCAAGAAGAACTCCGTCCCCAACGACAACATCGATCGCGCGGTCAAGCGCGGCTCCGGGCAGGAAGCCGGTGGAGCCGACTGGCAGACGATCATGTACGAGGGCTACGGGCCCAACGGTGTCGCGCTGCTCATCGAATGCCTTACCGACAACCGCAACCGGGCCGCGAGCGAGGTGCGCACCGCGCTGACCCGCAACGGCGGCAACCTTGCCGACCCCGGCTCGGTGGCCTATCTGTTCAACCGCAAGGGACAGGTTGTGGTACCGAAGGCGGGTCTGTCCGAAGACGACATTCTGCTCGCCGTGCTCGACGCGGGCGCTGAGGAGTGCAACGACCTCGGTGAGGCCTTCGAGGTCATCAGCGAGCCGGGCGATCTGATTCCGGTGCGCCAAGCGTTGCAAGCGGCCGGGATCGACTATGAGTCGGCCGAGTCCACCTTCGTCCCGAGCATGCAGGTGCCGCTCGAGGAAGAGGGCGCTCGCAAGGTCTTCAAGCTGATCGATGCCCTCGACGACTGTGACGACGTGCAAAATGTCTTCGCCAACTTCGATGTCTCCGATGAGATCATGGAAAGGCTCGACGCCTAACGCAGGATCGCCTCGACGAAGTCTGCGCCGAGCCGGGCGCAGACCGTCAGGTCGAGCTGGTGCAGCACATAGCGCCCGCGTCGCGTGATCGTCGTCAGCCCGGCCTTCTTCAGCACGGCCAAGTGTCGTGACACCTCGGGGGCGGTGAGCTGCCAGGCTTCGGCAAGCTCTCCGGTCGTGTGCGGCCCGCGGGCCAATGTGCGCGCAAGGCGCCGACGCACCGGATGAGCAAGGGCATCAATTCTTCGTTGTACCAGGTCCAGCGGCACCGGATGGGGAAGTCCCGCCTCTGCTGTCGGATACTGAAGCACAGGCCGCCACCCCGGAGCATGCACCACCAATAGGTGCGGCCGCCCAAAAGCCGTTGGTGTGAAAGTAACCCCGCGTCCGTGGGCTGTCGTGGAGTTGTCCTGCAGCTTGTCGATCAGGATCCGTCGGCCGTCGGGGGAGAGAGTCGTGGCGGGCGAGATCGCGGCGAGCACGGCCCCCAGCCCATGCCGGGCAAGCAGATCGGCCTTGTGCCGCGAGTCGGCGGCGAGCTGGTGTTGTACGCGGGCCCACGGGCAGCGGAACGGCTCTCGTGATCGCGAGCGCCCCTGCGAACCTCTTGGGGGCGGGCGCTGGTGCGGTGGCAGTTTTCCACCGGCGTGGGCATGGCCATCGCGCCGGCCGTGCTGATGGGGCTGCTAACCGTTGGCCCGTGGGCACTTTGGGGCGCGCTCGCTCTGACGACACTTGCCGCCGCAGCGATCGTCCTGCGGCCCACATTCTCGTTGACCATGACGAAAGGAGTACCGACACACCGTCCATCAGGAACTTAAGTGCATGATCAACCAGCGGATGAGGGGCTGGACCTTGCGCCAATCCTTCTGGACGGCCGCGATGGTGATCTCCTCAGGCGCGGGATGCCGCCCCACGGTCACGTATTCGCGGCGCATCAGGTCG
>DPJL01000413.1:18205-20493 GCA_003543035.1 Micromonosporaceae bacterium | reverse complement strand
ACGAGGTTTCCGTTGCGGTGGGCGATGACCGCATGCCAAAGTCCAAAGGCGAGCACGGCAACCACGAGGAGCAGCCAGATCACCCGATTGGGTGGGTCCGGCGCGACCAGGCGATGCAGCATCCCGAGCAGCGACTGGTTGCCGGTGACGTCCGTGCGGCCCACGCGCGTGGTGTCCCAGAGCGCATGTGTCCAGAAGTCCCATGAGGCACGCGGAGCCACCACGGCCGCGAGAACAGTCGCGGCTGCGGCGGTCACCGAGGCGATGATCGCGGCCCGCCATTGCCGGGTCAGCAGCAGATAGACGATGAAGATGCCGGGGAGCAGCTTGATCGCGGTGGCCAGTCCAATCCCGACACCGGTCCACTTGCTCCCGCGAGGAGCGAGCACGAGCAGATCGAGCAGCACCAGGACGACCAGCAGCATGTTGATCTGTCCAAGTGGGATGGTCTCCCGCATCGGCTCCATCACCAGGATCAGCGGGATTGCGAACAGGACCCATTCCATCTTCAGGCCGAGCGCTTGGAAGATCCAGATCGTGGTGACGATGGTCGCCGCGATGGTGCCGACGGTGAGAAGGACCTGGACGAGCCCGAGTGGCAGGAAGGAGAACGGAAGCAACAGCAGCGCCGCGAAGGGCGGATAGGTGAAATAGAGGAACTCTTGCAGGAAGTCCGGCTGGGCGTAGTCGTAGAGATCCTTGCCGCTGGTCCACCAATCGAGCGCTCGCATGTAGATCCGTAGATCGAAGAAGCGGTGACCGGTGTTGTAGAGCTCGTAGAAGACCCACCCAGCCACGGCTGTCACGAGAACAAAGATGGCGATGCGAGTCTTACGCTGCATGGCCGCCACCCTAATGCAGCCCGCGAAGTCGTAGGCTGTCCCGGTGGCAGATCTTCGAAGTGCCGGAGCAGATCGACTTGTATGGATCGACTGCGAAATGACCGGCCTGTCCCCGCACGACTCACTCATCGAAGTCGCCGCGCTCGTCACCGACCCCGATCTCAACGTGCTCGGCGAAGGGGTGGACATCGTCATCCACGCCGAGGACCCGGCGCTCGCCGGGATGGTGGAGATCGTGCGGCTGATGCACGAGAAGTCGGGGCTGACCGAGGAGGTCCGCAAGTCGGCGGTCACCCTGGCCGAAGCCGAAGACAGGGTGCTCGAGTATGTGAGGCAATACGTCCCGGAGCCGAGAACGGCGCCGCTGTGCGGAAACTCGATCGCCACCGATCGCGGCTTCATCGCCCGGGACATGCCACGTCTTGACGGTCACCTGCACTACCGGATGATCGATGTCTCATCGGTCAAGGAGCTGTGCCGGCGCTGGTACCCCCGGGTGTATTTCGGCCAGCCGGAGAAGGGCCTGGCCCACCGGGCACTGGCAGACATTCGCGAGAGCATCCGTGAGCTGCGCTACTACCGGGAGACCATCTTCGTGCCGCTGCCCGGGCCCGATGTCGAAGAGGCTAAGCGCATCGCGCTGGAGGTTACCCGCTCGACAACTGCCTAGCCGAAGCGGCTATCATGGGCGGGCGCCTGACGAACCGGGCGTGTTCCATGGTGGTCGTAGCTCAGCTGGTAGAGCACCCGGTTGTGGTCCGGGATGTCGCGGGTTCGAGTCCCGTCGGTCACCCCACTAGAAGAGCCCCCTTCCAAGGGGGCTTTTCTCATGGCGTCGGAGTGGGCGTGGGTGCCGAACCCGATGGCACGTAAGGGATCGCCGACCCCTTCGCATACTCCTCGAAGGATCTGCTCCAGTCCGTCCAGCCGTCGCCGTATTCGAGCTGCTGTCCCGTGTTCGTGGTGATCACCGGATCGCCGACCATGGTCTGTTCGAAGAGCCACTTGGCGTTCTCCGGCGACATGTTGACGCAGCCGTGCGAGACATTGCGAACGCCTTGGTGCTGCACCGACCAGGGGGCGGAGTGGATGTGCTCGCCCTTCCAGGTGATGCGCTGGGCGTAGTCGATGTCGACGACGTACTTCTCGCGCGCGTTGGGATCGTTGCGCGTGTCGAAGACGGTCTTCTCCTTCTTCTCGATGATCACGGTGACCCCGCTGGACGACTGCCACGTGTCCTTGCCCAGGCTGACCGGGATGCGCTTGAGCTCCTGGCCGTCCTTGGTGACGATCATCACCTTGGGTGAGGCGGCATCGTCGATGGTCATGATCAGCTGACGAGCGGCGGGGCAGGGGAGGGGGGGGGGGGGGGATCGAGGGGGGGGGGGTGGGGGGTGGGAGTGGAGGGGGGTGGGGGTGGTGGAGGGTGGAGGTGTGGGGGCGTGG
>DPJL01000413.1:0-18049 GCA_003543035.1 Micromonosporaceae bacterium | reverse complement strand
TGGTGACGATCATCACCTTGGGTGAGGCGGCATCGTCGATGGTCATGATCAGCTGACGAGCGGCGGTGCAGGTGAGGGTGACGTTGCGAGCGGCGAAGAAGTCGCCGCCACACGGCACTCCGCCCACCCGCGCATCAACGAAGATCTTGGTGCCGGGTGCCCAGAACTCCTTTGGCCGCCAATGCAATTCACGCGGGGTGTACCAGGTCCAGACCCCCTCGACATAAGGCTCGATCTTGACCAACAGCCGGCGCTGGATCCCCGCGCGCGCATCCTTCGGGATGTCCCGGTTCGCCTGGAAGATCAGCGGCATCCCGGTGCCGATTTCCTTGTTGTCCGGCAGGAAGCTGGTGAGCCGCACCTCATTGGTGGGCTTGCCCATGACGGTGAACTTGTGGGTGGTGACCGCGGTCTTGTTGTCGTCCCCGGTCGCCGAGACCGTCGCGGTGTAGCTGGCGCCGTAGGTCAGCATCTTGGCCGAGATCCAGCCCGCGCCGTCGGGGTGCATGGCGCCCGCCACCGGGGCGCCTTTGGCGTCGGTCAGCTCGAACTTGGTGTCGAGCGCTTCCTTGCTGCTGAAGACGATTTCGACACCGGCCGGCACGTTGGTCGCGTCCGCCTCCGGCGTGGAGATGATCGCCGATGCCTTCGGCGGCGCCTTCTTGGCTCCGTCGTTGAAGGATGGCTTGTTCGAGCAGGCGGCCACGCCCGCCAATCCGGCCCCGGCCAAGCCAAGGGCGGTGAGGGTGTGTCGACGGGTGGGCATGATCACTCACCTTTAATATGAGGGATGTTCCCACTATCGTGCCCGCCGATTACCGTCCCGGCAACGCGCTTCCTTTGAGATGCTCTGACCAGCTCTGATTCCAGGCGGTAAAACCGTTGCCGGATTCCAGCCCCTGTTCGGTGCCACGCACGGTAACCGGATCACCTATGTGGGTGAGGCCGAACAACCACTCTGCGTCACCCCATGACATGTTCACGCATCCGTGGGAGACGTTGTTCACACCTTGATCACCGACGGACCAGGGTGCGGCGTGGATGAATTCGCCGCCCCAGGTGATCCGCTGGGCGTAGGAGATGTCGGCGCGGTACTGGTCGCCTGGCTCCCCCGTCGTATCGAAGACCGTCTGGACCCGCTTGTCCATGATCACCATGGTTCCGGACGATGACGGGGTGCTCGCCTTGCCCAGGCTCACCGGCATCTGCCGGGTCGCGGTGCCGTTCTCGTGCACCGTCAACGATTTGGTGGCGTTGTCGATGAAAAGCTCGACCTTGTTGGACGCGATGCTGACCGTCGCGCGCCGATCCTGATCGCCGTATTTGCCGCCGCCCATGGGCACACCGGCCAGCGCCGCGCGCACGGTGATCTTGGTGTCCGGAGTCCAATACTCGGGCGCCCGATACATCACCTGAAGGTGGCTCGTCCAGGCCCACGAGCCAGGCTGTGGCGGGTCTGTCGTGACGAAGAGTCGTTTCTCGACGATGGCCCGGTGATCGTCCTCGACCCCTTCCGGGAACTCCACCACCACCGGCATCGCGATGCCGTATTCGTTGCCGTCAAAGAGATAGAGGCCGCTGTCGACCCGGTTTCCGGGCTGCGCCATGGTGGTGAAGGCGGTCGTCTGGGTGACTTCCGTGCCGTCTTGGCCCGAGGCTTTGGCGGTCGCGGTGTAGTGCTTGGCGTAGGCCAGGGGCTCATCCGGTACCCAACTGGTGGCATCCTCGCGCAACCGCCCACTCACCTCGCGGCCCTGGTCGTCGGCCAGCATGACGGTCTTCAGGGTGCCGTTGCGCAGCGTCAACCCGACCTCGGTGCTGATCGGCAGGCCTGCCGACTCGAGCGCGGGGGCAAGCGCCAGCTCGGCTTTCGGCACGACCACGGCGGGTGCTGCAGCAGGTGGCGTGACCTGCGAAGGCTGGCCTCCACAAGCCGACAATATGGCGGGTACCAGCAAAGCTGTCGCCCATACGGTAAGTCCCCGAATCAGCATGAATCTCATGTTGCAACGCCGTTGGGCGTCGTGTGGGCGATTTGAGAGTTTTAGCGCAACCTTGACCCGGCGGTCGGCGCGAGCCGCAGGACCTGCATGGCACCGCGATGTGGATGGTGTGCCAGGTAGTCGTTGAGCAGGTCCTCGGTGGCAAAGTGCGAAAACCACACAAGGACCTGCTCCCCCGTTCGCACCGGCAAGGCAGGCCAGGTGTTCTCGGCGGGCTCGGTTTCGAGATGGGCGATCAGATCCAGCGCTATCTCGGGCTCGGCGTCCTGCTGGTAGATCAGGGCAAGCACTCGCGATTCGGCCGGGTCCGGCCCATCCCACGTAGCGACGGGGAAGGGGACTATCGGGCGTAGCAGCAGGACATCGTCGGAATCAATCATCGTGGCGTTGGCCTTCTCCCGGTGCTCCCGCCAGACCGGGCCGAAATAGAAGGCCTGCAACGACTCTGCACGTGCCGCCATGTCCGGAAAGGACCTGAGCCAGACGAACCGGTCGGGGCCATCGAGGTCGCGGAACTGGCCGATGATCCGCATCCCGGTGTCCTCCTGCCCGGTCACGAACTCGCGATCGAAGATGTCGATCAGCACGTCTCGTTGGCCCGGGTGCAAGGTGTACTGGCGGAGCTCGATTACGGTCACGCGCCCCACAGTGTCACTGCTGCTCAGGCCCAACAAGTGGCGTGATTGACGACAACCGCAAAATTTCTGCCACACTATCCGGGTGATAGTTGCGCTGGCCGTCGTTGACGACATGCCCATCTACGAGTTGGCGATCGTCTGTGAGGTGTTCGGCGGGGAGCGCCCATATCCCTGGTATGACTTGCGCCTGTGCGCGATCCGGCCCGGCGCGACGCGGACCGAGTCAGGGTTCCTCGTCGAGACTCCGCACAGCCTGGATGAGATCGCAAATGCTGACACAGTCGTCGTCCCGGCCATCCCGTGGGCCTGTCTCGATCCGGATCGACCGCTTCCGTCGGAGTTGATCGAAGCGTTGCGGGCGGCGAATGCCAGAGGCGCCAGGATGGTGTCGCTATGCAGCGGTGCCTTTGCCTTGGCCGCAGCTGGAGTGCTCGATGGCCGCCGGGCTACCACCCACTGGATGCAAGCCGAAGCTCTCGCTCAGCGATATCCGCAAATCGAGGTCGACGCTGCCGTGCTCTACGTCGACGAGGGCAGGGTGCTGACCAGTGCCGGTCGCAGTGCCGGCCTTGACCTTTGCCTGCATCTGGTCCGCCGTGACTTTGGTGCGGAGATGGCAAACAGGGTGGCCCGCTCGCTGGTGGTGCCGGCTCACCGGCCCGGCGGCCAGTCGCAATATGTCGATCTGTCCGTGCCGAAAACCGATGACGACGCCATGGGCCCGTTGCTGCAATGGGCAATCGCTCATCTGGACCGGCCTTTGACCGTGGCCCAGTTGGCCAAGCGCACCAATCTCAGCGCTCGCACCTTCGTGCGCCGCTTCCACGCCGTCACCGGCACGTCGCCGCTGCAATGGCTGCTGCACCAAAGGCTTGCGCACGCTCAGGTCCTGTTGGAGTCGACAAGCCTTTCCATTGAACGGGTCAGTGAGCACAGTGGACTCGGGACTGCGGCGAATCTGCGCCGTCACTTTCACTTGAATGTGGGCGTGACCCCAACCGAATACCGGCGCGCCTTCAATCACTGATCCGGGGGGTGACCAGCCCGCTCTCATAGGCAACCACCACTGCCTGAGCCCGGCTGGAGAGCCCGAGTTTGGTCATCGTCCGGTTCAGGTGGGTCTTGACCGTCGCCTCGCTAAGCACGAGTTGACTGGCAATGTCGGCATTGGACAGTCCTCTCGCCACCAGCCGCAGCACTTCGATTTCACGGGCGGTGAGCTCCCGCAGCCCGGCCGGTGGTTCCGTTGTGGTGGCTGCGTTGTTGCCCGCGTAGGCCTCGATCAGGCGGCGCACCACACTCGGTGCGAACAACATGTCACCGCCAAAGACCGTGGTAATGGCCGCCAGTAAGCGCTCCGGCCCGGTGTCCTTGAGCAGAAAGCCACAGGCTCCGGCGCGCAGTGCCGCATAGATATATTCGTCCAGGTCGAAAGTGGTGAGAATCAAAATCTTCGGGGGTGTACCGGATGCAGCCTCGAGAATCCGCCGGGTGGCCGTGATCCCACTGATGCCCGGCATCCTGATGTCCATCAGGATCACGTCGGGCTCAGTCGACGCCGCAAGGGCGACGCCCTCCTCGCCGTCCGCCGCCTCGCCGACCACCTCGAGCCCCGGCGCGGCCCGCAGCAACGCGGCCAGCCCCGCCCGGATAAGCACCTGATCGTCGACCACGAGCACCTTGATCATGAGTCGCGTTCCCCTGTCGGCAGTGTGAGGGTGATCCGGAATCCGCCCTGTGGCAACGCGGTGGCGTCCAGCTTCCCGCCGTAGATCCTCGCCCGCTCGCGCATGCCTATCAAGCCGTGCCCGGTCACCTCGACCTCCTGTGGTGTTCTGGCCGGCTTGCCACGATCGGTGATCCGCACGGTCAATTCCTCAGGGTGCCAATGTAAGGCGACTGTCGCGATTGGAGGATCGGCGTGCTTGAGGACATTGGTCAGTGATTCCTGGATCACCCGGTACACACAGAGATCGAGCCCAGGCGCCAGCACCACGGGATCGCCGGTGACCGTCAACTCAATCGTGGCACCAGCCGTGCGCACCCGATCGATCAGCTCATCGAGCCGAGCCAATCCGGGTGCCGCATCGTACGGCGCCTCCTGCGGATCCGGCTCCTCGGCCGAAACCCGAAGCACCGCAAGCAGTCGCCGCATCTCGCCCAACGCTTCATGTGCAGTGTCGCCTATCACCCCGAGCGCATTGCGAGCCATCGCCGGATCAGCCTCGAACACATAGCGGCCAAGGCCTGCTTGCACCGAGATGACGGACATGTGATGGGCCACCACGTCGTGCAGCTCCCGGGCGATCCGGCTTTGCTCGCGGGCTACCGCCTGCCGAGCCCGCTCTTCCTGCTCGCGGCGGAGTTGGTCGGTGAGGACGGCGAGCCGGCTGCCCCGCTCGGTGAGCTGTCGCGTCCCATCACCGAACGCCCACGCGATCAGCCCAATCATCACTGCGATGGTGGCGCCCGAAACGCGCAATCCCGGTTCAGCCAGGCGGGCGCCCCAAAGCAGCAGCACCATCACCAATGCCATGCAGCGCAACGAAATGCGGCGCGGCCGGTAGGCGGCCACCGAGAAGAGGGCCAGGGCAAAGGCAAACGTGGTCACCGAATGGTAGTAGCCCAGCGTCAGGTAGGTACCTGCGGCCGCGCTCACCGCCAGCAGCACCGCAACCGGAGCCCGGCGGCGGGCGACGAGCGGCAGATGGACCAGGAGCAGCAGCGCAACGCCCAACGCGTCCAGGTCGCGCCAAAGGTTGTGCGGGTCTTCCCATCTGGAGGTCATGAACAAGGCGATCCCAGCCATCCATACCACCAGGCCGATATCGACCAGTAGTGAGCGAAGGCTGAGCAGGGGGCGCATCCGCAGACCGTAGCGGGCGCTCAGAGGCTTGTCATCCAACCCACGTTGGCCCGGATACCGCGGTGGTTGTAGGCGAATGTCAACTCCGCGTGGGATGCCATGTCCTGCCACCGGTTTCTAAGGTGCACTCATGCACGAGCCGGGGACGGGGGCGGTCCAGCCGGGCCGCGGGTTCACCGACCGGCCCCGGCTGGACCGTGTCAAGCGCGTCAGTGCTATGAATTGACCCGATGAGCGAAAACGACTGGCTGGCACAGCAATTCGAGGCCAAACGGACACACCTGCGGGCCGTTGCCTACCGGATGCTGGGCTCGCAGAGCGAAGCGGACGACGCCGTGCAGGAATCCTGGCTTCGAATCAGCCGGTCCGACACCAGCGACGTGCAGAACTTGGGCGGCTGGCTCACCACGGTCGTGGGTCGCGTTTGCTTGGACATGTTGCGCTCACGCAAGTCGCGGCGTGAGGAACCATTGGATGCTGACCTACCGGACTCGGTCGACCCCGAACACCCGGTTGACCCCGAACATGAAGCGCTGCTGGCTGATTCGGTGGGTCTGGCCCTACTCATCGTCCTCGACACGTTGACTCCGGCCGAGCGACTCGCTTTTGTGCTGCACGACATGTTTGCCGTGCCGTTCGAGGAGATCGCGCCCATCGTGGGCCGCTCGGCGGCCACGACCAGACAGCTCGCCAGCCGGGCCCGCCGCCGAGTGCAGACAGCGGACCCGGCTCCGGATAGCGATCTGATCCGGCGGCGTGAGGTTGTCGAAGCCTTCCTGGCCGCCTCGCGAGGTGGCGACTTCGACGCACTTCTGGCCATGCTCGACCCGGACGTCGTGGCGCGAGCCGATGAGGCAGCCGTGTTGATGGGAGCCTCGGGCGAGGTCCGCGGGGCGGCGTCGGTCGCGGGCACCTTCTCCGGCCGCGCTCAAGCGGCCCGGCTGGCACTCATCGATGGCGCAGCGGGTGCGGTGTGGGCTCAGGACGGAAGGCCGCGGGTCGTCTTCACCTTCACGATCAGCGACGGGAAGATCGCCGGGATCGATCTGCTCGCCGACCCATCGCTGCTCGGCGAGCTGGATCTGGTGTTCCTCGAAGACTGACGCTCACCGGTCGTCCGCTAGGCGGGCGGCTTTGGCGTGCAGGTAGCGCTGTTGCTGGAGGCTGTTTGTTCGCTGGGCGGCCGCTTGATAGGAGTCGCGAGCCGCCTCGCGATCGCCGGCCATCTCCAACAGGTGGGCACGGACGGCAAAGAGCCGGTGGTCGCCCGCGATCCGTTCGTCCGCCTCAAGCTTGGCTAGCAGATCGAGCCCGGCGGGTGCGCCTCGCACCATGGCCACCGCGACGAGATGGTTCAACGCGACCACCGGGTTGTCCGAGATCTGCAGCAGAACCTCATACAGCGCAACGATTTCCGGCCAGTCGGTGGCCTCGGCGGTCGGGGCTTCGTCGTGGATCGCGGCTATGGCTGCTTGAATTTGGTACGGGCCGGTGGTGCCTCGTGGGAGGGCAGCAGTAATGAGTGCCACGCCTTCGGTGATGAAATCGGCGTTCCAAAGGCTCCGATCCTGTTCTGCCATCGGGATCAGAGCTCCGTCCGGCCCGGTGCGGGCGAGTCGGCGTGCGTCGGTGAGCAACATCAACGCAAGCAACCCCGCCACTTCGCTGTCATCGGGCAGGAGCCGGTAAACCATGCGGGCCAACCGAATCGCCTCGGCCGATAACTCAGTGCGTTGCAGGCTAGGCCCGGAGGTGCTGACGTAGCCCTCGTTGAAAATCAGATACAGCACGTGGAGGACGGCGCCCAGTCGTTGCGCACGTTCAGCGGCCGGCGGCATACCGAAGGGAACACCGCTGTCTTTGATGGTCTGCTTGGCGCGGCTGATCCGCCTGGTCATGGTGGCCTCGGGGACGAGAAAGGCCCGCGCGACCTCGGCCGTGGTCAACCCGCCGACAGCCCGCAAGGTAAGCGCTATCTGCGATGCGGGTGAGAGCGAGGGGTGGCAACACAGGAACAGCAGGATGAGTGTGTCGTCGGAATCCGATGGCGGCTTGTCCGCGGCTGGGGTCAGCCATTCTTCGGGCAGCTTCCATTGGGCGACAGTCTCTTCGCGGCGTTGCCGAGCCTGCTCGCTGCGCAACAGATCGGTCAGCCGGCGCGAGGCGACCGTGATCAGCCAGCCTCGCGGGTTGTCCGGGAGGCCGTCCTTGGGCCATTGCATGGCGGCCGCGATCAGTGCCTCCTGCACCGCATCTTCGGCGGTGTCGAAGTGGCCGTAGCGCCTGACCACCGCGCCGAGGACCCGCGGCGCCAGCTGGCGCAGCAGATCCCCAAGCTCGGCGTCGGACATCGGATCAGATCACCAGCTCTTCAATGCCCTCGACGATCGGCCGAACGTCCACATACAGCCCGCTCGTGTCGCCCGGGTTGGGGCAAGCGGTTACGCGAGCGGCGATCTCGGTCGCGCGGTCGAAGCTGACGCATTCGACAATCGTGTAACCGGCGAGGACCTCCTGGGTTTCGGCGTAGGGCCCGTCGGTCACGACCGGAACCCCGTTCTGCAACCCATGGATCCTTCTGGCGTGTACCGGGGCGGCCAGCCCCCGGGCGTCGACGAACTCCCCGGACTCGACCAGCTCCGTGTTCCACTTCCCCATGAATTCGTGCATCGCCGCGACATCCTCCGGCGACCAGGCCGGCTTGTCGGTGGGCTTCCCGGCCATGACGTCGTAGTCCTGCTGCGAGCCGTAAAGCATGATCATATACTTCATCGTCTCTCTCCTTCTCCGTCGGCACCTCCTACGGTGCCTTTCACCAGAGACGTCGGCGCCACCGGCTCGCCCCGGACATCCACCCACCAAATAATTCCACCGTGCCGGGATGCTCTTGACCGGTACTCCTAATATTCGTCGGCATGAGCCCGTCCCCTCCGTCCTATGGCGACTCTCAGTCCGAGCCGGGCCTATGGCTCGGCCTCTCGATTGGTGCCACCCTGCTTTGCTGCCTGCCCCTCGGTGTAGTCGGAATCGTCTACGCCGCAATGGCTTTGGACGCCAACAGCAGGGGCGACTACCTCACCGCCAGGGAGCGGACACGGCAGGCCAAGCTTTGGACCCAGTTGTCCATTGGAGCGGGGCTGGCGGTATTGGTCATCTACATTTGCATCCTTTCCGGAGCGGCAGAGCGAGGTCTGTGATGCAGAGGACAGCGCAGTATCGCTTGTGCGCGTAGCGTCGCGGCTATGAGGCTTCCGCGGATCAGAAGTGAGATCGAGCGTCGCCTGCTGGTGAACTACCGTGCTGACCCCGAGGTTGTCGCGCCGCTGCTGCCGGCTCCATTCCGGCCTCAGCTGGCGGGTGACGCGGCAGTGGTGGGCATCTGTTTGATCCGCCTCGGCGGCACTCGGCCAATAGGGTTGCCGCGCTGGATAGGGCTCCGCAGCGAGAATGCCGCGCACCGGATCGCTGTCGAGTGGGACGGCCCCAATGGTGTCCAGGCCGGAGTCTTCATTCCACGCCGCGATTCGGGTTCGCGAGCCACAGTCATTCTGGGTGGTCGCGTTTTCCCGGGAGCTCATCACCGTGCGGTGTTCCGTGTCAGCGAGACACCTACGAAGCTCGATGTCGCCTTCTCCGCAACGGATGGGTCGGTGGAGGTCGATGTGTCGGTCCGGATAGCCGATGACATGCAGGGCCGGATCTTCCCCGATCTGGAGAGTGCGTCACGTTTCTTCGAGGGCGGGGCCGATGGCTTTTCGCCAACTCGGGACGGGAGCGGCTACGAAGGCCTGCGCCTGGTCTCGTCGGCGTGGAAGGTCGAGCCGTGCATCGTCGAGCGCGCCCGCTCGTCGTTCTATGAGGATCCGAAGCTGTTCCCGGCGGGTTCGGTGGAGCTGGATCATGCGCTGGTGATGCGCCGGATTCCAGTCCAGTGGCGGACATTGGACCGCATGACCTCGGCCGCCTAGCAAAGCCGTGCTAACATTGCTCCCAGTTGTGAGTTTCGCTTCGGGTTGATTCAGTTCCCCGGATTGCTTTGATCCACAACCATCACTGGGATTGCCTCTTTCGTGGATCCCTCAATTTCAGCGCCTACGGGGCGTCTCTCATCCTTTCCCAAGGAGCACCATGACCATTCTCGATCTACCTCCAACCCGGTCTCGCCACCGTGGCTCGGCAGCACCGGCCACCTCCGAGACATTGACTTCGGTCGACGGGATTCTCGATATCCGCCAGGATCACGGCTTCATCCGTGCTGAGGGATATCTGCCCGGCCCCGGTGACGTGTTCGTGTCACCGACTCAAATCCAAAAGTACGGCCTCCGCCGTGGTGACAAGATCACCGGCGGTTTCCGTGCGACAGACGCGAAAGGCAAACGCAACCCGCTGATCCGGCTCGACACAGTCAACGACATCGCCGCTGACGCGGCGCGGCATCGGCCCGACTTCTATCAGCTGACACCGCTGTTTCCGCACGAGCGCATCCGGCTGGAGACAGAGCCGCATGTGCTGGCGATGCGGGTGTTCGATCTGCTTACGCCGATCGGCAAGGGCCAGCGCGCACTGGTCGTGTCCCCGCCCAAGGCGGGAAAAACCACTGTCCTGCAAGCGATTGCTCACGCCATCGCGACCAATCATCCGGACTGCCATCTGATGGCCGTGCTCGTCGACGAGCGCCCCGAAGAGGTCACCGACATGCAGCGCACCGTCCGGGGTGAGGTCATTGCCTCCACCTTCGACCGGCCGCCCACCGATCACACGGCAGTCGCCGAGCTTGCCATCGAGCGGGCGAAGAGGCTGGTGGAGTTGGGCCACGACGTCATCGTGCTGCTCGACTCGATCACCCGGCTGGCCAGGGCCTACAACCTCGCCGCGCCTTCGAACGGGCGCACCATGTCCGGCGGCATCGACTCGACAGCCCTCTACGGACCGAAGCGCTTTCTCGGAGCGGCCCGCAACGTCGAAAACGGCGGCTCACTGACCATCATTGCCTCGGCCTTGGTGGAGACCGGATCGGCCGGCGACAACGTCATCTTCGAAGAGTTCAAAAGCACTGGCAATGCCGAATTCCGGTTGGTGCGCAGCATGGCCGACCGGCGGGTCTTTCCCGCGGTGGACATCGAAGCCTCCGGTACTCGCAAAGAAGAGCTTTTGCTGGCACCCGACGAACTCATGCTGGTTCGCAGGCTGCGCAAGGCACTGCATTCGATGGAGCCACAGCAGCGGATCGAGCAGCTTCTCGACCGCCTACTCAAGACGACCAGCAACGCGGAGTTCCTGTTGCAGCTGGCCCAGAAGACGCGCGATTAGCGCACCGGATCTACTCCCGGAAGCCTCCGATGAAGCGGCGGAAGAAGCCGCCTTCCCGGGGCAGTGCGGGTGCGGGCGGTGGTGCCGTCCGTCGTTGCCGGGCGATCGGCTTGTCATAGTCGGTGCGGGCAATCGCATCGATGACCTGTTGTTCGGTAAAGCTTTCCGATCCCTCGATCATCGGGACGAAGCCGACCAACATGCCATTGCGCATCACCTGCGCCTCCAGCCCGGCCGTGCCGTCGGTGTCCCAGATGGCCTCCCGTCCCTCAGATAGGACGACCCTGATCCCGAATTGCGAGACGCCAGCTCGCGGCTGTGCCAGATGTGCGGGGACGCCCCGATCACGCAATACATCGACCACCCGCCGAGCCCGGTTTTCCTCCATTTCACTCACGATAGACCTGCCCTCTGAGCGCGGTCTGAACGATTTCTGTGCGAAAGCTGGAGACCGGTGGATCGATGCTATGAGCTAGCGTCATCCGCATGCGTCGCCTCCTCATGGTCTGGGCCTTCGCACTTGTGGCCCTGACCGGCTTTAGCACCCCGGATTCGGTCCCGATTGAGGTCGCGGTTTTTCTCCGGGTGGAGGCAACGGAGGAGCAACGCAAGGCCGTGATACGGCGGCTTAGCACCATGCCTCAAGCCACTGGCTTGGTCTATGTGTCGCGGCAGGACGCCTATGCCGAGTTCAGCGAGATGCTCAACGGTGCCCCGGTGCCGGTTGAGGCGCGGGATCTTCCCGAGTCGTTCCGATTCCACCTGCCCGATGAACGTGCTTTCAATACGCTGCGGGCTGCCCTCACCCGCATGCCCGGCGTCCACACGGTGGTCTGCCGCCCGGGACGTTTGAAAGGCGTGCCGCCCGGCAAAGAAGGTTTGGGGACCCGATCCGCGGAGGAGTGACCTGATGCAGCTCGGCGAGTTGGATTTGCGATTCAGCAGCGAGGACGCGAGCCCCGTGGCGTGGAACGACGCCTCGGAGCAGCTCGCCAAGGCCGAGGTGTATTGGCTGTCAACGGTCCGGCCCGATGGCCGGCCGCACGTGACACCGCTGCTCGCGATCTGGCGAGACGAGGCAATGTACTTCTGTACCGGGCCGAGCGAACGCAAGGCCAGGAATCTGGAGCAGAACCAGCATTGTGTGATCACGACCGGCTGCGACGCGCTCGGTGAAGGATATGACGTCGTCGTGGAAGGCGCCGCCGCCCCGATCACCGATGACGCCAAGCTTCAGGATCTGGCCGATGCGTACGAGTCCAAGTACGGCAAGGACTGGCACTTCGAGTCCAAGACGGCGCCTTCCACGCTGAGGGCGGTGAGGCACTCGTTTTCAAAGTGGCACCGAAGAAAGTGCTGGGTTTCGGCCGCGGCGAGCCATATAGCCAGACCCGTTGGCGTTTCTGACGGCCTATCACATTGCTTCCGCGCAGACGGCGACAACCCTTGCCTGCCATGGATAGCTCGTGCCTGCGCCGTAGTCCGCAACCATCACGAGCGGAAACGCATCCCCGGTCCGCAGGTAGGTGAAGGCCGTCGCATTTACCGTGACCGGATCGCCGAGAGCCAGCTCGCCGATGACCCCGCCGACACCGAATGTGGTTGTGCCAGCAGGGCATTGGGCAACCACGTTCTTCGGGTTGGGCGTGTAACCGGTGGCCTCGATGACTCGCACCTGCTGCGGCACCGGGTTTACGCATACCGCATAGCTGCTCAATTGCCATTGCACGCTGGTACCGGCTCCGGATGCCCAGGCTTCAACAGTGCCAAGGGCTGAGGTCGGATTGAACTGATGCAAGGTGACGCTCCCGTCGAGGCTGGGCATGTCAACCTGAGCACCGAATCCAAGCACCTTCTTGCCCACTGGGCAATTGGCGAAGACCCCGATTCCGCCGTTGTGCACTCCCATGGCGGAGCTCGTCTTGACGACCTCCAGACCGGCGGGATTGTCGACGCATATCGCATGGCTCGTCAGGTACCAGTCGCCTAAGGGCATTGTGGAATCTTCGACGGCCAGTGCCTTCCAGGTGTTGGCCTCCGGATAGGACGCGTTGATTGCCACGTGGCCGTAAGCCGTGCTTCCCCGCTCGAAGCTGACGGTCGCACCGCCGGCCACCACCTTCTTGAACCCGGGACAGGCAACGCTTATGGATGCCGACGTCTTTGGGGTTCCCGCCGACGTGGACTGCGAGACGACGATCAGGCCGGTGATGCCCGCATGCGCAGGTGACACTGCGACGAGCTGCACCGCTGTCGTCGCCAGCACTACCAAAGCTGCCGCATACCTTCTCCTGGTCATAGCGCGCAGGTTAGCCAGCACCATCACCCGTTTCATCGCCGTGACCAAGATCCGACCCTCTGCTATGGTTGGTCTCACTGCCAGCAACTACTCGAGGAGGTGGGTCCGATCCTTGCCAACACAGGCCGGGTGCTTCCTCCTATCGGCCAGGCGGCGTCGTTGACATAGACCGCTGAGGAGCGCCCACGGGCACCTCCGGAGGTTCACATGTCGGTATCCATCATCAACACCCTGCGTGCAGCTGGTTGCGTCTTCGCCGAAGACGAGGCGCGGCTGTTTGTCAGTGCCGCGAGCACGCCCGCCGAGCTGGATTTCATGGTGGGGCAACGCATTAGCGGGGTGCCCTTGGAGTACATCGTTGGCTGGGCCTCGTTTTGTGGTATTCGCATCAGTGTCGATCCCGGTGTTTTCGTGCCCCGGCGCCGCACCGAACTTCTTGTGCGCGAGGCTTTGGTAGTGGCGCCGCCACATGCAACGGTCGTCGACCTCGGTTGCGGGTCTGGCGCGGTTGGTGCGGCGCTACTTTCCAAGCAGCCCATCAACTTGTACGCGGTAGACCTCGATCCGGCGGCCGTTGAGTGCGCACGGCGCAACGTAGATGGGACAGTCCTGTTGGGCGATCTTTACGAGCCACTGCCCTCGCAACTTCGCGGTCGTGTTGACGTGATCGTGGCCAATACTCCTTATGTACCAACAGAAGCGATTCGGTTGCTACCGGCCGAAGCTCGGATCCACGAACGCCGCGTTGCCCTTGATGGGGGAGTGGACGGCCTATCGATCCTGCGTCGCGTGGTTTCGGGTGCGCCGCAATGGCTTGCGCCTGGCGGCCATCTGCTGATCGAGACGAGCGCCCACCAAGCTTCCACGGTGAACGACGTGATCCTCGCTCACGGATTCACCCCGCGAGTCTCCCAATGCGACGAGCTGGACGCGACCGTCGTGGTCGGCACGCTTGCAGCCGTTCGCGCGACGCGGAATCCGACGTCGTCGATCTGATAGCTCGGGTGGCTGCGCCGCCTCACCGAGGCTCGGCAGCTCCAGTGCTCGTCGAACCACCCACCGCCACGTAGGACCGGTACGTGCCGTAGACCTCGGCATCGTAGATGTCCCAGCACCACTCGAAGACGTTGCCCAGCATGTCGTATAGGCCCCAGGCGTTGGGCTGCTTTCCGCCCACGTCGTGGATTCGCTCGTTGGAGTTGCCGCGGTACCAAGCGATCTCGTCGAGTGGCCCGTACCGGGCGCCGGTGGTGCCGGCTCGGCATGCCTGTTCCCATTCGGCCTCGGTAGGTAGCCGGTACCCGTCAGCGGATTCGTCCCACTCGATGCCCTCGTCATCCTCACGGCCATAGGCGGGGCTCAGCCCTTCGTGCTGAGACAGGGCGTTGCAGAACCGGACGGCGTCCCACCACGAGACCCCCTCGACCGGCAACCGGTCGCCTTTCGCGGCGCTCGGATACTGGCCGATGACCTCCGCATACTGCGCCTGGGTGACCGGGAACGCGCCGAGCTGGTATGGCGTGAGCTCAACTAGCCACTTGCGCTGTGTTCGCCGATCCGACAAGATCACCTTCCCCGACGGGATGGTGATCATCTCGTTTCCTGCGCCTGCGTCCATCGGTCGTGATCTTACCGGCGCGGACAAATGAGTTAGCGTTTGTCACATTTGTGAGGTTGTGGGTATCCAATTGGAGATCCACGGCGGGCCCATGCTAAGGTTTCTCCCGTTGCCACGAGCGCCGCTAGCTCAACTGGCAGAGCAGCGGACTCTTAATCCGCGGGTTCGGGGTTCGAGTCCCTGGCGGCGCACCCATCATTTGTATTGCCTTCTGACCTGGGGTTTCTCTAAACGGAGATCATCCGTTAAAGATTTGGTTAAACACTAACCGATGCAAACCACCTCAATTACTTCGCGGTTTAGAAGGTCGAATCCCCGATGGGGAGTGCAGAGGCCTTGCCTGCGGCCGGTTGATTGTTGCTGAGATTGCGGCGAAATCCCTTGCCGGGCAGGCTTTCCGCTGGAGTCAGCACGGTGTCGCCACCTGGCACCGCGGCCTGGACATGTAGGCATCGCGGTGAGGTGGACGGCACACCCTACTTCTCCTGGCTGCCTCGGAGTCAGATGGCGGTGTGGAACTGTCTGTCGTGAGGACTTTCCGTCAGCTCGTGAATCCCAACACTCGTTGCTTGGCGGCTGACCAAGCTGGCGTCGCCGGAGGCTTGGGCTTGACGGTGCACCAGGAGATGGACCCGGTGGCCAATGGTGACGTCCGCGATGTCTGTATCGGATATCCCCGATGTATCGGAGCCGGTCCGCCGTAGGCGTTGACATCCCTCGGCAAGCCAGCCTTGATAGCCGGCTCGGAACCTTAAATGACCACGCCTTTGAGCAGTCGGCGGTGGTCACCCTCTTGACACGTTCGTCATCGGGTCGCAAACTCAGCCGAACACCGTTTGGACACGCCGAACAACGTCTCACAGCAACCCTACTCGCCTCGAAGGAGGGAAGTCCGCTATGCCCTGTTAAAGGCAGTGTGGGCGCTACGCATGGCAGAAGTTTCGCTTTTGAAAAAAATGGTTGCCGAGTTCATCGGTACCGGAGCACTCGTGTTCGCCGGGCCGGGGACCGCAGCGGCCACGTTTGTGTTGCTTAACAGCCAGAAGGGCAAGGCGACCGAGTACGCCTTTGGCATGGAGCACCTGGGCATGATCTCGTTCGCGTTCATGATGGTGATCATCGCCGTTATCTACGCGATCGGGCACATCTCGGGCTGCCACATCAACCCGGCCGTGACCTTGGCACTTGCCGCGGCGAAAAAGACGCCCTGGTCGGATGTACCCGGGTACCTCGTGGCGCTGTTCCTCGGCGGGATCGCCGGTGCTTTCGCCATCTGGGGTGTGCTCGGTGATGCCGGCATCGACGCCGGGCTGGGTGTGCTCAGCTACACCCCGGGCAACGCCGGTCACGCATTCTTCGCAGAGGTGATCGGGACGTTCCTGCTCATCTTCGTGGTGTTCGGAACGGCCACCGACAGTCGGGCCACTCCGGGCTGGTACGGCCTCGCCATCCCCTCGATCGTGTTCGCGGTGATCACCATCGTCGGCCCGGTCACTGGTGCGGCGCTCAACCCGGCCCGCTACATCGGCCCGATGATCGCACGGGCTGGGCTCGGTGGCGGCGATGGCCTTCTGTGGGGTCAGACGCCTGTCTACTTCATCGCGACCTTCGGTGCCGGTCTGTTGGCTGCCGCCGTGTACGCCTACATCGGCTCCGTGAAGGCAACCCAGACGGCCTCCGCCGCCGAGCACGTCTCGGTCTGAACCTCCTATCAAGACATCCAGTGGAAGGAAGTCCAATAGTGAAGAAGTTGATCAATTCGCCGGACCAGGTGCTCAGTGACGCGCTGCGCGGCATCGCCGCAGCTCACCCGGCGCTATCTGTCAACCATGCCGAGCGCTACATCACCCGCGCAGGCGGCCCGACCGCCGGCAAGGTAAGCCTCGTTTCCGGCGGCGGTTCCGGACATGAGCCGCTGCACGGTGGCTTCGTCGGTTACGGCATGCTCGATGCAGCCTGCCCTGGTGAGGTCTTCACGTCGCCAGTTCCGGACCAGATCCTCGCCGCGACCAAGGCCGTGGACGCGGGCCGGGGCGTTCTGCACATCGTCAAGAACTACACCGGCGACGTACTGAACTTCCAGATGGCCGCTGACCTTGCCGGTGACTCCGGCATCAAGGTCGAGGCCGTCGTGATCAATGACGACGTAGCGGTGGAAGACAGCACCTGGACCGCCGGACGGCGCGGTACCGGCGCCACAGTCTTTGTCGAGAAGATCGCCGGCGCGCTGGCCGAGCGCGGCGCGGACCTCGCGTCCGTGGCGGCGGTGGCCAAGAACGTCAACGAACTCACTCGCTCATTCGGGGTGGCGTTGACCGCCTGCACCGTGCCGGCTTCTGGCAAGCCCGGCTTTGACCTCGCCGAAGACGAGATCGAATTGGGCGTTGGAATCCACGGCGAACCGGGCCGCGCTCGCGGCAAGCTCGTCTCGGCCAAGGAGATCGCCAACATTTCGCTGGAGGCCATCCACAAGGATGCGCCGCTGCAGGGCGAGGTGGCGGTCATGGTCAACGGCATGGGCGGTACGCCGTTGATCGAGCTGTACGTCGTATATGCCGAGGTCGCCGACTGGCTGGCGAGTCGCGGCGTGCGAGTCGTTCGTAGCCTCGTGGGCAACTACATCACGAGCCTCGAGATGGCTGGCTGCATGATCACCGTCGGCAAGATGAACCCGCAGCTGCTTGAGCTGTGGGACGCACCGGTGGAGACCCCGGCGCTGCGCTGGGGGCGATGACGCCTCGATTCCCGTCGAGCTCCTGAAACAGCCGTCCAGCAGAGATTGAAAGTGTAGGGGGATTCATCGTGGATGCGATCACCTTCCGGGCCTGGATCGCCGGGACCGCAAAACTAGTGGCCGAGAACGCCGAGCATCTGACCCATCTCGACGCCGCAATAGGCGACGGCGACCATGGATTCAACGTCCGCCGGGGGTTCGAGGCCGCGGTCCTCATGATCGAAGACAGGTCCCCCGAAACGCCGGGGGACGTGCTGACCACCGTCGGTCAGGCGTTGATCAGCAAGGTCGGTGGCGCCTCCGGGCCCCTATACGGCACCGGGTTCCGAAGCGCAGGAAAGTCCCTGGGTACGGACTCGGCGGTCTCCGCCGAGCAGCTCGGTACGGCGCTGCGTGCTGCGCTTGCCGGCATCCAGCAACTGGGTGCGGCGAGTGAAGGTGACAAGACCATGGTTGACGCGCTGGCTCCAGCGGTCAGCGCGTACCACAGCACTGTCTCCGGCGGTGGAGGGATTGCGGAGGCGACCCGGGCGGCGGCTGATGCCGCCGCCGCGGGGGGGGGGGGGGCGCCGCGCGCGGGG
>DPJL01000412.1 GCA_003543035.1 Micromonosporaceae bacterium | reverse complement strand
ACTCCTTGACCGCAATGGTCTCGAGGGTGTTGGCCACGTGCTCGAAGGCGTCACAAGCGGCTTCCAGCTCCTCCCCGACCTCCTTCATCTTCAGCACGGTCAGCGCGTCATATTCGCCGCTGAACAGCCGGACGAGCAGCATCCGGTAGGCCCGGTCCCCCTCGTTCTCCAGCCGGTTGCACTCCACCCAGTAATCCTTGAGGCCGCTCAGGCCGCCCTTCATCTTCTTCACACCCTTGGGGCGCTTCACGCCGGGCGCCCCGACCCGCAGGCGTTCCATAGCTTCCGCGGTGATTGCCGCCTGCCGGTTGAGCACGTCGACGAGCTCATGCATTTCGCGGGGCAGCGACGGCAGTTTGGTCAGCCCGTAGAGGTAGATGAGGCTGCCAACGGCCTCGACGTGATCCATCACGTCATCGAGGTTCGAGCCGAGCCGGTAGATGTCTTCGCGATCGAATGGCGTGATGAAAGTAGTGTTGATCTTGTTGTAGAGCTCATGCGTGATCTGGTCGCTGTCGTGCTCCAGCTCGATCAGCCGCTCACTCACCGACTGCACGTCGGCCCCCGGCAGCGCCAACTCGGTCAGCAACAGCGCACCGCGCACCAGATTCTGCGCGGACCTGCTGAACATGTCGTAAAAGGCGCCCTCACTTGGGCGGAGCGAGAACTTCACAGTTGGGACACTCCTTCTTCGAGCCGCGTGCGTTCTGCCTGAGGATCGAAATCCGCTGGCGGGTAACGCAAGTTCAAGCCGGCGAACGCGTCGAGTAACAGGTTGGCCACTGCCCAATCCCGGTACCACTTGCGATCAGCGGGCACAACGTACCAGGGTGCAAGATCGGTGCTGCACCGTCCCAGCGCGTCCTGGTAAGCCTGCTGATAGGCAGGCCAGAACACCCGGTTGTCCACGTCAGCTGGGTTGTACTTCCAGTGCTTGGTCGGATCGTCGAGCCGGGCAAGCAGACGCCGCCGCTGCTCCTCGAAAGATATGTGCAACATCACCTTAACCATCGTGATGCCGCTCTCCGAGAGCTCCTTTTCAAAATCATTTATCTGCTGGTACCGAGCCCGCCACACCCTGACCGGAGCCAGTTTGCGAACCCGCACCACCAGCACGTCCTCATATTGCGAGCGGTTGAAGACGCCGACGAAGCCCGGCTCAGGCAGCGCTCGCCTTATCCGCCATAGGAAGTCGTGCCGCCGCTCCACCGCGGTCGGTGGTCCGAACCCGACGATGTGCAGGCCTTGCGGGTTCATGGCACCCGCCACCTTCTTGACCGTGCCGTCCTTGCCGCCGCAGTCCATCGCTTGAAGCAGCAGGAGCAGTCGTCGTCGATCGCGAGGGTTGACCTTGGCGTTGGCGAAGAGCATCTCCTGCTGCGTGGCCAATTGCTGGCCCAGCTCGGTCAGCGCGGTGCGAGCCCATGTTTTCGGGTCGCGGCGGACCATCTTGCTGGTGGGCAGGCCCGGCGTCCCGGCAGGGTCTATCTCGGCCAGGTTGACGTCAGGTCCCACTCGCAGCAATTCAGACACTCGCGACACACGAGGATCATCTCGCAGTTCCCGCCGCCTTGTCGTGGAAAAGAGCAAGCCACCGATGGAAGTGCCCGGCGAACGGCTCCGCCCCGGAGTGCAGTGCGTCCAGCAGCCAGGCCGCGGCACCTCTGGCCTGTCGCTTCACCTCTTCGGGGTAGCCGAACTTGGTCGCGTGCGCGGAGAACTCGTCCTCGTCGACCAGTTGCACCTCACCGGTCTCGCGAATCTTGCGTACATCGAGGTCGAGGTCAGTGATGACGACCCGGTTGCCGTCCCAGGACGCGGGCGTCGTGACGTCGCAATAGACCGAGGTGTTGCGCGGCGCGGCGTTGAACATGGCCGTCCACCAGCCGACATGCGGCACGAGCAGCACTCCCGGAATCTCCCAGACCTTGCCGGAGTCGGCCACTGTCCCACTTGGAATGCCAAGCCAGGTGCCGTGATGATCGCGTCCGAGCAGGCGCGTTGACAGACCCCGGTGCGCGCTGCCGTCGTACTTGCGCATCTCGACCCGGATCGCGGTCATGTCACACAGTGTATGCACGGCGCGCGCGAGCCCAAGCTCTTTAGCGTCGCACCCTGCGGGTAGCGTCGTCGGCATGCCGGACGCAGGAGAGCTACTTGCCGCGGCGGTCGCCGCGGTGCCAGGTGGCACAACCAGACCCGGCCAAGAAGCCATGACGAGCGCAATCATCGATGCTGTCAACGAGGGCCGGCATCTGCTGGTGCAGGCGGGCACCGGCACCGGAAAGTCCTTGGCCTATCTCGCCCCGGCGCTGACGGTGGATGGCCCTGTCGTCATTTCGACTGCCACGCTGGCCCTCCAATCGCAACTGGTCGAAAAGGACCTTCCCCGGCTCAGCGCCGCGGTCGCTTCGATCATCGGCCGTGAGCCGACCTATGCCCTGCTCAAGGGTAGGCACCATTACGTCTGTATGGCCAAATTGGAGCATGCCGAGGAAGAGGACCCGCAGGATGCTCTCTTCGAGCGGACAAAGTGGCTCGGCGAGGCCGGCAAGCTGGGCAAACAGATCGTCCGCATCCGTGAGTGGGCACTGGCAAGTGACACCGGCGATCGCGACGAGCTGATTCCGGGTGTTGATGACACGGCGTGGCGAGCGGTCTCCACTCCGGCGCGGGAGTGTGTCGGAGCCACCCGCTGTCCGTATGGTCCTGAGTGCTTCGCCGAGCTCTCGCGAGCTCGAGCTCGCGAGGCCGACATCGTGGTGACCAATCACTCCCTGCTCTCGGTCGACATGCTGGCGGGGCGGCACATCGTTCCCCCACACAAGCTGCTCATCGTGGACGAGGCGCACGAGCTGGCAGATCGCTTCTCCAGCGCGGCTCAGGCCGAGCTGACACCGTCCGGGGTGGACAGCACGGCTCGGGCGGCCCGCGCCTTCGTTGACGCGGAGCAGTATCAGGGTTTGCTAGAGGGGGCAGATGCCCTGACGGTTGGGCTCGCCGAAGCGCAGCCCGGGCGGCTCACCCAAGGCCTGCCGCAGGCTCTGCATGAGGCATGTGTGCTGCTTGACGCATCCACCCGGGTGGCGCTCAATGCCGTCGGGGATGTCAAAGCCGACGACCCTGATCCTGTGCGCAAACAGCTGGCGCGGGCGCTGCTGGGCGAGGTCTCCACGACCGCCCAGCGATTGCTGGAAGGGTCGGCGCAAGATGTCGCCTGGATCGAGCAGGAGCCGCGCCGCGCGTTGGTCGTGGCTCCGCTCTCGGTGGCAGAGCTGTTGAATGACAAGCTTTACGAGGACCGCACGGTCGTCGCGACGTCGGCAACCCTTGCACTGGGCGGCAAGTTCGAAACGATCGCCAAGGCCCTCGGTCAGCCCGCCGGTTATCGCACGTTGGATGTCGGCTCGCCCTTCGACTATCCCAAGCAGGGCATCCTCTACGTTGCGGCGCATCTGCCACGGCCGGCCGCCTCAGGTCTGCCGGACGCGGCCGGGGTTGAGCTGCTTTCCCTGGTCAATGCGCTAGGTGGGCGGACACTCGGGCTCTTCTCGTCGAGGCGCGCCGCCCAGCAGGCCGCCGACCTGGTGCGCGAGAAGACGAAGCTGACCGTTCTGCTGCAAGGTGATGAGACCCTTCCCATCCTGGTTCGCAAGTTCCGCGAAGATCGCAACAGCTGTCTGTTCGGTGTGATGTCGCTCTGGCAGGGTGTCGACGTGCCGGGCGATGCGTGTCAGCTCGTAGTGATCGACCGGCTGCCGTTCCCCCGACCCGACGAGCCACTCGCGGCAGCCCGTTCTGCCGCTGTGGACGCTAAGGGCGGCTCAGGGTTCGCGGCGATCAGTGTGCCGATCGCCGCAGTGCGCCTGGCTCAGGGAGTGGGCCGGTTGATCCGGGCCAATGAGGACAAGGGTGTGGTGGCGGTCCTGGATTCGCGACTGGAGACGGCAAAGGGCTACGGCTCGTTTCTCCGGGCGAGCCTGCCCCCGTTCTGGTACACCACCAAGCAAGAGGTTGTCCTCGGCGCCTTGGCCCGGCTGGCAACGACCTAGAGATAGAGCCCGGTGCCGTTGTTGTCCACTCGGGAGGCGGCGACCGCGTGCACGTCACGTTCGCGCAGCAGCACGTAGGACTCGCCGTGTAGCTCCACTTCGGAGCGCGCATCGGGATCGAAGAGCACCCGGTCACCGGTCTGGATCGAGCGCACGTGTGGCCCCACGCCCACGGCTGTGGCCCAGCTCAACCTGGTACCCATAGAGGCTGTTGCGGGAATGACCAGCCCGGCCGAGGAGCGGCGCTCGCCCTCCGCGGCCTCCGTGCGGACCAGCACACGGTCGTGCAGCAGGCGGATGGGCAGGCCGTTCTCGGGGTTGGTGGTCGTCACGCCGGTCAGCGTAGCGCGTGGTTATGGCGTTGCTTCAGCAGCTTCGATCGACTTGATGACCTCTGTTTTGGGTCGCCCGGCCAGCTGCCGGATGCCGGTGTTGAGCATCGCGATCAACGGCACCGCGATCAGCGCACCCACAATGCCGCCAAGGACGAGCCCGCTCGCGATCCCGACGATCACCGCCAGCGGATGGATGGCCACCGCACGACCCATGATCAGAGGCTGGAGCAGGTGTCCTTCGATCTGCTGCACCGCGATGACAGCCGCGAGAACCAGCAGCGCGGTGATGCCACCGTTCGTCACGAGGGCGACAAGCACGGCGACCGCGCCGGACAGGGTCGCACCGATGATCGGGATGAAGGCGGTGAGAAACACCAGCGCGGCCAGTGGCAGCGCAAGCGGAACATCGAGGATCCACAATGCGACGCCGATGCCGACCGCGTCGATGAAAGCGACCAGCACGGTCGCCCGCACGTAAGACGTCAGCGAACGCCACGCGGCGATGCCTGCCCGATCCAGCGGCTCGCGAGCTGCTGACGGAACGAGGTTGAGCCCGAAGCGCCAGATCTGCCGCCCGTCGCGCATGAAGAAGAAGAGCGCGAAGAGGACCAGGAAAATGCCGCTGACGATCTCCAGCGCGGTAGTGGCGGTGGTGATGACACCGCTCGTGAGGGTGTCCTTGTTGTCGGTCAGGATGGCCTGGAGCTGTTTGACCGCATTGCTGAGCTGCAGGTCGGTCAGGTGCAGCGGACCGGTCTTGAGCCACTCCTGAATTTCGGTTAGGCCTTGCTCGGCGCTCGCCGTGAGCTTGGGCAAGCCGTCGATGAAGGCGTTGACCACCAGGGTTAGCGTGCCGACCACGGCGGCGAGACCGCCGATCAGCACGATGGTCGTGGCCAAGGACTTGTGTAGGCGGGCCTCGCGAAGGCGGCCCACGGCCGGCCCGAGCAAGGCAGTCAGCAGTAGTGCGACAAGCAGCGGAATGACCACGATGGTGAGCGTGCTGACCAGCTGGAGAAAGCCCCAGAGCACGGCGCCGATGACGATCAGCCGCCAGGCCCAGGCTCCCGCTATCCGCAGCGGCTTCGGAACGTGCTCAAAGTCGTCCAGGCTGCCTGTGGAGCCATGAGTCAGATTCGGCGGGGGCGGGTCCGCGGCAACGAGGGTGCCGTCGTCGTCCCCTTCGTTTTCCGCGCGTCTGGCCCGCACAGTGGCCCGGCCGGCCTCATAGGCGCGACGAATGTTCGCCCTTACCTGCTCAAACCGACCCACGAATCCTCCTGGAGCACGCGACCCCACACACGTTAGTAGTGATGAACCACCGGCGAAAGCGGGATTGGCAATGGGACCACCGGCTCGGGCGGTGCGGGGACGCGGCGGAGCACGCCATCCGGGAACACCAAGTGATATGTCTCGCCATCCCAGCGGGCAGGTGGCATCTGCGGATCCCGGCCGGCGTAGAAGTAGCGAGCATCACTCATCGTTTGCAGCAACCCGGCTTCTTCGGCGCGAGAGTGCGCCTGCTGCACCAGGTCCGGCTCAAGGCCCCGGTTGAAGCTGTCGCGCACCAACGCGAGCCGCGTGGCCGCGAATTGGAAGTCCTTCATCGCCTGCCGGCCCGCATCACCACCGACCCGCTTGGCCCACACCCGGGCGGCGTGGCGCCGGCCAAGCGTGCCCAGCGAGGCAACCTCTGGCGGGGTGAACCAGCCCGCTTCCGCATACGGCGGCAACACTTTGAGCGCGAGCCGGCCCTCGTGAGCCCGAACCCAGAGAGCGATGCCGACCATCGTGAGGAACACCGGCACCATCACGGCGATGTATCCATAAAGGAAGATGTAAGGGCTGCGGCCCGCGCTCAGGATGGCCATCAGATTCCAGGAGCCGTGCAGCATCATCGCCAGGATGAGTCCCGGGATCGGGGCGAGCACCCGCACCCAGATGTTCGCTGAGCGAGCTGCAAACCCGATGCCGAGCCCGGTCATCGAGGTGAACAGCGGGTGGGCGAAGCCGGACATGAAGATGCGGGCGATGAAGAGCCCGAACACCAGGGCCGTTCCGGAAGCCGGGCCGTACTGCTCGTAACCCGCGTTGAACGCGTGACCGCCGAGGTAGAGGATGTTCTCCACCATGGCGAAGCCAACCCCGGACAGTCCACAGTAGACAATCCCGTCGGTGATGCCCGAGATCTGATTGCGCCTCACCCACAGGATCAGCAGTGGCCCGAGCGCCTTCATCAGCTCCTCGATGAACGGAGCGACCAACACCCCGACCAGCGACTCGGGCAGCTCGATGACATTCGCGGCGAGCGTGTTCACGCCGTACGCCGTCAGGGTCGCGGGTGCGGCACCCCAGGCGAAGGCGAAAAGCAGATAGGAGACCGGCTCCGGCTCATAGCGGTCGAGCCATAGGAAACAGGCGACCAGCACCGGTACCGGGAGGACGGCGGCGATTAGGCCGACCGTCAGCCCTCGGGGGCCGAGATTGAACCCGAGCAGCAGCAACATCGCCACCGCCGCGCCACCTACGACGAGGATCGCACCGGTCAGCAGAACCCAGCGGGGCATCCCCCGCCGCGGGTTGGCCGCCGGTTGCGATGGGATCCCGGTCTCAGGTGCTGAGAGGTACTCCATGCGCGCAGCCTACCGAAACGCATGGCCGCGACGCCTCGCCTCGGTGCCACCGGGCCCGCGGGATTCAAGCCAGGCCGCCTGACCAACCGCAAGTGAGGAATCGCGGCAGCCCGCCGACACTGCGGAGCTGCCAAGCGATACCTCACCAGCGGCCTCTAGGCGTCGCGCGGCCGAGAAGGTAGTCTCTCCGGCAGGTCACGAGTGCCAGCAGAAAGCCCCGGCTTGCTGGCCGGCAACCCTCCGCCACGGTGGGGTGCCCCGGGTGATGACCGGGCCCCAGGCGCGAAGGCCGCGCCGGGCGCAAGCGTGGAGGTGCTCTGTGTCCACCGATCTGACCCTGCTGGGCGTGCCGGGTTACGTCAATCTCGACTATGCCGCGACGGCACCCTGTCTCAAGGCCGCGGCTGATGCGGTCAACGATCTTCTTCCTTGGTACGGATCCATCCATCGTGGCGCCGGAGCTCTCTCCCAGCGCTGCACTCGCGAGTTCGAGCAGGCCCGGCAGACGATTGGCGACTTCGTCGGGGCCCGTGAAGATGATCACGTAATCTTCACCCGCAACACCACCGATGCCCTGAACCTGCTGGCGCATTGCCTGCCGCGAGGCACCACGGTCATCACCTTCGGTGGCGAGCATCACGCCAATCTGTTGCCCTGGCACCATCCCGTGCGTCTTCCCGTCCCGTCATCGCCAGGCGAGGCGATTCGGTCGCTGGCGCAGGCCCTCAGCGTGAACTTCCAGACCGACGTTCTCGTGAGTGTCACCGGCGCCAGCAATGTCACCGGCGAGATCTGGCCGATCGCCGAGCTGGCCGCGATTGCCCACCGGCACGGCGCGAGGATCGCGGTCGACGCGGCACAACTCGCCCCGCACGTGCCGATCGATCTGTCCACTTTGGACGTGGATTATCTCGCCTTCTCCGGTCACAAGCTCTACGCACCCTTTGGTGCCGGTGTTCTGGTCGGGCGCTCGGATTGGCTCGACGCCGCCACCCCACCAATCAAGGGCGGCGGCGCGACTGCACGCGTTGGTGACGCCACGCATGATGTGCGCTGGACCACCGGCCCGGCCCGGCATGAGGCGGGCACTCCCAACCTGTTGGGCGCGGTGGCCCTCGCGAAGGTGTGTACCACGTTGGAGAACGCAGACCGCAAGGCACTGCACCAACGCGAACAGAGTCTGCTCAAGCGATTGCGCGAAGGACTGTCCGAAATAGACGTGGTGGAGGAACTGCGCACGTTCCACCCGGACGCGCCACGCATCGGGGTGGTTTCCTTTGCTGTCAAGGGACGCGACTCCGCCGAGATCTCGCAGACGCTCGCGACGAAGTACAACATCGGGGTCAGGGACGGCCTCTTCTGCGCTCATCCCTTGGCGCGAAGGCTGCTCGGCGAGGCAAGCGTCCGCGCGGGCTGGGACGGGGTGCCCGCCACCGCATTGCGCGCCAGCATCGGCCTGGGCACTACGGAGTCTGATGTGGACGCTCTGATTCGGGCGCTGGAGCAAGAGCTGACCGCACCAGCCGATGCGCCTCTTCGGGAGGTAGTCCACTCGCACTGACGAGATCGCTTGCGGCGGAACGGATCTGAGCCACTACGACACTGCCGGAGAAGCCGATCCCGGCCCGATACGCCTCGGCGCACGCCTGCACCGCTCGCAGCGCCGCGGCCCGGGTCTGTACCGGTTCCTCGCCAGAGCCGAGCTCGCGGCGCAGGTGCCGGACCGCTTCCGCCAGCGTGCGCACCGCGGTGATCAGAGTGGGCGGCACGGGTTCGGCGTCGCTGACCATTGCCAGCGCTCGGCGCACCAGCACGCGGGTGTTGCGCAAAGCCCGCGCGACGAAGATGTAGGAGTCGACGTACTGCGCCAACGCTCCCCGCTTGCGCCAGCGCAGCGGTGCGACCGAGGAAATCTCGCGGCCCGCGGTGATCGCGTCGTTGTATGCGCGAAGATATGCCTCAGCGTCACGCAGACGGCCGAGTGCCGCCGCGGCCAACTCGGCATTCCCCTGTTCCGACGCGTCCGCGGTGTCGGCCAGCCCGAGTGCCAGGGCGTCGAGTATGGGCGCCGCCGCACGCTCAACCACGGTCAACGGATTGAGCGGCAGCAGCAGGGCCATTACCGCGAGACCCACGCCGCCACCGACCACGGCATCGACGAACCGGCTGAAGTAGTAGTCATCCTGAGGCGGGAGCAAGGTCGCCACCAGGGAAGCTGACGCGGCGGCCTGGGTGATGAGCGGAGCTGATCCGCCGACGAACATGGCGATCATGATGGCCAGCAGCACCGCGAGCCCAACCTGCCAAGGCCCTCGGCCGATCAGCAGGATCAGCGCCTCACCGAGCAGAATGCCGACCGCGTTACCGGCGACCACCTCGAAGGCCCGCCGCATCCGTTGCCCCACCGAAACCGCGAGCACCACCACGGCCGCGATCGGGGCGAAGAACGGCTGCACGTGGCCGAGCACGTGGTGCGCGATGTACCACGAGATGCCCGCCGCCACCCCGGCCTGAAGTGCCAGACCGAAGCCGACGCGCACCCGGTGGAGCCGATCGCGCCACGAGGTTGCCATGCGGCCAACGTAGCCTCGGGACATGGCCATGCAAGCGCGATTTGTCGAGACCGCCCGGAAGGCCGGCGCCACCGCCCCTTCGAGCACGCTGTCGGCCGTGGCCGCTGAGCTGCTCGCCCGCTGGTCCGAGCCGCATCGGCGCTATCACAACGTGACTCATCTAACGGCTGTCCTCGACGAGGTGGAGCATGAGCCCGTGGCCGCGCTCGCCGCCTGGGGCCACGACGCCATCTATGACCCGCGCTCGTCGGTCAATGAAGAACGAAGCGCCCTGCTGACCACGGGCTTGCTGTGGCGCTGCGGCCTACCCTCCGCGACTATTCAAGAGATTTCTCGGCTGGTACTGCTCACCGCCGGCCACGCATCAGAAGAGCACGACCAAAACGGAGCAGTGCTGGCCGACGCTGATTTGGCGATCCTCGCATCACCGTGGCCGCAATATCAGTCCTATGTGGACGCCGTGCGCGCCGAATACGCCCACGTACCAGACGAGTTGTGGCGCATAGGACGCCCAGCGGTGCTGCGCAACCTACTCGATCTGCCCACTCTTTACCGGCTGCACCCGGAAAGGGAGCAACCGGCCCGGGCCAACATCGCCCGGGAACTGGCGAATTTCTGAACGCCACAACGCGGCGACACTCAAAGGGTGGGATGGTAGGACTCGCCGATACCCACTTCGGTCTCGGTGAGTTCGATATTGCGCCGCGCTCGGTGCGGCAGGCGCTAGAGGTCGCCCGCTTGTGCGGTTATCGGATCCTCGAAGCCAACGCCAGTGCTATCGGCGAGGCTCTTCAGTCGCCCGCCCACGTGGCCCGGTAGCTGCGCGCGGGGCAGCTACCGGGATGCGGGCTTTTAGGTCGCGCACACAGCGGTGGCGCTGACCGCCCAGCCGTCTGGGTTACCGGCTTGGTCTTCGTAGCCGGTAACAGTCACCGATGCTGACGATTCCTTAATCCGAAAGTCGTCGATCACCGTGTGGTTACGGCGCCCGAAAAGTCCGCCACCGACGCCGATCACCGTGGTGCCTGCCGGACAGGTGGCGGTCGCGGACTTGCCATCAAAGGAGTTCTGCGCCGTCTCTGCTTCCACTTCTCGCATACCGGGCAGCGCCACGTTGGCGCATACCGCAACCGCAGTTCCGGTAACCGGTGTCACCGCGCCGGGCACGCGACTCGGCTCGGCACTGACATAAGCCCGGTTACTGGAGCCGATCTGTGCTCCGGCCGCCTTCACCACGCCGGTATCCGAAAGGATGTAGCCGCTGCCGATGATGCGCTTACTCCCGCACGATGCAGTCGCCCAGACCAAGAACGGGTCGGTCATCGACCCATGGACGAAGCTCAACCCGGCCGGTCGCGGGACGCACACCGCGGTCGCGTCCAGACGCCAGGAACCGGAATAGCCGTCCGGGTCCTCCTCCGCCACGACGATGAGACGCCCCGTGCCATCCACGACGGTCGGCTGGATCTGGCGGATGGTCACGTCGCCCAATGCGCCCGTCAGATGTGCTCCGCCGCCGATCGCAACATCGCCGCTATGACAGATAATCGTGAGAGTCTTGCGCGGCCCACTGCCCGAATCGATATATCCGCTGATATACCGCAATCCGGTGACCGCCTGGGCCGGCGTCACCGTGGTTACCGAAGCGACCGTCCCGCTAGCCATGACCACCAACGCAGCCAAAATCCGCCGGACTGACCGCCCCAACACTTTGTCTTTCAAAGAGCACCCTTTCATCGTTGGCGTACCCAGAGTCAGGGCGACCCTAGGTGTGCCGACTAAACGATGTCTAAATCAGACATTGGCGATGCTCACAACGTATGCAGCTCGGTGATCGCGTTGCTGCGACCGAGCTGATTCTTGAGCACGAAGCGATAATCCGCGCCTGAGCTCGTCACCTCGAATATCCAGACCTCGGAAGGGCTGAGAGTGACGGTGAACGGGGTCGCCGGAGCGGAATGCGTCGCCGCGAAGGAGACGATCGCGGGCGAGCTCAACGCCTGCATCCGCTGCACGTTGCCGCTGATCCACGCCTCGACAAAGTGAGACGTGTACTGCTTCGCGTCGGTGTTGAAGACGGTCCGGTCGAATTTGACCTCGGTGACCTTCTGGGGAGACTCGCTCGGTACCCGGAAAATCAAATCCGAACCAAAGGTGTTGCGGTAGGTGCAGTAGGTCGATCCGGCCGCTCCGCCGCAGCTCACAAATGTCCACTGTAGATCGATGTCCTTGGGCACGGCGTTGAGCTGAGTGATCGCGGCCTCGGTCATCTTGGCCTGCATGCCGGTGGAGTCGCTGCACAGCCACGCGCGAAGGCTCGCCCGATGCGGGTCGGAGCCACCGGTGACCGAGCCCAAACATGGTGTCGCCGTTGCGCTTGGGGCCGCGCTCGGACTCGCTGACGTCTCAGCGCTGGGGGAAGGCGACGGCGACGGCGGGTCGGCCTTCTTGCTGCATCCGGTAACAGCCACGAGCAGAACGATGGTGCAAAGCACGCGCCTCATAACCCGAAGGTAAGAGCGACCGGGTGGTTATGCGGCTCTGTGTCCGGACCCGGACATGGTGCATCGCGACTGGCTCATCGTTTTCGATGCGCCTACACCGAATTCGGCAAGCTACTTTGCGAAACCATGCTTTGGCCGGCGAAGCCCGGCGGCCCGCAGCCGGGAGGCGATCTCCTTGGTGGAAACCATCCGCGCGCCCAGCCAGATCGCCACCGGCACCCGCTCCGAGGGGATGTCGTAGTGATCGCGATCGAAGCCCCGGCGGGGTGCGCCGAGCAGCTCGGCGAAGGCATGTAACTCGGCCGTGGCCAGATCGCTGATCAGGTGCGACCAGAGTCTGCCGTGCGCGGGCCAGAGGGGACGGTCGACGTAGATCACCCCTTCAGGCTAGCTTTCAAATGTGAGCATGTTGAACGACCTTCCGGGCGCAGTTACCGATCCGGATCTGCTGGCGTCCTTCCGGCGCGATGAAGCTGATCTATGTGACGCGGGAACGGCACTCGCCCTCATCCGGCCCTCCAGCACGGCCGAGGTGGTCGAAGCGGTCAAGTGGGCAGCCCGGCATGGGGTGCCGATCGTGCCGCAGGGCGCGCGGACCGGGCTGGCCGGCGGCGCCAATGCCATCGATGGTTGCCTACTTATTTCGATGACGAAGATGGACCGGATCCTAGAGATCGACAGGTCGAATCGGATCGCCGTGGTGCAGCCCGGCGTCATCAACGCGGCGCTGAGCAGGGCGGTCACCGCCGAGGGTCTGCGTTACCCGCCCGACCCGGGTTCGTGGGAGACAAGCACTATCGGCGGCAACGTGGCCACCAACGCGGGTGGCATGTGTTGCGTGAAATACGGGGTCACCGCCGAATACGTGCTCGGCCTCGAAGTCGTGCTCGCTGACGCACGCGTGCTGCGCACCGGCCGCCGGACTCCGAAGGGGGTGGCCGGTTATGACATGACCAAGCTGTTCGTGGGCTCCGAAGGCACCCTCGGCATCATCACCGAGATCACGTTGGCGCTACGGCCCGCGATAGCCGATCCACTGACGCTCGTCGCAGTCTTCCCCTCCACCAAATCCGCAGGGGACGCGGTCAACCGGATCTTCACCGCCGGGCTGGCTCCGGCCCTGCTCGAATTGCTGGATCAGGTTCATTTGCAAGCCATTGAGCGGTACCAGCCGATGGGCTTGAATGTTGAAGCCAAGGCACTGTTGCTGGCCGCAGCTGACCGGCCGGAGGAGTTGGATCAGATCGCCGCGCTCGCCACGGAGGCCGGGGCGACCGAGGTGTGGCAGGCCACCGACGCGGCCGAGGCGGCCGAGCTGTTGCAGGCCAGGCGGCGAGCTCACCCGGCGATGGAGCAGCTGGCACTGTCCACTCACGAGCATGGTGGTCTGATCATCGACGATATCGCCGTGCCACGGACTCGGCTGGCCGAGCTGCTCGACGAGATCGAGATGATCGCAGCCAAGCACAGTGTCACGGTTGGTGTGGTCGGTCATGCCGGCGATGGCAACCTGCATCCCAACATCGTCGTGGATCGCGCCTCAGCCGAGAGTGTGGCCGCAGGTCACC
>DPJL01000145.1 GCA_003543035.1 Micromonosporaceae bacterium | reverse complement strand
TTTTAAAAGAAGAAGAGGGAATACGATTTCCCCGCGGTGACTGGATTTCAGACGTGTGCTTTTCCGATCTCGATCCAGTCGGCTGCCGATCCGGCCCGCTTTGACGTCGCTTCAATCGCTTACGATGCGGCGCAATCCGGTACCCCGGTCATCGCCCTCGTTCGTGAGCTCACCGCTGCCGTGCCACCGGACGCCCGCCCCTACGTCCACTTTGGAGCGACAAGCCAGGACATCATTGACACCGCAGCCTCTCTCATCGCCTACCGTTGCCTCGGCCCAGTGCTCGACGACGTTGCCGAAGCGGCCGATGTCTGCGCCAGACTCGCCGCGGAACATCGCGACACCATCCTTATTGGACGAACTGTGATGCGGCACGCGTCGCCGGCCACGTTCGGGCTGGTTTGCGCGGGCTGGCTCACTGCCCTCGACGATGCCTACGGCCGGCTCGATTACATACGCCGCCACCGGCTCGCGGCGCAGCTGGGCGGTGCCGCAGGCACCCTCGCGGGGCTGAATCTTGGTGTGCCGGCGGCATTTGCGGCCTCCCTAGGCTTGGCCGATCCAGTCCTGCCATGGCATACGGATCGCACGCGGATGGCAGAACTCGCTGGGGCACTCGGCACGCTCGCTGGCGTGCTGGGCAAGATCGCCCACGACGTGCTGCTGCACAGCCAGCCCGAAGTGGGTGAGCTCGAAACGGCCGGTGCGGACACCGCGGGGTCATCTGCCATGCCGCACAAGCGAAACCCGGTACAGGCCGTCGCCGTCACGGCGAACTCGATTCGGGTACCGGGTCTGGTCGCCACGATGCTTGCCGCCATGGTGCAGGAGCATCAGCGGGCCGCCGGAGCTTGGCAAGCCGAGTGGGAGACGCTCACCGCCTTGCTTCGTGCTACCGGTGGTGCGGCGCATCATGGCCGCGCTCTGGTTGAGGGGCTCACGGTCAATCTGGAACGCATGCGCGCCAACGTTGAGCTGTCCGGCGGGATGGCCATGTCAGCCGCAGTGGCGGACCGCTTGGCGCCCGTGTTGGGCAGAACGGCCGCGCACGACCTCATCCGCCGGATTGCCACCGAAGCGGCCAGGAACGGAATAGGGCTCGGGGCGGCTTTGCGCGCCGATAGTCAGGTCCGTGAGGTACTCACCGATGCCGATATCGACGCGGCTCTGAATCCGGCCAATGGGCTGGGCCTTGCGGCGGAGCTGGTTGACCGTGCCGTAGCCGCTCACCCCCGGCGCGCCCGGTGAATACCGTGAAACTGCACCATGAGCTGACCGGGGATCCAGGCCGGCCGGTGCTGATGCTCGCCAGCTCGCTCGGCACCTCACTGTCCATGTGGGACGCTCAGACTCCGGCGCTCAGCCCGCACTTTCGGCTGTTGCGAGTCGACACCCGGGGGCACGGCCGATCTCCCGTCCCGCCAGGGCCGTATACCATCGCCGGCCTCGGGCAGGACTTCCTGATGCTGCTTGACGACCTCGGCCTGGAGCGGGTGTCGTTCTGCGGGCTGTCGTTGGGCGCAATGATCGGTATGTGGCTCGCAGCCCATGCGCCGCAACGGATCGGACGCCTTGCCCTCTGCTGCACTTCCGCACACTTGCCGCCGGCACAAGGATGGACTGACCGGGCGGCGACGGTCCGCTCGCAGGGAATGACCGCCGTGGCTGATGCCGTGGTCTCCCGCTGGTTCACTCCCGCGTTCCCGCAGACGGCCGTCTACAAACGACTGCTGGAAAATACGCCGGCTGAGGGATATGCCGGCTGCTGCGAGGCCGTCGCCGCCATGGACCTGCGCCCGGTACTCGACAGGATCGTCGCCCCAACGCTTTTGGTGTCCGGAGTGGATGATCCCGCCACGCCGCCGCCCCACCAGGAATTCATTGCCAGCGCGATCCATGGTGCACGGCTAGCCAGGGTGCCCGGAGCACACCTGGCCAACATCGAGTCTGCCAGCCACGTCACGACGGCATTACTGGACCACTTCACCCATGGAGGCAAGTGATGCAGGAATACGCGCGCGGGATGAAGGTCCGCCGCGAGGTGCTCGGCGACGCACATGTCGACCGGGCCGAGGCAGCAAAAGACGCCTTCACCAATGACTTCCAGAGCCTCATCACGCGCTATGCCTGGGGCGAGGTCTGGAGCCGGCCCGGCCTCGACCGCCGCACCCGCAGCTGCATCACGGTGGCCATGCTCGCCACGTTGCAGTGCGAGGAGGAGCTGGCGATGCATGTCCGGGCGGCCCTGACAAACGGGGTCACTACGGCGGAGATCGCTGAGGTGCTGCTACAGGTCGCTGTATATGCCGGTGTTCCCGCCGCCAACAGGGCCTTCGCGGTGGCTCAGCGGGTCCTCGCGGATCTGTCCGCTGAGGCCAGCTAGGGTGGCGGCATGACCAGCCAGCCAGTCCGGGGACCGGACTTCGTCCAGTCCTTGGAGCGGGGGCTGGCCGTCATCAAGGCGTTTGACGCTGATCATCCGCAGCTGACCCTTAGCGACGTGGCCCGTTCCACCGGGCTGACCCGCGCAGCCGCCCGCCGCTTTCTGCACACCTTGGTAGAGCTCGGCTACATCCGTGTCGATGGCCGCTCCTTCGCCTTGCGGCCACGGGTTCTTGAGCTCGGCTATGCGTTCCTGTCCAGCCTTAGCCTGCCCGAAATCGCGTTGCCACACCTCGAACAGCTTTCGTCCGCTGCACACGAATCCACGTCGATAGCCGTGCTTGACGGAGACGAGGTTGTTTACGTCGCACGGGTTCCCACCAAGCGCATCATGGCTGTCGCCATCAGTGTGGGTACCAGGTTTCCCGCTTATGCCACTTCGTTAGGCCGGGTGCTGCTGGCCGCGCAGAGCGCAGAGTGGCTCAATGGCTATCTGGCAACCGTAAAGTTGCGCGCGCTCACGCCTAACACGATCACTTCCGCGGAGGATCTGCGGGCGGAGCTGGAGGCGGTCCGGCAGCAGGGCTGGGCATTGGTCGACCAGGAACTGGAGATCGGCCTGCGCTCCATCGCGGCCCCGATCAGGGACAGCAAGGGCCACGTCATCGCTGGGCTCAACGTCTCAGCCCACATCAGCCGGGGCAGCTCCGAATCGATCCGCCAGGAGCTGCTCCCGCATTTGCTGCGCACCGCCGAACAGATCGAGGATGACCTGCGCGGACGCAAACCCACCGGTTAGAAGGGGTAAACCGCCGGCTCACCGCGGACAGTGACCCACCGCGTCTCGGTGAACGCCTCGATGTTTGCAGCCGCACCCCCGAAGCGGACACCGGTACCCGAAGCAGCGACACCTCCGAACGGGCTGTTGGCCTCATCGTTGACGGTCTGGTCATTGATGTGCACGATTCCGGTCGGAATGTGGTCGGCCAAGGCCAGGCCCTTCATGACATCGCGGGTAACGATTCCAAGGGACAGCCCGTACACACCCGCTGTCGCAAGGCGGGCCGCTTCCTCAGCGTCCGAAAAGGACATAACCGGGGCAACCGGGCCAAAGACTTCCTCGATGAACGCCGGAGCTACCGGCGACGCGCCGGAAAGCACTGTCGCGGCATAGAACAACTCGTCGTAGCTTCCCCCAGCGGCGATCGTCGCTCCAGATTGGACACTTGCGGACACAAGTTCATGGACTCGATCGCGTTGCCGGGCATCGATCAGCGGCCCGAGCGCGACCTGTTGCCGGGCCGGGTCACCGACCGGCAGCGAAGCCGCTTTCGCGGCAAGCCTTTCGACAAAGTCACTGTAAAGCCGCTCGTGGACCAGATGCCTGCCGGTGGTCATGCAGATCTGGCCCTGGTGGAAGAAGGAACCCCAGGCGGCCAGATTCACGGCCGCATCGACATCGGCATCATCGAGCACGATGAGCGCGGAGTTTCCGCCTAACTCCAAGTGAGCCCGCTTGAGATGCCGGCCGGCCAGCTCCCCGACGACGCGGCCCGCACTCGTCGACCCGGTGAAAGAAATGATGCGTACCAAGGGATGCGTGACCATGGCCTGCCCGACATCCGCGCCTCCGGGCAGCATCTGCAGGACTCCCGGCGGAAGGCCGGCCTCCTCGAAGATCCGGGCCAGCACGACTCCGCCGGTCACCGCGGTCCTGGGATCGGGCTTGAGTATCACCGCGTTGCCAAGGGCAAGCGCTGGCGCCACGGAACGGATGCCAAGAATGATGGGCACGTTGAACGGTGCGATGACCCCAACGACACCGGCAGGAGTGCGGCGGGCCATCGACAGCCGTGGCTCCTCGCTGGGAATCAGCTCTCCGTAGGGATAGCTGGGCAGCGCGGCGGCCTCGTAGCACTCCTGCTCGGCGACGTGGAGCGCGAAGCCCGCCATCCCAGGCACGGCACCGACCTCGCGAATGTTCCACCACGAGATCTCCTCGGCATGCTGCGTCCACAGCTGTGCCGCCTTGCGGAGCACTGCGGAGCGTTGCGTATGAGGCGTTGCCGCCCAGTCCTTCTGGGCTGCGGCAGCGGCTTCGGCCGCTCTTGCAAGATCGTCAGGGTTCCCCAGGCCGGCCTCGCCGAGCACGGCTCCGGTCGCCGGTTCCATCACGTTCAGCGTGCCGCCTGCCGCGGGAACCCATGCACCGCCGATAAAGACTCGGCCCTTCCAGGTTGCTTCGTCGAGAAACACCATTGGCCCCCTCTCCGTGCCACGACGGTAGGAGGTTCTTTCCGAATAATCAACGGCTCGTTCCGTTCCTTCGAACGCTAATTTCGGTAGCCGAGACGAGCCGAGATTTCCGCGACAGCGTGCCGCAACGCACCCTCCAGGCGGGCAGATGACCGCCAGCGTCCTCACCACTTCGCAGCATCGTGGGCTGGCACTTGCCCGCCGCCTCGACGCGGGCATTGTGCACGTGAACGACCAGCCCGTAAACGACGAGCCCTTGATTGGCATAGCTAGGCCGTTGGAGTTTGCCTTCGTTGTTGCCTAATGCCTCCATTTAGCACGGTTGACAGTGGGCGATGGAGCGCAGAACATCTATTTGAATTTATTTTACCGTCATCGATTGGTACCTGGAGGCGAATCCCATGTCTGGAATGCGGAGGCTCGCATACGCGGCGGCCACGACCCTTCTCGCCCTCGGCGGCACGGCTATCGCCACTACGCCGGCACAGGCAGCGCCGCCGGGATGTTGGTATGGGGACGGCCATTACCAGCAGGCGGGCGGCTTCATCACCGGCTACCGCTACTGGTTCTGCGAGGACGGCAACGACATTCCACTCAGCGTCAGCGTCCAGCGATACCTGTCACCAGGGGTTTACGAGACGGTCGCGAGCGGCTCCGGGGAGGCAACGTACTACTGCGGTGGAACGGCCTACAACGTTTACCGGACCACCGGTACGTCGGACTTCGCCATCCTGTGCTCTTAGCGCAATTGAGTCCCATCCGTTTTGGGGCGGCGCGCCTAGCCGCCCCGATTCCCTGCGCGGGCACCCGCTCGGCCTCACCGAGGGACAAGCTTGAGACGCGGTTAGCGTAAGAGTGAGCGAACTTCGGCCGGGCTGGGTGCGTTGAGCGCCTTGCGGGCCAAGTGCGCGGCCGCGGCGGCGTTGACCTGTCGTACTGTCCGCTTGACCATGGGAATCGCGCCGGGGACAACGCTGAGTTCGGTTACTCCCAACCCGATGAGCAACGGGATGGCGGTTTCGTCGGAGGCGACCTCGCCGCACACGGCGACGTCGACTCGGCCTGCTGCGGCGTCGCACACCATCGCGATGAGCCGGAGCACGGCCGGATCGAGCGGGTCGGCCAGAGCCGCGACTGCGGCATTGCCGCGTTCCACCGCCAACGTGTATTGGGTCAGGTCGTTGGTTCCGATACTGAAGAAATCAACATAGGGCACAAAGGATCCCGCTTTCAGCGCCGCGGCAGGCACCTCCACCATCATGCCGACCTTCAGGCTCGCAGGCCGTGTTCCGCCACTCGCTTCGTCAAGTACCTCCAGACCGGCGCGCAACTCGTCCAATGTGGACACCATCGGAAACATGAGACTCACCGGCGCGTCTTGAGCCACCCGGCATACGGCAACGAGTTGGTCGCGCAGCAGCTGCCGATGGGCGAGCGAGAACCGGATCCCCCGCAGCCCCAGAAAAGGATTGGCCTCCTGCGGGCCTGGGAAATAGGGCAGCGGCTTGTCCCCACCCACATCCAGAGTGCGCAACGTGAGCCGCCGGCCGTCCAGGGCGACGGCCAAGGCGCGGTAAATCTCCTCCTGCTCGTCGATGCAGGCCGACATGGCCTGCTTCGCGTCGCCGAGCGAGCCCACATTCGCGGCGACTTCGATCGTCGGCCCGCCGGCGGATCTGACTGAGTCGCCGAAGAGCGGCGGTATACCGACATCTTCGGTAAACCGTCATGGCCGATCTCGGTTGAGCCGGTCATCATTCAGATCATGATTCGCAGACTGGGCAGCGTCGCCCTCACCCTCACGACCGCGTTGGCCATCGCCGGGTGCGGTCAAGAGTCAGCCGGCGGTCAACCCACCGGCGTCCCCGACAAGCAGGTGATAGCCCAGCTCTTCACCGAGTGGGACGCTGCCCTGGCAACCGGCGACCCGCAAAAGGTCGCCGATCGATACGCAGCCGACGCGGTTCTCCTGCCCACCGTTTCCAACCAGGTGCGCACCGACCGAAATGGAATAGTTGATTATTTCCAACACTTTCTTGAGGCCAAACCTCGCGGCACGATCATCACCTCGGTGGTCAGCGTGCTCGACCCGGACACGGCCGTGGACACCGGCACCTATCGCTTCGCCCTTGTCAAAGATGGCAAACAGCAACAGGTCGATGCCCGGTACACCTTCGTGTATGAGCTGCGAAGCGGCCGCTGGCTCATCGTGAACCACCACTCATCGGCGATGCCGGAGAAGACCACCAGCTGACTGCGCCATAAAAGAGATTGCCCGCCCTGGCACGATGGAGCGATGACGAGCGGCAAGCCGATGGTGGCGATCCTCACCGGGGTGGGGATCTCGACCGACTCAGGGATTCCGGATTTCCGGGGCCGGATTTCTCCACAGTAACAACCCGCTCAATGCCTTCGGGCAAGAAAGTAACTGAGAATCCAGACCGGGCGACCGCCGACAGGAGTAAACCCTCCTCGCAATAGGTCGTCCTTTTTAGACGATCCCACTCAACCGGTAAGGCGTTCGGCTTGATCAGTTGGTCCAGGTCATCCTTCTGACTGACGGTGGTCAGGCACCGACGCGCGGATCACCACGGCAACCGCAACGGCTTGCTGTCTCTCCGGCGGGATGAGTTGCCGCATCAGCTGGATCACAGCCTCGGTGAAGAGGGGGTAGAGGGCACAGTCCGCAACGCTTAACGGCTCCCGGGAAACGACTTCGACGTCCCGGAAACCTGCCTTCTCTAGCTTCCGCACGAGGTCATCCTCGGCTAGGGCACCTGCGAGGCACCCCGCCCAGGCGGCAGGCTGGGTGAGTATCCCTGGTGGAAGTTCGTCCTGCCCAACCGTAAGATCGGCGACGCATAGCCGCCCGCCAGGTCGTAGCACCCGCGCGCACTCCGCAAGCACCCGCGACTTGCGCGGCGACAGGTTGATGACTCCGTTGGAGATGATCACGTCAACGCTCCCACTGGGGTATGGGATGGCCTCCATCTCGCCCTCGACCGGCTCCACGTTTTCCAATCCGGCGGCTTGTGCGGTTGCAGCGGTTCGTTCGAGCATCTCGGGCAGGAAATCAAGGGCGATTACCCGGCCGTTAACACCAGTCCGTCTGGCAGCGAGAATGGTGTCGATACCACCTCCGCAGCCAAGGTCAAGCACGACCTCACCAGGCTCGATGTCGGCGTACCGCAAATGGTTGGCCACGCCCAATGCACGCTGAACCGCGGCGAGTGGCACCTCGTCGAGTTCGCTGGCGCTGTAGAGCTTATAGGCGACTGCCGCCGTGGTTGGCGGCACATCGCGGTAGGCAGCGCGGACTAGCTCCTTCACCTCCGCGCTGTGCATCAGATCGCGGTTCATGGGCCCAGCCCTTCCAGGGTCTCATTCAGCCGTTGCAATACGTCTGCCGGTACCTCGTCACGGGTCGCACCGGCTATGAACCGCCGCAGCTCCTCGGCGAACTCAAGTTCGCCGCAGCAGCGTAGGCACTGGGCCAGGTGTATCTCCACCGCTTCACGGGCCGCGGCGCCCAGCGTGGCGTCCAGGTACTCCCAGAGTTGCTTCGTCGCTTCGGAACAGGTGATCATCGCCCACGCTCCTTCAACAGGCCTTCACTCTGGGCGTAGTCCCACAGCTGCTTTTCGAAGAGCTTCCGTCCCCTGTGCAGCCGGGCAAGCATGGTTCCCAACGGAACTGAGAGCATCTCAGCGGCCTCTCGGGCCAAGTAGCCATCCATGTACACGAGCCCGAGCGGGACACGGTACAGCTCGGGGATTTGCCTCAGCACCGCATGCACATCCTCCGGCCCGAATTCCTTCAGGAAGTCAAGGTGCAGGGAGTCCGAGTACGGGAAGGGGTCCTCATAAGCGATCTTGCGATACAGGGAGAAATTCTCCACCTCTTCAAAGTTGATCTCGTGAGGCTGCCTCGCCTTAGCGCGGCCCCGGTCGTGACAGCAGTTGACAAGGATGCTCGTCAGCCAGGCCGGTGCGGCCGCCATGTCGTGTAGCTGGTCGAACCGCTGAAACGCCTTGAGCAGGCAATCCTGCACCGCGTCCTCGGCTTCGTCGCCAACGATGCGTCTCGCAATGGTGTAGAGGCGCGGGATCTGCTCACGGGCAAGGCTTCGGAACCTTTCCGCCCGATCGGCTCGGGAGCCCTCTACGGACCCTTCCGCCACCGTGCGCACCATAGCCACGTTCCTTATGACGCTCTGCAGAGCTCCTTTAATGCACTCTCGCATGCCCGGGCGCACATGCAATAGCGAACAGCTGCACAACGTCTACAGAGCATGACTGCTTCAGCGGACGTCAAGGTGCTTGAGATCAAGGTGAAAGAGCTCTACCGCGACGTGGCCGAGCGACCGCGCGGCCCGTACCACTTTGAGCTGGGCCGTCCGCTTGCTGAACGGCTCGGCTACGAGACCAGCCTCCTTGACCGGCTTCCCCCGGCGGCGGTCGAGTCGTTCGCCGGCGTTGGCCACGTATTTGCGCACGCTGATCTCAGCGAGGGCGAGGCGGTCATCGATCTGGGCAGTGGCTCCGGAATGGATGCTTTCTACGCCGCGTTGCTTGTCGGAGCGTCAGGCCGGGTCGTCGGCATCGACTTCACCCCGGAACAGCTCGCCAAGGCACGACGCCTCGGAGCCGCCGGCGGCTGGTCCCAGGTCGAGTTCCGCGAGGGCCGAATCGAGAGCCTGCCGCTGCCCGACCAAGAATTCGACTGTGTTGTCTCCAACGGCGTCATCAACCTCTGCCCGGATAAGGATCGGGTTTTCGCCGAAGCCGCCAGGGTGCTTCGGCCAGGTGGCCGCCTGGCGATATCCGACATCGTCAGCGAGCGCCAGCTAAAGGAATCGATAGTCTGCGATGCGTCGCTATGGGCCTCGTGCATTGGAGGCGCCGCGCAGGTTGATGAATACAGCGCCGCAATCGAGTCCAGTGGCCTGCGGATCAAACAGATCCGGCAGAACCCTTACCGGTTCGTCTCCGAACAAGCACGCAACGCTAGCGCCCGTTACGGAGTTGTCAGTATCTCCGTGCTGGCCGTCAAACAAGGAGGAGTGTCGTGACCACCATCGCTCATCGAGACACCGTCGCGGTGCCGAATACGCTACGTCTGGGCGCCACTCTGATGGCCGTCGCAGGCCTGGGGTTCATCGGATATGCCGTGATCTTCTTCGTCCGCAATTTCACCGGCGCGTTCCTCGAGCTGGGGATCGGCCCCAATGAGGTCGACGTCGGAAGGGAGCAGATCCGGCAGTTCAGCCCAAACCTTTACGAGTACATCTCACACCTGCACATAGCCGTAGCCGGTTTCATCGCGGCGACCGGTCTCGCGACCGCTTCGCTCGCCTGGTACGGCGTACGGAAGGGCGAGCTATGGGCGTATGTGACCGCGATTGCGGCTCCCGTCCTCGGTCTCGCCGTAGCACTACCCGCGCATTACCCGTACGGTCTTGACACGATTGGGCACCTGGGACTGATCTACCTAGCCACAGCGGTCTTCGTTGCTGGCGCGCTAATCGCTCTTAAACCGTTGCTGGCGAGACGGTCCCGCCGAGAGTAGGGCGACCGCGGTGGGCTCCCGCTCCCTATAGGCGGTGGCCCACCGCGTGTTAGCAAAGGCGCCACACTCAAGCAATTGCTTGGCAGTCAGCGAACGGGGATGGTCTTAAGCAATTACGCGCCCTGGCACCATGGATCCATGACTGAGCGCAAGCCGATGATCGCGATCCTCACGGGAGCGGGAATCTCCACCGACTCAGGCATCCCCGACTTTCGAGGCCCGAACGGGGTGTGGACCCGTGACCCGGCCAAGGAACGACTGTTCACTTTGGACAATTACCTGTCCGATCCCGAGGTGCGTAAGGCATCCTGGTTGGCTCGCAAGGACAATCCGGCGTGGACGGCCGAGCCGAACGCGGCTCACCTAGCGCTTGCCGAGCTTGAGCGCGCGGGCTTTCCGGTCCGGATCATCACGCAGAACATCGACGGCTTACACCAGAAGGCGGGATCGAGCCCGCGCAAGGTAATCGAGCTGCACGGCACAATGTTCACGGTGCGCTGCTTGAGGTGTGGCGATCGCACGACGATGAAAGAAGCGATCGACCGGGTCGAAGCGGGCGAGGCCGATCCCCCATGCGTGCACTGTGGCGGCATCCTCAAATCGGGCACGATCATGTTCGGTGAGTCGCTGAACGGCGAGACTCTCGAAACAGCGGCCCAGATCGCCATGGCCTGTCAGCTTTTCTGGGCTGTGGGGACCTCGCTGACGGTCGAGCCGGCCGCGTCGTTGTGTGGGGTTGCGGTCAGCTCCGGAGCGGAGCTGACCATCATCAACGCCGACGCCACACCTTATGATCATCTAGCGCATCGGCTGGTACCCGATAAGATTGGCGAAGCCTTGCCCCGCATGGTCAGCGAGCTCAGACAATCCTGCTGAATTCCATGACCCAGTTGGTTTCCCAGGTGAGCTCGCCGTCCGACGAGAAGGCCTGTTCCCAGCGGAATGCGTCGTTCGAGTGCACATCCCAGAGATAGCGGACCTTGACGGGTTTGCCGTCAACCTCGTCGTCCCCGTAGAACTCTCCTGCCGACGTTCCAAACACCGGTGGCTGAAGGACCCCGTCGCGCGTACTGACCCAGTAGTGCGCCCACAGACCCCGGTTTGAGTCGTAGAGACCGATCGTGCTGCCGCCCGAACCGAGCGTCGGGAAGGTCATCTCGTCCACGAAGCCGATCCCGCCGACAAGTCCGCGGACCGAGCAGTCGGCCGGGAACTCGATCCAGCCGTCCTCGGTCAGCCGCCGGTTGTGCACGCTCCACTTGCCGTGGAAGAAATCGAAGTCATTCTGTGCCATGCCGAGCAGGCTAAGCCAAACCAACTGACATCTTGCGTCAGCAAAGTTGCGGAAGCTGTAGAAGTCTGCGAGCCGGGCTTAGACAATGGGCCCTATGAAAGCGCAGATTGGCGACAAGTTGGTCATGGAAGGCAAGCGTCAGGGCGACAAGAAGCGGATCGGCGAGATTACCGAGGTAAACCATCCGGACGGCTCACCGCCCTACAAGGTCAGATGGGAAGACGGTCACGAGGGCCTGGTCTTCCCCGGATCCGACGCGCACATCGAGTCAGCGAGCCTGTAGCCGAATGCCCCGGCAGGTTGGGTTCAACCACGCCGGGGCAGCGCGCTCGGCTAGGCAACGCCGATAGCCGACTTCACTTCGTTGATGGCAGCTGTCTCGCTCTCGGCGACACCCTTGGAGGCGCCGGCAACCTCATTGATCGCAGTCGAGATGACGTTCTGGAACGCCTGAAGGTCCTCTGGCGACTTGCCCGAGAGGATCTGCTTGGTCTGCTGCAGCGCCGCCAGAACGGACGCCTTGTCCTTGGCCGCGGTGGGCATGCCACCCGACTTGAGCAGCCCTTGTAACGGCTGCGGCGCCGCGGCGAGTGCCTTCGCCCCGGCCATGCTCTCCTTGAACATCGCGAAGAATCCGGGATCTGCCGCGGAAACCAGCGTCATGGCGCCGAAAGCGGCTGTGCGGATCGTGTCGCGTTCCTGGTCCGTGTATTCCGTCATAAGGGCTATCTTGTCGAAACCAGCTCCCGCCGGAAGCGATTTCGCATAGTTTCGAGAAGGCACGATCCAGACCATGACGGGGGTACCAGATGGATCTCAACCAGATCATGAAGCTCGCGCAGGATCCGCAGGTCCAGCAGCTGCTCAAGAGCTTGTTAAGTCAGTTCGGCGGCAAGGCCGGTGGCGGCCAGGCAAATCTGCAAGGGCTCATGGAGCAGCTGGAGAAGAACGGCCTCGGCGACCAGGTGCAGTCCTGGATGAAGCAAGGTGCGAACAAGCCGGTCACCGGTCAGCAGATCCAGGACGCTTTGGGCACCGGAACGCTCGACCAGGTGGCGACGAAAGCCGGAATTCCGCCGGAGAAGGCCGCTGACGACCTGGCCAACGTGCTGCCGGAGATCGTGGACAAGGCCAGCCCTCAGGGTCAGCTGCCTACTTCAGCGCCCAACGCCAACGTCGATGATCTGCTCAAGCAGTTGCTCGGTGGTCTTTCCCAGCCGAAGTCCTGATCCGTCCTCCAAACGGTGAGAGGGCCGCCTGGCTCAGGCGGCCTTCTCCTTCACCTGCACCAGGTTCTCGTGATGGCGCTCGGCGTCGTGGGCTGCGCGTCCGCCTCGCATGCCGAAGAGCCGCTTGCGATAGACGAGGAAGACCACGGCTGCCACGTTGATAATCAGCGCGCCAATCCGGAGCCACGTCACACGCTCGGTCAGCTCGTAGATCTCGATCGGGATGAACAGGGACGTGGCCACCGCGGCGACATACTCACCCCAGCGTTGCAACAACCACAGCCCGGTGGCTTCGGTGAGCTGAAGCACGCCATAGACAGCGAGCCCGGCCGCTATCCAGCCAAGCGTCCCGGCCCGGGTCTGTAGCACCGTATGAATGGTGTGCACCAACGACGAATCGGTGATGTTCCAATGTAGACGGTCTGCCAATGGCTCCAGTAAAGGAAGGTCTTCCTCGAACGCTTTGCGGACGGCGTCGGCGTGCGACCGGAAACGGAACACCCCGTAGGCGGCGAAGAGCACGACCAAACCCTTGAGAAGTCGTTCCACGGCAAGCGCTCGGAGCACGATGGCGTCGCGCAACAGCTGCCCGCGAAGGGGCGCCGGGGCGTCTTCGGCCGGGCCCAGTCCCCTGGGTTCACCGACCACGAAGTCGCCGCAGCGCAGGCAGCGCCATGCCTTACCAGCGGCGGTTTCGACGTGCAGGTGCTCGCGCAGCCCGGGTTCTGTTGGGGCGTAGGTCAAATGGTGTCGCGCACAGGCCAGCAGATTCCAATCCATCAGGCGGGTACCAGTCGAGTCTGCGCCGCCAGCCAATCGAGGCTCTGTTCCAGCCCCGGCGCCCACACCTGCCACGTATGCCCGCCTGGCAACTCCAGCCACGTCATGCTCATCCCGGCGGCCTCACAAGCGGCCAGCACCTGTTTCAGCTGCGGGTAGTAGGTCCCGTCCCCCTTGCCCGCCACGATGCGCCCGGCCGTCGCGGCGAACTTGCGCTGTTTCATGATCTCGACCGGGCTGATCGCCGCATAGGCAGCCTCGTCCCCGTCGAAGAACTTCTTGACCGTTTCGTGCTTCGAACCGTCAAGCGGTTCATACTCCCCCGAGATGTCGATGAAGCGGCCGTAGGTTTCCGGCGCCCGAACAGCCATCTGCAGTGCGCACGTGCCGCCGTTGGAGAGCCCGGCTATCGCCCAGGTGTCCCGATCGCCGGCCGTCTGGAGGTTGGTGCGGATCCAGCTCGGCACATCCTGGGTCAGATAGGTCTCGACTTTGCCGTGCTTGGAGTCGATGCAGAGCGGGTTCACGAAGTTCGCGCCGAGGTTGTCGACCATCACCACGATCGGGGCGAGACCTTTGTGCGCCAACGCGTAGCGGTCCATCATCCGGGTCAGCTGCCCGGAAATGAGCCAGGAGTCCGCATTTCCGGGCTGCCCCGCGAGCAACACCAGCACTGGCAACAGCGGCCGGGGTGTCGTGGCCAAGTAGGCCGGTGGCAGATAGACATACGAAGGGCGCGCCCGGAAGCCCGAGCCGTCCGCCGGGATGCGGACCTGCACGACGACCCCCTTCTCCGAGAGCGGGCCAGAGGGTTGCCAGATCTCGCTGAGGATTTCGCCCTCCGGCGCGGCGACCACCTCTGCCGCGGTGCCCAGCGACTCCAGCTCCGTGAGCTTGGGCCGGGTGAGCCCGCTGGCCGCGCCGAGAGTGGGATATTGCCCGTAGAACCGGTTGATCTGGACCCCCGCGATGCCAAGCAGCGCGATGATCCCGGCCAGCGCCGACACGATGGTCCACCACCTGCGCCAGCGCGGGACGATCAGCGCGATCGCGACGGCCAGTCCGGAAAGGCCCAGCCAGGCCCAGACCAGCACACTCGTGGGCAAGGTGTCCGGAAACGGCTTCCAAACCTTGGTAACAAACAGGTTTAACCCGATGACCAGCAGGCCTGTCCCTGTTGTCAAAAGGACCGCTCGCTTCCACCAGGATGGCCGAGGTGGGAGGAGCACCAGGCCAAGCAGGACAAGGAAGCCGATTCCGGTAAGTACAGCCGGTAACCACCCCGTGACGAGCGACAGATCCACCATGGGTGAATCCTATTTTGTCCGTATTTGGGATATGGTTGAGTGCCACGCGGGCAGAATGTGGGCTGGGTCAAAAGTAGTTACAGATAGGTCACGAAAGTAGTAGTCGACAGCGCTCAATAGTGACCCCAGTCACGGTCTTAGGGTGGCCGACCTGCGAAAACAGTGCCAAGCTCTTCGGATGCGTGGCAACGGAGCACAC
>DPJL01000146.1 GCA_003543035.1 Micromonosporaceae bacterium | reverse complement strand
GCCACCGCCATGGGGCACGACATCGCCTCCTACAGCGAGACCAATTTCCGCAACCACATCCTCGGCGGAGTTAAGTGGGCGGCCGGAAACGTACCCGGCGACTGTGGCGGAACCGTATGGGGCAACTTCGACAAGGTCAGCCTCGACCAGAACACGGCCGACCCCATGGCCCTCGACATCGCCCCGGACGGGCGCGTGTTCTACGTCCAGCGTGGCGGAGCACTCAAAATCTACAAGCCCAGTACCAGTTCCACCGTCACTGCCGGGCAGCTCAGTGTCTACACCGGAGGCGAAGACGGGTTAACCGGCATTGCCCTTGACCCCAATTTCGCCACCAACAACTGGGTCTACCTCTACTGGTCGCCGAGTGCGTCCACAACAGACGTCAACCGGGTCTCGCGGTTCACCATGAGTGGTGACACCCTGAATCTGTCCAGCGAAGTAGTCCTACTGAGCGTTCCGGCGTACCGCGACCGCACGTTCCCCGAGCCGGGCCACACCGGCGGCTATCTGGCGTTCGGCCCGAACGGCAACCTCTACATCGGCACCGGCGATGACACACCGCCCAATTTGGACCCAGCCTGGCAAGGTTATGCCCCGCTGGACTGGCGCCCAGGCAAGAGTTTCCTTGATGCCGCACGCACTTCGGGGAACACCAACGATCTGCGTGGCAAGATCCTGCGCATCCACCCGGAAACCAACGGTACCTATACGAACCCGGCCGGAAACCTCTTCCCGCAAGGGACGGCGCAGACCAAACCGGAGATCTACGCGATGGGCTTCCGCAACCCGTTCCGGTTTGAAGTCGACAAGCAGACCGGCTGGCTCAACCTCGCCGACTACGGGCCGGACCGCAATCCACCTACGACCGACCGAGGCCCGGAAGGCCTGGTAGAACTGAATGTCATCAAGCAGGCCGGCAACTTCGGCTGGCCGTTCTGCCACGGCAACAACCAAGCCTATGCACCGTACAACCCGGACACCGGCGTGGTCGGGCCGAAGTTCAACTGCAATGCCCCCGTCAACGACTCGCCCAACAACACGGGCCTGCGTAACCTTCCTCCGCTCGTGCAGCCCCAAATCTGGTATGGCTACCCGGCGTCCACCGCCTTCCCCGAGATGTCCACCGGAGGCTCCGGTCCCATGGGTGGCCCGGTTTACCGCTACAACGCCAGCAGCACCAGCACCACGAAGTTCCCCGCGTACTACAACGGCGTGCACTTCTTCTACGAGTGGATGCGCGACTACATCAAGGAGATCCATTTCGACTCCTCCGCCAACCTAGTGAAGATCAACCCATTCCTGCCGGGCATCACGTTCACCAAACCGATGGCAATGCGCTTCGGGCCGGACGGTTCGCTCTACGTCCTGGAATGGGGATCATCATTCGGTGGTGGCAACAGCGACTCCGGGCTCTACCGCATCGATTACGTCAAGGGCGGCCGGGCCCCGGTAGCCAAAGCCTCGGCCACGCCTACCAACGGCCTCGCCCCGCTGACCGTGCAGTTCTCCAGCGCCGGGTCGTTCGACCCGGACCCGGGTGATGTCATCAGCTTTGCCTGGGACTTCGACAACAATGGAAGCGTCGATTCGACCGCGCCCAACCCCTCCCGGGTCTACAGCACGAACGGCAACTACACCGCCAAGCTGACGGTCAGCGACAACAAGGGCCGCTCTTCGTCTGCGACGATCCCGATCACAGTAGGCAACCGGGCTCCAACGGTTTCCATCAGCGGCCCACCCAATGGCGGCATGCTCGACTTTGGACAGGACGTCGCCTACGCCATAAGCGCTTCCGACCCCGAGGACGGCACGATCAACTGCAGCCGGGTCATCATGAACCCGGCGCTCGGCCACGATGATCACGCACATCCCACGACCGACTATCCAGGATGTTCCGGCACCATCGCGACCAGCCTCCTTGGCGGGCACCCGGATGGGGCCAACCTGTTCTACGTCTTCAACGCCCGGTACACAGACAACGGCAACGGTTCGATATCTCCGCTGACCGGTTATGCCTCGGCAGTACTTCAGCCGAAACACAAGCAGGCCGAGTACTTTACGGCGCAGTCCGGCATCCGGGTCGTGGCTCAGGCCGGGGCCGAGAGCGGCAACCGGATCGGTGACATCAGCAACAACGACTGGATCATGTTCAGCCCGATGAACCTGCTGAACATCAACTCGATCAGCTACCGGGTCTCTTCTCCGTCCGGAGGCGGCACCATTGAGCTGCGTGCAGATTCACCCACCGGCCAGCTGCTGGCTACAGCTTCGGTGCCCAGCACCGGTGGGTGGGACAACTATCAAAGCATTCCGGGGGTACCGGTAAGCGCGCTCTCTGGCACACATAACCTCTATATGGTCTTCAAGAGCAGCGCCAACAACTCCTTCGACGTGGACGCCTTCACGTTCGGCGGAGCAGGCGTTGGGACCACGCCAAGCGGCGGTATCGCGGGCAAGACCTACACGATGGCGGCCGTGCACAGCAGCTTGTTCGCCGACGTCAGCGGCAACTCGCCCAATGACAACGCGGCCGTGATCCAGTGGACCGCCACAGGTGGCAACAACCAGAAGTGGCAGGCAGTCGACGCCGGCGGAGGTCGTGTCTACCTCAAAGCCGTCCACAGTGGAAAGTGCATGGCGGTATCCGGCGGCTCCTCAGCCGATGCGACGCCAATTGTCCAGCTCACCTGCAACAACCAGGACAACCAGAAGTGGCTGGCCATCGCCACCAGCACCGCTGGGGTGTACCAGTTCAAGGCCGTCCACAGTGGAAAGTGCCTCGATGTCAACGGTGCATCCCAGAACACCAACGCCGCGTTGATCCAGTGGCCGTGTCACACCGGTGACAACCAAAAGTGGCGATTGACGGTGGTCTGACTCGCGATTTTCGTGTCCGCCTTGGCGTGCGCGGCAGCGTTCGTGCTGTCGGTCCGGCGAGGCGGACACCACCACCACGGCAAGCGAGGCGTTGGCGGGCGGGCCGACGCGGATAGCCGAAGGCACCACGGCCCTGGTCATCCGTTAGCTTTAGGCGGTGCCCGAAGTAAGACCTGCTCGAATGCCCCATCGGCAGCGGTGACCAGGCCCAACCCGTTTGGAAGCGGGTCGCATACCGTACGTACGTACCGTTAAATCGGGAGCGTGGTCAGCATGCTGCCGGCCCCGGGCACCCGCTCGGTCGGACTGACTCCGGCACAGGTCGCGATCGGGCACCGCACCGCCGCCGTCGCCGGCATGGCGCTGACGACACCGATGGAGTACCTCGCGGACCGACGCGGCCCCAAGCAGGGCCACTTCCGATTAGCCTGAGCAGAAGATGAAATGGAAGACGTGGCTTGGTCTGCTCCTGCTGGCTGGCTCGTACGGCCAGCTGCTGTTTCCACGCCGGATGTTCACCGATCCAGATCTCTTCTTCTACGGCTACCCGATCGTGCCCGGAAATCTGCTGGCCATTGCCGCGACGCTCTCCGCACTGGGGATCATCTTGGTAAGCGAAGGGGTGTGCGAACGGCTTGGCGCACCGTCCTTAATGGATCTGGTGACAAGCGGCGGACGCGCCCGCCTAAGCCGGATCTTCGTTGCCGCTCTCGCGGCTGGGCTGACAATGGAGCTCCTTGCTCAGTGGCTTGGCAAGTTGTGGTTCTATCCATATTGGACGCCGTGGTTCTATTGGCTGGTGGTGGTGCCAGGCTTTGTCTTCTACTGGATCGCAATCATCGAGAGTTATGTTGCTGTCAAGGCAGTTCTGGACTCTGTGGCCACATCCCGTCGCGCTAAAGGCAAGCACCTTGGGCGGTTAACCGGTTCTTTTCTTGGGATCGTGGGCGCAGTTCTCCTTATTGCGGCGGTCTGGCGTTACGCGGCCTGGTATCAAGCGCATGGTGGATACGTGTTCGCCGCGACCGAGCCGGTGCACGGCGCGCCACCGTTTCTGTTGGTACTACTGGCTTTTCTGGGCGCGTTCCTGGTGGCTGAGTGGGGCCTGCAGCGCCAAGGCTTGCCCTCATTGGTAAGCAGCATCCGCCGGGCCTACTGGGTGCCCACGGCGGCCGTGGCGGTCAGCTCTGTACTCGTGTCGCTGGTCATTGAGAGCCAGAACGCTGTCAACCGCTATTGGGCGTACACGCACTTTCCAAAGCCAAGCATCGCATTCCTCGGTGTGCCGCTTTCGGTGTTCGCCACGTGGCCCTTGCAGTACGTAGCCTTCCTGCTGGTTCCGAGCCTATTCGTGCCAGTCCTGGCGAACCTGTTCTGGGCACGCACCGCGATTGGGTTCCACCCCGCGACGTGACGGCATAGATTCTCATCATGGAGCTGCAAGTCACCGGGCCGATGCTGGATCGGTTCGACGAGATCCTCACTCCCGAGGCGCTTGCCTTCCTGGCCGAGCTGCATGGGCGTTTCGACGCGCGGCGGCGCGAGCTGCTGGGGCGCCGGCAGGAACGGCAGGCCGAGCTGGCCGGCGGCGGCACGCTGGACTTCCTCGAGGAGACGAAGGACGTGCGTGAGGGCGAGTGGCGGGTCGCCGATCCGGCGCCGGGCTTGGTCGACCGGCGGGTGGAGATCACCGGCCCGACCGACGCGAAGATGACGATCAACGCCCTCACCTGCGGCGCCAAGGTCTGGCTCGCCGACCACGAGGACGCGAACAGTCCACTGTGGCGCAACGTGGTTGAAGGGCAGCTCAACCTTCGCGACGCGATCGACGGCACGCTTGAGTTCACCTCACCGGAGGGAAAGCACTACGTTTTGGACGGGGGTGAGCTTGCGACGATCGTGTTCCGGCCGCGCGGCTGGCACCTGACCGAGAAGCACCTGGTCGCGAGGGGCGAGGAAGGTGGCGAGCGCCTGTCCGCGAGCCTTATGGACTTCGGCCTGTACCTGTTCCACTGCGGCCAGCGCCAGCTCGACCGCGGCAGCGGCCCCTACTTCTACCTCCCCAAGCTGGAAAGCCATCTCGAGGCCCGGCTGTGGAACGACGTGTTCACCTATGGCGAGGATCGGCTGGCGATGCCGCGCGGCTCGATCCGGGCGACCGTGCTCATCGAGACGTTCCCGGCCGCGTTCGAGATGGAGGAGATCCTCTTCGAGTTGCGTGAACACTCGGCCGGGCTCAACGCGGGGCGGTGGGATTACATGTTCAGCGTCATCAAGAAGTTCCGGACCAGGGGCCGCGACTTTCTGCTGCCCGACCGTAACTCTGTCACGATGACCGCGCCGTTCATGCGCGCATACACCGAGCTGCTCGTGCGGACCTGTCATAAGCGTGGCGCACACGCGATCGGCGGTATGGCGGCTTTCATCCCGAGCCGTCGCGACCCGCACGTGACCGAGGTCGCGTTGGCAAAAGTCCGCGACGACAAGACTCGCGAGGCGAATGACGGCTTCGACGGGTCATGGGTTGCCCACCCTGATCTGGTACCCATATGTAGAGAAGTCTTTGATAAAGCATTGGGAGACAAGCCGAATCAGCTCGCCCGGACACGCGACGACGTGTCCGTGAGCGCGGCCGCGTTGCTGGCGGTCCGGGACACGCCCGGCGGTCACACCGAGGCGGGGCTGCGCAATGCTGTAAGCGTTGGCGTGCAATACCTTGCGTCATGGTTGCGGGGCACAGGAGCGGTCGCCATCTTCAACCTGATGGAGGACGCGGCCACCGCGGAGATCTCGCGATCGCAGGTGTGGCAATGGCTGCACAACGGCGTGACCCTGGACGACACCGGCGAGCTGGTGACCCGGGAGCTGATCGAGCGGGTCGCCGATGAGGAGATCGCTGCGCTGGAGCGTGATCCAGCCGATTACGCGCAAGCCAGAGCGCTGTTCATGGAGGTGGCCGTGGCCGACGACTTCGTGGACTTCCTGACGCTGCCCGCATATGAACGGATGCCATGAACGTCGAGGCACTCGCCGCGCGGTTGCGGGCCGAGCTTAGCCCGGAGCAGGTCATCAGCGACCGGCAGGAGCTGCGCACCTACGAGTGTGACGGGTTGGCGCAGTACCGAGCGATCCCGGCGTTGGCCACGCTGCCGCATACCGCCGCGCAGGTTGCCGCGACCGTCCGCGCGTGCGCGGAGGCGGGCGTGCCGTTTGTCGCGCGCGGATCGGGGACGGGCCTTTCCGGTGGGGCATTGCCGCACCCGAGCGGGGTTCTGATCGTCACCGCGCAGATGCGCTCCATTGTGGAGCTTGCGCCGGAAGATGAGCGGGCGGTGGTGCAGCCGGGAGTCATCAACCTGGACGTGACACGGGCCGCTACCCCGCACGGCTACTACTACGCGCCTGACCCGTCGAGCCAGCAGATCTGCTCCATCGGCGGTAACGTCGCGGAGAACTCAGGCGGGGCGCACTGCCTCAAGTACGGCTTCACCACCAATCACGTCACCGGTCTTGAGATCGTCACGCCGGACGGGGATCTGGTCCGGCTCGGCGGTCGCGCCCCGGATCCGCCCGGCTACGACCTACTCGGTGCGTTCATCGGTTCGGAGGGCACGCTCGGCATTGCCACCGAGGTCACCGTTCGCCTGCTAAGGCTGCCGGAGGCGGTGAGCACGCTGCTGGCGGGTTTCCGCTCGACCGACGGAGCCGGAGCCGCCACTTCTGCGATCATCGCGGCCGGGGTCGTGCCCGCCGCGATCGAGATGATGGACGCACTGGCGATCGAGGCGGCTGAGGCGGCCGTCCACTGTGGATATCCCGACGGCGCAGGGGCAGTGCTCATCGTCGAGCTGGACGGCCCGGCGGCGGAGGTGGCGGCGCAATTCGCGCAGGCGCGTAAGCTGTGCTTGGAGGCGGGCGCGTTCGAGATCCGGGTTGCCGCCGACGCCGTCGAACGGGCGCTGTTCTGGAAGGGCCGCAAGTCCGCGTTCGCCGCGGTCGGCCGGATAAGCCCGGACTACATCGTGCAGGACGGCGTCATCCCCCGCACGGCGCTGCCGGAGGTGTTGCGCCGCATCGACGAGCTGTCACGGCGCACCGGCGTCCGGGTGGCCAACGTGTTCCACGCGGGTGACGGCAACCTGCATCCGCTGGTGCTGTTTGACGATGCCGTGGAGGGGCAGGCCGAGCGGGCCGAGGAGGTCTCCGGTGCGATCCTGGACCTGTGTATCGAACACGGCGGTTCGATCACAGGTGAGCACGGTGTCGGGGTGGACAAGACGAAGTACATGGGGCGCATGTTCAGCGACGACGACCTGGACACGATGCAGTTGGTGCGGTGTGCGTTCGATCCGGCCGGGATTTCCAATCCGGGCAAGGTTTTCCCGACCCCGCGGTTGTGTGGCGAGGTGCCGGGGCGGCGCAAGGGCGCGCATCCGTTGCAGGAGGCCGGTTTGGCGGAGGTGTTCTAGGCCATGGATCCGCTGGAGGCTTTGCGGCGCACGATCGGGGACGCGGCCCGCCCAGCGGAGGACGCTGACGCGATCGCCGGCGTGCCGGCCCGGTTCGTTGCGACTCCAGCGTCCACATTGGAGGCTAGTGCCGCGATCCGCGTGGCGGCTGAGCACGATCTGGCGATTGTGGTGCGTGGGTCTGGTACCAAACAAGACTGGGGTTATCCGCCTCGGCGACTGGACCTCGTGCTCGACACTCGCAGACTCACTGGCGTAGTGGAGCACGCCGCCGGGGATCTGATCGCGGTCGTGCGCGCCGGCACGACCGTGGCGGAGCTGCAATCGGTACTCGCAGAAAAGGGTCAGCAGCTTGCTCTCGACGCACCGCTTGCCGGGGCCACCATCGGTGGGATGGTCGCGGTCAACACCAGTGGCCCGCGCCGCATGGCCTACGGGACGGTGCGCGACCTCATTATCGGTGTCACCATCGTGCGCGCTGACGGCGTCATCGCCCGGGCCGGCGGCAAGGTGGTCAAAAACGTTGCGGGATATGACCTGAGCAAGCTCATGACCGGTTCCTATGGGACGCTCGGGCTGATCGCCGAGTGCGCGTTCCGGCTGCATCCCCGCACGCCGGTCAGTGTTTACGAACGTCGTCAGGTCTCCGGGCCGGACGAGGTTGGCGCTCTACTGTCCAATGTGGCCGGTTTGCCACTCGCATTTGAGATCGATGCCACCACCGACGGCGCTTGGGAAGTGGCGTGGCAGGCCAGAGGCGAGGTCGCAAACGAGGCGCCCGCATGGTGGGGGCAGTATCCGTGGCGCGACGGTGACATCGGTCTGAAGCTGACCGCGGCCCTGTCCAAAGTGCCAGGCCTGCTGGCTGCCGCCCGTCATGCGCATGTGCGCGGCTCGATCGGCAGCGGTGTCCTTTACGCCGCAATGCCCGGGGATACCGATACAGCGGTCGTCGAGGACCTGCGCGCGGCTGCGCATGCGGCCGGTGGACATGCTGTCGTGCTGACCGCGCCGCAGGCGGTTCGTGACCGGCTCGACCTGTGGGGTCCGGTGCCCGGGCTGGAGCTGATGCGCCGGATCAAAGCTCAGTTCGACCCCGGCGGGCGCTTCGCCCCGGGCCGGTTCGCGGGAGGGATTTGAGCCGTGAGTGCATTTGACCAGCACCATCCGCCCCGAATCGACCTAGTCAAGGACTGTGTCCATTGTGGATTCTGTCTGTCAACGTGCCCAACGTACGTGCTGTGGGGAGCGGAGGCAGACTCCCCGCGCGGGCGCATAAACCTTATGGAGCAGGGTCTGCGCGGCGAGCCGATGACCGACTCCATGGCACTGCACTTTGACCGGTGCCTGGGCTGCATGGCCTGCGTGACCGCTTGCCCGTCCGGGGTCCGGTACGACCTGCTCATCGCCGACACCCGGCAACAGGTGGAACGCCGCTATGCGCGCTCGCTGCGGGAACGGCTGCTGCGCTGGGCGATTTTCCGGCTGTTCCCGTATCCACGCCGGTTGCGGCTGATGCGTGGACCACTACGCGCGTATCAGGCCCTTGGCATCTCGCTCCTGTCCCGCAGGCGCGCATCGACCTTGGGCACGCTCGAATCGCTTGCGCCCCAGCTAACCCGGCCCGAGCGATTGCCGGCCAGGCTGCCCGCTCAGGGAACACGGCGGGCGGTGGTTGGCATGCTGACCGGCTGCGTGCAGCACGCCTTCTTCCCAGAGGTAAACGCCGCCACGGCACGCGTGCTGGCCGCCGAGGGCTGCGACGTCGTGATCCCAAGCGGCCAGGGCTGCTGCGGTGCGCTGAGTGTCCACAATGGACGCGAGAAGGAGGCGCAACGGTTCGCCAGCGCGCTCATCAAGAAATTTGAGAATGTTGACTACATCGTGGTCAACTCGGCCGGCTGTGGATCGGCGATGAAAGAGTACGCTGCGCGGGACTTCGCGGCGAAGGTTCGTGACCTGTCGGAGATCCTCGTCGAGCTGGGGCCGGTTGCGGTCCGGCATCCGCTGGCGCTGACCGTGGCGTACCACGACGCGTGCCACCTCGCCCACGCACAGGGCATCAGGGCCCAGCCACGAGCCTTGCTTGCGGGCATCCCGGAGCTGACCGTGCGCGAGATTGCCGACCCGGAGATCTGCTGCGGTTCGGCGGGTGTCTGGAACGTGCTGAACCCGCAGCCCGCCCGCGAACTCGGCGATCGCAAGGCGCACAACGTCTTGGCCACCGGCGCGGACGTGTTGGTGACCGCCAACCCGGGCTGCCTGATGCAGATCGGCGCATCCCTCAAAGGGACGCTCGTCCTCGCGCACACAGCACAGGTGCTCGACGCGTCGATCCGGGGACTCGCAGCACTTGATTCCCCACCTCATTGAGAATCATCATTGACTCTTCCGGGGGAATCCCTCGAGGAGGTGCTCATGGATCAGACCGATATACGCACACAACAACTAGGCGTCAGCCGTCCCCCGCTGGCCGTCGAGGACCTGCCCGAGCCCGAGGAGGTCTTCAAGGTCTCTAGGCTAGGCCTGCGCCAACTCTTCATGTACGCACTCGGGCCGAGCCTCATCGCGCTCGGTATTTCCATCGGCAGCGGCGAGTGGCTGCTCGGCCCGCAAGCGGTGGGGCAGTTCGGTTTCGTCGGCGTCGGCTGGGTCATCCTCGTCTCGGCGGTGCTGCAGACGTTCTACAACGTCGAGATCTCGCGCTATGTCATGGCGACCGGCGAGGCGCCGGTGGTCGGCTGGGGCCGGGTGCCACCCGGTTACCTGCTCTGGGCCCCGTTCGGGGTCTTCGTCATCGTCTTCGCGTTCATCGCCGGCGGCTGGGCCGCGTCAGCCGGGCAGGGCATGTATGCGCTGGTACACGGCAAGATCGCACCGTCGGGCGCGGAGGAGCCACGACTGTGGGCCATCGCTCTGCTCGTGGTGGTGTTCCTCCTGACACTGTCCGCCAAGCGGATCAGCCGTTCACTGGAGCTGGCCAACTGGGTGATGGTCGGGGCGATCCTGATCACGCTGATCCTCATCGACGTGTTCATCGTGCCATTCGACCTGTGGTGGGAGGGCATCCGCGGGTTCTTCACCCCGGCTGCGCCACCGGCCGGCATCACCGCGACGCAACTCGGCGGGCTCGCAGGCTTCACCGCGCTCGCCTCCGGGCTCAACTGGTACGTGATGGGCCATTACCGGGACAAGGGCTACGGCATGGGTTACCGGACCGGGTACCTGTCCGGGCTGCGCGGCGGCGGGCATTCGTTGCGCGACAACGGAGTCACGTTCACCGACAACAAGGCCAACGCCGATCGCTGGCGGAGGTGGTACCGGCTGCTGCTGGCCGATCAGTGGGGCATCTTCTTCATCGGGGCGATGCTCGGCATGCTGTTGCCGACGATCCTGATGGCCCATGCGGTCGAGCTGTCCGGCGCCAAGCCGACGACGGCGAACGTGCCGACGTTCGTCGCGTCCGCGCTCGGCGACGAGTATGGCCGCGGCCTGTTCTACCTCGTCCTGGTGGTGGGCGTGCTCATCCTGTTCAGCACCCAGCTGGGCATTTTCGAGGCGATGGTGAGGGTCACGACCGACGCCTCGCACGCCAACAGCCCACGGTTGCGCCGGTTGCTTGACGGCGACCCGCGGCGGTTCTACTACCCGTTCATGTTCGTGCTGCTGGTCGTCATCTCGATCGTCCTGCATCTCGCACTGCCGGTGAACCTCGTGCAGTGGTCGGCCAACATGTCCAACCTCGGCGCGCTGATCTTCCCGTTCCTGCTCATGTACCTCAACAGCAAGCTGCCCGCACCGGCTCGCCCACGCCCGTGGCACTACGTGCTGCTCGTAGCGAACGTGATTTTTTTCGGCTTCTTTTTCATCAACTTCATCTCGGACTTCTTCGGCGATCCGCTGGTGACGTTCTGACCGGCCGGGATGCGGTCAACCTCCGGGCTCGATCGCATCCCGCACCAAAGTCACGGTGTGGCAAGGGCTTCCGTTGGCCGTCGACGGCAGCACATCGAATGGTGGGTCATCGTGGTCGCGGGATCTCCGCTGTGTCTGTTTTGGACAAATCACCGACCCGGATTGTCCACAATAGACCCGCCATCGCCAGGCGCACGGGCAGCTTTTCCGTGTCTACTCGCCGCCTTGCCGCCGCCGCGCGGGTGCTTAGCGACTAAAGCTCGTTGAGGGATTCGGCGCGATCGCCGTCTGAAGCCTCCTGCGTGGCTGTCCGGTGTTAGGTGGTCCAGTAGTGGTTGGCTAGGACGTGCCCGAGTTGTAGGCGCCCTGTGACGCTGATGGCACGCTGTATTTGCCAGTGATCGCCCCGGTGGTGTGGGTGGCTTCGACGTGTACTCATCGCCCTTGAGGGCCGATGGAACGTATGGCCCAGCCCAAAACGTTGGCAGCCCGGTCAACACCCCCGGCTGGGAGTTCAATCCGGTGATCCTGCCTTCCGGAAACGTCCTGCTCTTCACCGGCCTGGAACGCGAAGGCGGGCACGGTCTTGGCGACATCTGGGTGTCTTTGCGCCTGGGCAGCACCTGGACCACGCCTCACAACCTTGGCGCTGCCATCAACACGGCCGCCGATGAATACCACCCTTCGGCACTGACGGCTGGTTCGCGCTGTCGCGATATCAATGAACGCGTTCTAGAGTGGCGGCTATGTCCGATCGCAATCATGAGCCAACCGACGCGGATGGTCCGCTTTTCAAGGAGGCGTCCCGGCGCGCGCGGGAGGTCGATGGTGCACCGACACCCGAACAGCGGCGCGGCGCCTGGGCTCGCTTCATTCCTGCCGCCGCCGCCGCGCTCGCCGAGGGGTTCCTGCGCGACACCATGGTCTCGGGTGCAGTCCTGTTCTCCATTCTCGGGATTGTGTTCGGGGCGACGTCTGGAAACGCGGCGTGGGCCGTGTCGATGGTCATCCTGGGCGTTGCGAGCATCGTCCTCGTGTTCGTCGCCATCGGCCGGCGCTGGTCCTTTGGCAAGCAATGGGCTGTGCTGCTTGGGGTCTCGGCTCTCCAAATCGCGCTGATCATTGCGGTCTGGCGGACCCAGTAGGGCTGGCTGCCGTCCGGTTGTCCCATGCCGGAGGCAATGGCACAATCTAGGCCGTCCGGTCGCCCTCAAGCGGGTGAATGACGTCCTGAGAGGATTTGTCGTGACGCAACTGGCGGTTGAGCTTGGTGATCTGCGGGGGTTTGCCCAACAGGTCGGCCGCGCATCAACGGATATGGGAGCAGGACGAAACTACGCGGCGAGCAACATCGCCGATGCCGAATTCGGCAAGATCCTCGAGCTGATCAGCGGCGACTATGCCGACCTGATCCCCAAGTTTCACAACGTCCTGCGGGAGGACAGCACTCGCCTTGGCGCCACCCGCGACGGGCTCAACTCGGTTGCCAAGTCATACAAAGAGGCTGATGAGGCGTCAGCCGGTCGCCTCGCGACGCTGCCGGGAGGCGGGACAGGGACGATCGATGACGACGGGGTGGCCAACGGATTCGATGACCGTGGTTCCGGCGCGGCCGAGCTGATCGCACCTGGTGGCGAGGGAGCCGCGCTTCCAGACCTGCCGGAGGTTTCGTTCGGGTTTATCTTCGATCAGGTCTGCAACCTGATTACTGAGCTTGGCGGCCCCGACCCGCGCGAGAAGGTCACCCGCTGGCTTGCCGGAGACATAGACAAGGCCGCCATGCATGTCAGCGCATGGCGGGCCGTCGCCGATTGCGCTGACGTCGTGAAATCCAACCTCGAGTCCGGTAGCAAAGCGATCACGGGCACGTGGACGGGCGATGCGGCCAACGCCGCCAGCGCACATGTGGGCAAGTGGACCGCCACTTTGACCGACCAAAGCGCCGCGATGCGGAAGCTGGGCGACCACCTCTTGACCATGATCAATGAGGCGGTGAAGATGGCCCAGGTCGTCGTCGACATCATCCAGACACTCGTCAGCCTCATCTCTGCCGCCCTTACGAATGCCGCCATCCCGTTCTATGGGCAGTGGAAGCTGATCAAGACGGTCTGGGAAGGCATCAAGATGGTGTGGGCGGCCATCAAGGTGATCCAGGTCTTCATGAACGCGCTGCGGATGGTCATCGACACCATCAAGATGTGCGTCGGCTACTTCTCCATCGAGAAGCTGCCGCCCGCTCCCGCAGCGGTGCCGGCATGACGGCCCCGGACTTCGCATATCTTGACGAGCGGCTGCATGCTGCCAGGGCCGAGCTCAACGACGCCTTGGAGCAAGCCTCGCGGGAGTTGAGCCGGTTCAAGCGCGAGAACCAGCCGACCGAGGAGGAGCGCCGTCAACTGCAGCAGGCAGCGCTGCGCGGTGACCTCGGCGAGGAGATGCAGCAACTAGCGCGTAAGGTCGAAAACCGCGAGGACACCTGGGATGCCGTCTTCTCGGGGAAGTCACCCAATGCGCACCTGCTCCAAGGCCACCTCACCAGGATGCTCGAGGCCAACCGTGAGGCGATCATCCAGGCCATCGAGGACGATCCCGATATGGATCCGTCGGTACCCCCAGACGAGCTGGGCAATTCCGCAACGACGCCATAACCCTTGATGTAGCAAAAGGGGAGCCGGGAGTGTCCCGGCTCCCCTTTTGCAGCCAGTCAGGCTGCGGCGACGAAGTTGGTGCAGACGTAGACCCACTCTCCACCGCTGCCGTCATTGGAGCTGCCGCAGGTCTGGTAGATGTGTCCCCAATAGGCGGTCCGTTTCGGCACAGTTAGGCCGTTCCTTCCGTTGCCGGCGACAGCCCCTCGGTTTATGCAGTTCACCGGCTGGTTGTTGACTGCCTGGCACTGGTTGATGAAGATCGTTGTGTACGCGTTGTGGCTTGTTATGCCGTTCGCGCTGACCATCCAGTTGCTGTCGATCGATAGGCACATCCTGAAGCTGTGCACGCCACTGCCGGGGATGAGCGCGGACAGCGTCCGGCAGGTTCCGCCTGGGACGGCTGCGTTTGCCGGGGCTGTGGCCACGCCGATACCAGCGATCATCAGCGCGGCAACTACTGCGACTCGCGAAAGTGCTCTTACCACTTTGATCCTCTCCTTCCGGGATTTGCCTGTCACCATCTGGCATTGCCGTGCCCGGCGGGAGATGTCCCGGTGGCGCCGGTCTGACCCATGCCGGTCGTGCCCCCGTGCGAACATTGATGTATGACGAATAGTGGATCACCTTGGGGATGGTGGTCTTGACGGGCGCGTCTGCCGAAGCTGGCAAACCGAATCCCTCCCATGCGAATAGCGCGGGAGAGTTCGTCGAAACGATGCGGCGGCTCAAACAGTGGGCGGGCCTGGGTTACCGACGCCTCGAGAGCCGGGCGGCCGCAGCCGGGGAGGCGTTGCCGCGCAGCACGGTTACCGCCGCGCTGTCTCGAGAAACATTGCCGCGCGGGGATCTGGTCGCCGCCTTCGCGCGAGCGTGCGGCTGTACCGCGGAGGAGATTCAGGCGTGGGATGTGGCCAGGCGACGGCTCGCCGGCTCGGCCCCACGACCAGAAGTACCTTCTCAGCCGGGACCGCCCGGCCCGGCGCAGTTGCCAGCCGATCTGGCCACCTTTACCGGCCGTGAGCCAGAACTCGAGCACCTGCTCAACATCTGCGCGGGTGTGGACCAGCACGTAGTCGTCTCGGTAATCGATGGCATGGCGGGTGTGGGTAAGACGGCTCTAGCGATCCGGATTGCGCATCGGCTCGCCCATCTGTTCCCCGACGGGCAGCTGTTCGTCGACTTGCATGGCTACACAAGAGAAACGGCGCCGATGGACCCCGGCGATGCGCTGGACCGGATTCTGCGAGGGCTCGGTCTGCTCGGGGAGGATCTTCCTCGGAATGTTGATGAGCGTGCTGCGTTTCTGCGTAGTGTGCTGGCGGGAAGGCGAGTCCTGCTGCTACTGGACAATGCCCACAGTGAGGAGCAGATCCGGCCGCTGCTGCCAGGGTCTCCGGGTTGTCTGACGCTTATCACCAGCCGGCGCCGGCTGAGCGGTCTGGACAACGTCAAACCGCTGTCGCTTGAGGTGCTCGAGCCAGGTGATGCGTTGACACTCCTGGAAAAGGTCGCCGAGCGGAACCGGCTCGCCACTGAGTCCGTTGACTGTCTGCATCAGATCGTCGACCTGTGCGGCAGGCTACCTTTGGCCATACGTATTGCCGGCGCACGGCTTCGATCTCGTCCTGATAGGACAGCGGAGCGGCTTGCTACTCGGTTGCAGGACCACAGGTTCCGGCTGAGCGAGCTCGAGGTGGGCGACCTTGCCGTCCGGGCCAGCCTTGAACTGAGCTACTCGGGGCAACACGCCCGTCAGCAGATGATCTTAGGTGCTGCGGCGTGGACTCCTGCTTCCAGTTTCGCGTCATGGTTTCCCGCCGCGCTTTGCGGCATCGATGAGATGGAGGCCGAGTATCTCGCCGAGCGGCTCGTAGACGCGCAGCTGCTGGGCACAGTCCCCGACGGGCCCGCAAGCCAGGCAAGGTACCGGTTGCATGACCTCACCCGGATGTTCGCCCAGGAGCAGAAGTCCGGCTATGACCTGAGCCGTGCGTTTGAAACCTGTGTGACGCTGATCGCGCATGCTGTGCACTGCGCCGGAGATCAGGTGCGTGGTTTCAATCCACCCAGGGCTCAGGCCCTGCGATCGCGGCACTCAGGCACCCTTGAGCTGATACAACAGGATCCCTTCGCCTGGTTCGCGGCCGAGCGCGATCTATTGGTGGCAGCCGCAGAGATGGCTTGCCGCCTCGGCTATCTCACTGCCGCTTGGCAGTTGACGCACGCCATGGCGATGTTCTTTGAGTTCCGCGCGGACTGGGACGACTGGCAGCGAACCCATGAAACGACGCTGCTTGCCTTAGCCGGCTCTGAGCATCGGGACGGCGAGGCTGTGCTGCGCTGCGGACTGGCGCAATTGAACATCGACCGTGGCTGTCACGATCAGGCGCAACAACAACTCGAGTCGGCAGTCGGCGTGGTTCACACCCTGGGGCGCAAGACCTTGCTGGCTCAGACATTGACGCGACTCGGCTACCTGAGCCACGCATCCGGCAAGCTTGATGAGGCTGTGGCTCTCTACGACCAGGCGCTGATGTTGAGCCGCGTGGCCGGTGATGCCGCGGTGGAGACGATGGCTCTGGTCGAGCTCGCGACGATCTGCAATGGCCAGGAGAAATACGAATCTGCCACGCGACACCTGGAACAGGCTGCCGCCGCGCTCACTGCCGCCCGCAACCTCCACCTGATGCCCTTTGTGCTCGCCAATCTCGGGATGACCCACCTGGAGGCTGGTAGACACGCGCAAGCCGTTACGTACTACCGGAAGGCGATCGATGGTGCTCAGCGGATCGGGGACCAGCGCTGGGTCAACCACTCGACGCGTGGGCTCGGTGAGGCCTACCGCAGATCAGGCAACCTCGAAATGGCGAAGTCGCTTCTTGACTCTGCCCTGGTCGACGCCCGGGCTCGCCATGACCGCCTCAGCGAGGCGAACGCCCTGCACCGGCTCGGCCGCATCTGCAGCGAGCTCGGAAGCGACGGGCTGGCCGGCGACTACCTGCATCGCGCATTGGAGGTGGCCAAACAGATCGATAACGCCAGACTGGAGGGGCTGATCCGGTACGACATAGGCAGTGCACACCTGCGGGCCGGCCGGACGGACCGTGCCCGCATCGACCTTGAACAGGCTATCGATATCCTGCGCCGGAGCGGGGGAGCTGACGCCGCGATAAGGCGCGCCCAGGAAAGCCTTGCCCGGTTGCCGGACAAGGCCTCCTGAACTGCTAGAGCGAAATGACTCGGTCGGTGTCCGCGACAAGCCGGTGGAAGTAGTCCAAAGCGTTGCACGCCTTGGCAAGTGATGCGGCCTGTCCCGACCACAGATTGAGGTGGTCGGCCGAACCCCGCTCGGCCGCCGCCCGGCGGATGGGTTGCATCAGGGCGTTGGTGATCGGATATGCTGGCACCTCATCCTCGAGCGCGGCCAGCTCCCGAATAAGCCGATTGGGAATGCCGCGAGCATGCCGTCCGGAGAATAGTCGCGTTAGGACCGTGGTGCCGGCCATCGGGCCACGCAAAGCCTCCTTGTGCACCGGGCTGGCTCCCGACTCTTCGGTGGCGAGGAAGCCGGTGCCGATCTGGACGCCGTCGGCTCCCAGCATGCGTGCCGCAGCGATCCCGCGGCCATCGGCAATGCCCCCAGCCGCGATGACCGGGATCGACACCGCATCGGCAACCTGTGGCACCAAAGCGAACGTGCCCACCAGCGACTCGCGGACCGGACGCAGGAATGCACCCCGGTGGCCGCCGGCGTCGCTACCGGAGGCCACCACAGCGTTCACGCCTGCCGCCTCGAGGGCGACAGCTTCCGCGACGGTCGTCGCGGTGCCGATGGTGACGATGCCTTGCCTGCGCGCTTCATCCAGCGTCCACTTTGGAGGGATGCCCATCACGAAGCTGATCGCCGGTGGAGCGGCTGCGAGCAACGCCTCGGCTTGCTGGTCGAAGTCAGGTGCGAATGGGTACCTGGCTTCAGGTTCGGGCAGGCCAAGCTCCGCCAAGTAGGGCCGCATCCGCTCGATGTGCCGGGCGAGCTCGGCCTCGTCTGGCCGGTCGGTCTCTCCCGGTTGCGGGACCCAGAGGTTCACCGAGAACGAGCGGCTCGTGGCGGCGCGAAGCTCGGCGACCAGCTTGGTGATCCCCTCAGGTTCGAGGATGTGCGCGCCGTAGGAACCAAGCCCACCGGCATTGGACACGGTGGCCGCCAACAACACCGTTGACAGTCCGCCTCCGAAAGGGCCTTGGATTATGGGGTGTACCAAGGAAAGCAGGTTCTCGAGACGGCTCCTGTTCACGCTGCGGCCTCGGTCAGTGCGCGACGGCCGTGGGCCAGCTCCGCTGCCGCTTGGGCGACGCGCTTGCCCAGGTGTTCGGCGGTGCGCAGGTCGGTGTCGGGGGGAGCGACGTCAGGGCCGAGGTCAGATGGCGACTGAGCCATGGCTCCGATGAAGCCACCGAGCCGGTTGAGGTCCTCTTCGGTACCCGTCGACTTGAAAATCCAGCCGGGCGGCAGGCCAAGGGTCACCCAGTGCATGCCGTGCTGCGCTGCGAAAAGTGCCATTGATACGAGGGTGTTTAGCTTGTCGCCGTTGACTCCGGCGGAGTTTGTGAAGCCGGACGCGATCTTGTCTCGCCAGCCGGATTCGGCCCAGATCTGCGAGCTTGCCTCGGCGAAAGCCTGGAAGACCGACGACTGGCTACCCATGTAGGTGGGTGATCCGAAGATGATGGCCTCGGCGCTCGCCAGTGCTTCCCAGAGCTCCGCGTTGAGGGTTGCGACATCACGAAGGTCCGCCTTCACCCCTGGCACGGATTCCACACCGGCTGCGACCGCGGCCGCTTGTCTCGCTGTGTGGCCATAGCCGCTGTGATAGGCGATCGCGACTGTTATCGGCTCGAACATCAAACGCTCCTTCAAGGTGGGTTGCTCTCCTCGGCGAAGACTAGACGACCGGTCAACTAATTTGCAAGACGGTAGTTGACCGGCCGTATACTCGCGGGATGGGACGATCGAGCACCGCCCGGGAACGCATCCTGGCCGCCGCATGCGAGCTGATGCTCAGCCGTGGCTATGGAAGCATCGGCGTCGCCGAGATCTGTGCCCGGGCTGACGTGAAGAAGGGCAGCTTCTATCACTTCTTCGAGTCGAAACAGGCACTGACGATCGAGGCGATCGACGTGCACTGGCACACACAGCGCACGGAGTGGGTCACCGCACTAAGCGGTCCGGAGCCCGCCCTGTCACGAGTCGAGCGACTGATCCGCGCACAGGTAGCCGCACAACGCCAGCCCATCGTCAATGGCTGCCTTTTGGGCAACCTGACTCTCGAGCTGAGCTCGCAGGACCAGGCCGTGCTGGCCCGTCTCGAAGAGATCTTCGAAGAACAGATCCAATTGATTCAGCGAGTACTGAACGAGGCAGTCACCGAGGGCACAATCCCCACGGATACCGCCAACCACAGCACGGCGAGGTCCATCGTCGCTCAGCTGGAAGGCATGGTCATGTTCGCCAAGCTGGCGAACAACCCCGATCTACTCGACGACCTCTGGAGCCAGATCCTCCTGTTGCTGCGCGCCCACGCACCTTCCGCCGCCTAGGGGTCAGAAGAGGGTCTGTGGCTCGGCTGGTACCGGCTGGGGCAGTGCCTTGAGTTCAGGCAGGTGTGCCCGCACATCGTCGTGGAAGCGGCGAGCGAGCATGGGCGCGTCAGCGTTGTCGGGGGTGTGGATGAACACGGTCGGCGAGCGACCCTCGCGTAGCCACTCGGCAACGATGTCAACCCAATGCTGCCAGCCCTCGATCGTCCGCTCGACGGCATCCCGGCCGAGGTAGCGGACGATCGGGTGGTCGGTGAGCGCGAGCGACCGGCGCGGCATCCGCGGCTTCTTGCTCCACGCATCTCGTTCGGCGTCGCTGGTCGGAGGGCTCTGGAAGAACTCGGTGGTATCGAACGGGATCCATTCGGCAGCTGCGCTGGCAAGTACCTCTTCGAGAAGCCGCGTGGATCGGGGGTCGTCGAAGAACGCGCGATGGCGGACTTCCACGGCATACCGGTAGGAGCAGGGGAGCCTGCGCAAGAAGCCGGCAAGGGCAGGGACGTCGACGGGAGCGAATGATCCCGGCAGCTGCAACCAGAGGGCATGGGCCCGCCGGCCGAGTGGCTCGATCGCGTCCAGGAAAGCTCGAAGCTCCTCGTCGACGCCAGTCAGACGGCGTTCGTGCGTAATCGACTTGGGAAGCTTGACCACGAACCGGAAGTCGGGGTCGGTCTGCCTCGCCCACGACGCCACAGTGTCCTTGGCCGGCGTCGCATAGAACGTCGTGTTGCCCTCAACCGCGTTGCACCAACTGGCATAGGACCGCAAGCGCTCGTTGGCCGGAAGGGGATGCGGAACGAAACGTCCTTGCCATGGCTTGTGCGTCCACATCGCACATCCCACATTAAGGCGCATGGCATTGGTGCCCATCACGGTTCGGGGGGCGACTGGGGCAGCTTGACCTTGCCTCGCTTGAGTCGTGGTGCGGATGGTGGCGGTACGACCGGTCCGATGTCCCCGTCCGGCGCCTCGTCCAGATCGACGATTGTCGGGGCGTGGTCGCTCGGCCCGGTGCCCTTGCGCGCGTGGCGGTCCACCCAGGCGGCACGAACCCGGCCGGCCACCGGCGCGGAAGCCAGAACAAGGTCGATCCGCATACCCAGGTCCTGGTGAAACATCCCTGCACGGTAATCCCAGTACGTGAAGACCCGCTTGTCTGGCCAGCGATCCCGGATGACGTCACGCAACCCGAGCGCTTGCAGTTCGGCCAACGCGGCCCGCTCCGGCGCCGTGACGTGGGTGTGGCCGACGTACGCGGCGGGGTCGAACACGTCCGCGTCGGTCGGGGCGATGTTCATGTCCCCGCATACGATCGCGGCTTCGGGGCCGGCGGCGACCATGTCCCGCAGCGCGGCCAGCCAGGCGAGCTTGTAACGGTAGTGCTCGGAGTCCGGCGTCCGCCCGTTCGGGACGTACAGCGAGTGCACGCGGATCCCACCACAGGTCGCCGCCAGCGCCCGCGCCTCGGGATGCGGGAACCCGGGTCCATTCGGGATGCCCGCCACGACATCGCCGAGACCGACTTTGGAGAGGATCGCCACGCCGTTCCATGCCGCTTCGCCGTGTAGGGCGACCTCGTATCCGCGGGCTTCGAGCTCCGCTCCGAGCAGCTCGGTGAAGGCGGCGTCGGTCAGCTTGGTCTCCTGAAGGCAGACCACATCAGGCTGCCGCTGGTCCAGCCACGGCAACAGCCGAGGCAGCCGCTGCTTGACCGAGTTCACATTCCAGGTCGTCACCCGCACCGGACCCACGATATACGGAGCTTTGTTGACCGGCGGGAGGTAGCGCCCGCCGGTCCTTCGGCACAAACGGTTCGCAGACCACGAGGGGGCAGCCCATGGCGTTGGGGCACGGTTCCCGCACTCGAAGCGGTGCGATCAACCTTTGCGCCGGTGAGCCGTCAAAGCGGCGGCTCATAGCGGAAGATCACGGTCGCCAAACGGTACGGCCCGGACATCGGCCCTCGCAACGCATTAACCCCAGCGGTGTGATCCGGGCAGTTCCGCTCCCTCCGCGTGAGCACCGCCGCCGCCTGTTTGTGAAGTGACAGAGAAGTGACAGCGCCGACGGCCATACTCCGTGCGGGGGTCGACCCTGAGTGTCGGCTGTGAAGGCGGAGGTTGTTGTGGGACAAGCGTTTTGGCGCAGGCGAGCCGTGGCGCAATGGGTGGCTTCCTCGCTTGCCCTGGTCGTCGGGAGCATGGCTTTGGTGGTCGCGGACTCGCCGCTTGACAGCCAGAGGCCCGCACCTTGGACCAGCGTGCAGGAGGCGCCGGACAGCGCCCTGGCGGTGGCAGCGGCTAGACGGCAGCAATCGCCCGTCCGCGTTGCGGACATGACAACCGAGACCAGGCTGGTGCACGCCAAGCCCGATGGGACGATGGCGGCCGAGTTGACCACCGTGCCGGTGCGGGTCCGGAAGGGCAGTACCTGGGCAGCGGTGGACACCACATTGGAGACTCGGCCGGACGGCTCGGTGGGGCCAAAGGTCGCGGCGGCGGAGGTGGCTTTCTCCGGGGGCGGTGACGGTCCCCTTGTGCGCTATGGCGTCGGGGCTTCCCGGATGACGTTGTCGTGGCCGGGGTCGCTGCCCAAGCCGGTGCTTGAGGGCAACACGGCCACCTATCCGGAGGTGTATCCGGGGGTCGACCTCGTGATGAAGGCAGACAATGCCGGGTACACGCAGCATGTTGTCGTCAAGACAAGGCAGGCTGCCGCTGCGGTGCGTGAGGTCCGGCTGGGCATGACGACCGCGAGCGTGAAGGTCACCGTGACCGAGGACGGAGCAATCGAGGGTCACGATCCGGTTGCTGGGCCCGTTTTCAGGGCACCGCCGTCGCTGATGTGGGACTCGGCGGAGGACCGCAAACAGGCGCTGGCAAAGGTATCAGTCGACGCAAAGGCGCTCGTGATTACGCCCGACGCCGAGCTGCTCGACGATCCAAACACGACATTCCCGGTTGTCATCGATCCGGCCCCGGCGCAATTGGGTAAGTACGCGTGGGGCGGTGTGTACTCGGGGAACCCGAACCGGGCCTACTACAACAGCACGGCCGATCCCGCGGGGACAGCACAGGTCGGCCGGTGCAACTGGTCCAACTGCGGGGCGATCGTCGGCATTGCGCGGACGTATTTCCAATACGACACAAGGTGGCTGGGCGGCAAGGAGTGGATCAGGTCGTTCCTCAACACAGTCGCGGTCTACCGGCCCGACTGCGGCGTGCACAACCATCATCTCTACTGGGTCAACGGCCAGTACGGATCGGGCACCACGTGGAACGCGCAGCCGGGACACTGGGTGGTCGACACCAAGGGGGTCGCCGGCGCCCGCGGAGGTTGCGCGGATCCGGGTGAGCATCACTTCGGCTTCGACACCAAGGGCCACATCACTTTCGGCGGGTGGTCCAGCTACTTCATCGGCGCGGCCGACGAGGGCAATCAGGGTGCGTGGCGTAAGTACGACCCGGCGCGCACGGTGCTGTATGTCGAGTACAACACCAAACCCAATACGCCGTCTGAGCTTTCGGTTACACCGTGGCGCGCGGCTTGCAAGAACTGCGGCGGCAAGGTGTATCTCGGCGACGACTTCATCAACCTGCGGGCACGGCTGTCCGATCCGGACGGCGACCAGGTCAGGCCATTTTGGAGGGTCAGCGGCGTGGATTCATGGGGTGGCGCAGTGAACTCCGGGGATCTGGCCACCAAACAGCTCGACCTACGCAGCGCGGCGGATCAATCCGAGCACACCTGGTCGGTTTGGGCGGTCGACGCCCACTGGAGCATGTTGGCGGCTGGGCCGGCTTTCGTCGTCGACCGGCAGGCGCCGCGCAAGGCCCCGACCGTCACTGGCGACGTGTACCCGGCGGACAACAGATGGCACGGTGGCATCAGTGTTCCGGGCATGTTCACGTTCACGCCCAACTTCGAGACGAACGAAATCCAGGACATCGATCACTACCGCTACGGTTGGGATGCTGCCGCCCCACAGAAGCTGGAGGCGAGCGCCCTCAACGGTGCCATGTCGGTACAGCTCACCCCACCCGGTGACGGTCCCCGCGATCTGTACGTGCACAGCGTGGACCGGGCCGGCCGGCTTAGCCCGCCGACGATTCACCACTTCTATGTGCGCGCAGGCAACGGTCCGCTGGTGCAGTGGTCCTTCGAGGGCAACGCCAAGGACACCGCGTTCCTCGGGTTCCGTGACGGCACACCGACTGGCGGCACGGTCTACACGCCGGGCGCGGTTGGCACTGCCATCACCCTGGATCCGGCGACGCAGGGTCACGTGAAGGCACCGAACGCCGTCAACACCACGGCCAGTTTCAGCGTTTCAGCGTGGGTGAAACTCGACTCCGCCACGGGCGCCCGGGCGATCGTCAGCCAGGGTGGCGACCGGTTCCCCGGTTTCGCGCTGTGGCACCGCGACGACACTCAACTCGGCGGCAGCAGGTGGGTGTTCAGCATGCCGGGTGCGCAGGGCAGCGGCGATGGGGCAACCTCGGCCGAGACTGCGCAGACCGGGGTATGGACTCATCTCACCGGTGTCTACGACGCTCAAGCGAAGAAGATCCGGATCTACGTCAACGGCGTGAAGTCGGGCGAAGTCAGCCGGAATCTGCCGGTGTGGAGTGCCACCGGCGAAGTCCAAATCGGACGGACCATGTGGGACGGCAGTCCTGGCGTCGATCACTTCCCGGGATCGATCGATGAGGTCGCCATCTGGGATCGGGCACTCCTCGACGCTGAGGTGCGTACCGCAGTCAGCCGCGACAACGTCCAGATAGGACACTGGCGGTTCGACGAGCAGGTCGGCACCAGCACCGCGACCAATGCTGTCAACGGCGGGGCATCGGGTGTGCTGGCTCCGGGCGCAACGTTCACCACGCCGGGCATCATCGACGGCTCGCTGAGCCTGAACGGGACCACGGGTGCGGTCAGCATGGGCGGGCCGCAATTGCGAACCGACCGTAGCTTCACCGTTTCGGCCTGGGTGGAGCTCAGCCGCCAGGCCGCCGACAACACCGCGGTCACCATGGTCTCGCAGGACGGCGTGCACCGCAGTGGCTTCGCCCTGCACTACCGGCCGATCGCCGGCAGTGCCGACAGCGGAAACTGGTGGATCCTGTTGCCCGCCACGGACGAGGCGACTTTGGGCGCCTACACGATGGTCGGCAGTTCCATGATTGCGAAGGTCGGTCAGCGTGCCCACGTCGCTGCCGTCTACAACGCTGTCACGGGCAACGTTCGGCTCTATGTCGACGGGCAGCTCGCGGGCGAAGCCACCCGCACCGGCGGGTTCAACGCCACGGGCCAGTTCGTTGTCGGCCGCGCTCAATGGAACGGCCAGCTGACCGACTACTTTCCGGGTCTCATCGATGAGGTTCGTGCTTACAGTCGGCCCTTGGAGCAGGCCGAGATCCAGGGTCTGGTCAGCCAGAACAACGTCACCGAGGGCCAGTGGAAGCTCGATGGCGGACTCGCCGACTCCTCGGGCAAGGGCCGCAATGGGGTGAAGGGGGAGACGATCGGGTTCACCAGCGGGCAGACCAGCAGCCCGGATCCGGCCGATCTGGCTTTGGCGTTGGAGAGCACCGGTTACGTCTCCGCTCCGAAGGCACTCGACACCAGCCGTAGCTTCTCGGTGTCGGCCTGGGCCAGGCTGGACCGCGTCGGTGGAACGTCGGTGGTGGTATCGCAGGATGGCACCTATGTCAGTGCCTTCGAGCTGCTGGCCGCGCCGAGCGGCCACTGGGCGCTCGCAATGTTCAGCCACGACCGGGCGGATGGTGGCGACGTGCACTACCTGCTCAAGGGGCCGGCCGTGCAGGTTGGCATATGGACCCATCTCGTGGGCGTATACGACGCCCCGACTCGGCAGCTCCACCTTTATGTCAATGGAGTTTTGGCGGGTACCAGCGCCGCCCCCGTGATGTGGAACCATCCCACCGGGCAGCTGCAAATCGGTGCGGCGAAATGGAACAGCCAGCGCATCAACCGCTTCCCGGGCGCCATCGACGACGTGGCCGTGTATAACCGGGTGCTGTTCGCCGAAGAGGTTCGCACGCAAGCGGGCCGGGATCTGAGCCTGGTGCACACCTGGACCTTCGACGAGCCAAGCGGCTCGAATGCGGGCGATTCCGTGGGCAGCCGGACGGCCACGCTGTCCGGTGGGTACCAGCGAGAAGTTGGACGGTCCGGAAACGCGTTGCGGTTCAACGGAAGCAGTGGTGTGGCGAGGACGTCCAAAGTGGACCTGCGCACCGATCAGAGCTTCACGGTTTCGGCGTGGGTGCACATGAACCCGGTCGACTGCGAGGACCCGTACGTCGGCTGCCGTCGTGATGCGGTGACCGTCGACGGTACCCAGACAAGCAAGTTCCGGCTGGGACATCTGGTCGATGACGGCGACAACACGGACGGTTCGTGGATCTTCGAGATGCCGGAGACCGACGAAACCCCGGCCGTTGCGCGAGCCGCGGTCTCGGTCGCGCCAGGCGAGATCGGTAACTGGGTCCACCTCGTCGGTGTCTACGACGCGCCTTCGAAGACAATTTGGCTCTACGTCAACGCCGTGCGGCAGAAGGACGGCGCACTCGACACGTCGTGGCAGGCGAACGGAGGCGTGGCCATCGGCCGCGGTAAGGCGGCCGGACAGCCGGCCAACCACTTCCCCGGCATGGTCGATGACGTGCGGCTTTACGCCGGCGTGCTCGACAAGAACCGCGTCGGGGCGCTGAAGGCCTCGTACCCAACGGAAGCCGCCATCGCACCGTTGCCCACCGACCACATCGGATATTGGAAGTTCGACGACAACACGGGCACGACCGGCGCCGACGCCAGTGGCAACAACAGGCCGGTGACGATGACCGGTGCCTCCGGCTGGATCGGCGGGCGCAAGCACGCCGCGTTCAAACTGGACGGCACGTCCGCCTGGGCGCAGACCGCGGGCCCGGTCATCGACACGACCGGTAGCTTCTCGGTGGCGGCGTGGACTTACCTCGAAGGGACCGACACGACCAACCGCACGTTGGTCGCGCAGGATGCCAACCGGGTCAGCGCCCTCTACCTGCAATATCACAAGGCGACGGGCAAGTGGGCGGTCAACGTGCCGTCCGCCGACACCGACAACCCGTCGACCGTCCTGCTCACCTCGGCCGAGGCGGCAGCGGTCAGCGACTGGACGCACCTTGCCGTCACCTACCACAGTGCCAGCAGACAACTGAAGCTGTACGTCAACGGGGTGCTCTCCGCGATGCGGGCCGAAGTGTCGACGATCCCGTCCACGGGGCCGCTGACGTTGGGCCGGGCGAAGTGGAATGGCGCCAACGCCGACCTCTACCGGTACTGCATCGACGACGTCCGCGTCTTCAACCGCGTGCTGAGCGCCGGTGAGGTACGGGCGATCCACGACGATGTATACGCGGCCGGATACGGGCGCTTCACCTTCGACGACAACACTCCGAACGACTCGTCGTGGCGCGCCAACCACGCGACGCCGAACGCCACCGGGGTCTCCTACGGTCCGGGCATATCCGGGCGTGCGATCACCTTTGACGGCCTTTCCGGCCGGGCGGCCACGACCTGGCTCGGTGTGTCCACACGCGACAGTTTCACGGTGTCAGCATTTGCCAACCTGTCCCGCAAGGATCAGGTCGCCACCGTGATCGGCCAGGACGGCAGTCGTGCGTCGTCGTTCTTCCTGCAGTACCGGCCGGGGCCGGACCGCTGGGTCTTCGGCCACCATCAGCAGGACGCGGACGCCTCGGGCGTGGTTTATGCGCAGTCCCTCAACGCGCCGGTGACCGGGCAGTGGACGCATCTGACCGGCGTCTACGACCACGCCGCCCGCCAGCTACGCCTCTACGTCGACGGCCAGCTGGCCGGGATGAAAGAGAACGTGGCCCTGTGGGTGGGCAACAGCAAGTTCACCATCGGACGATCGAAGGCCAACGGGACCTACGCCGACTTCTTCCCCGGATCGGTGGACGAAGTCACGATGTACCAAGGCATCCAGACGGCGACCGACATCTCGCGGATGGGATGGCCGGGTGCCCCGGGCGGGCAGCTGGGCCGGCTCCTCAACACCGCGGGCGACCACTACACCGATTTAACGGGGGGTAGTGTGCGCCCGGGGTACCACTTCGAGGGCACGCTCGGCGCACTAGTCACCGGTGACAGGCCCGATACCAGGACGCTGTACGCCTGCGTCAGCGGCACAGACGGATTTACCTCGACCGATGCGGCGTGCGAAGGCGCGACCGTGGCCGGTGAGATAGGCCGGGTCTACACGCGGCAGCCCACAAACGTTGCCACCGTTCCGGTCTACCGCTGTAACGGTGGCGGGGACCGCTTCGAGTCACAGCGCCTGGACTGCGAGGGAGCGACCAACGAGCAGCTGCTGGGCTACACGCTGGCGTATGGCCAGCTGGGCCGGTCCTACGCCAACCCCGACCACTGGCAGGGTCTCGCCGGTGCACCTCTCGGGTACCACTACGAGGGCCCGCTCGGCTGGGTGCCGCTGGTGTATCAGCCGGGGACGGTGCCGCTGAGCATGTGCTACGACGGTGCGGACCAGTTCCTGTCGACCGATCGCACCTGTGGCGGCAAGACCGTGGTCGGCATGATCGCCGAGATCTGGCCGTCAGCACCATCCGATGTGGACAGTAAAGCTCTGTATTCCTGCCGGTACAACGGCCAGCGTTTCGTCGACTTCAGCCCGACCTGTGCCGGGTACACCGTCGACGGGCTGCTCGGATATGTGCTCTACGGGGCACCCAACCCGTCACCTGTCTTCTCCTGAAAGGCGAAACCGTTGAAAGGCGAGACCGTGCAGCTGTCACGACCCAAACGCCTCATCGGGGCGGTCCTGTCCAGCCTGATCGCGCTGACCTTGTTCGATGTCGTCGTCGCACCAAAGGCGGCGCAAGCGGGTGGCCCGTCCGTCGGGTTGCCAGACACTCCACAAACGACGGTCACCAACCCCACGCCAAAGCCGCCACGTCCGGCCGACCAGGCGACAGCGGCCGCGCTCAGCGGTGACCAACCGGTCAGCACAATGCCGCCTCCGGCCGGGGGCGGCACCCCGACCGCTACATCGCTATCGCCCTCGGCAAGCTGGCAGGTTTCCCCGCACACGGGCGACTTCACCTGGTCGTACCCGTTGCGGGTACCCCCGGCGGCAGGCGGGCTTGAGCCGGAGCTGGGCCTGGCCTATGCATCGTCCACAGTGGACGGTCGTACCAGCGCGACCAACAACCAGGCGTCCTGGGCCGGCGACGGATGGGATCTGCAGTCCGGCTTCATCGAGCGGGTCTACGGCGGATGCTCCGACGACGACATGGGCGGCACGACGCCGCCCAAGACGGGGGATCTGTGCTGGCGCAACGACAATGCGATGGCGACCAGCGCCGGCCAGCTGATCGCCGAGTCGGGAAACCGGTGGCGCCCCAAGTCGGACGACGGCTCGCGCGTCGAGCGCCTCGAGGGCGCCGCCAACGGTGACAACAACGGCGAATATTGGCGGATCACCACCGTCGACGGGGTGCAGTACTTCTACGGTTCGCGGCCGGAGTCGAAGTCGGCGTGGACGGTGCCGGTCTATGGCGACGATGCCGGAGAACCGTGCCACGGGGCCACTTTCGAGGCTTCCCGGTGCACGCAGGCCTGGCGGTGGAACCTCGACAAGGTCATCGACCCGCACGGCAACATGATGGTGTACACCTACGACGTCGAGACCAACAAGTACGGCGCGAATCTGAAGGACGATGCGGTCTCCTACATCCGTGGCGGCACGCTGCGCTTGGTCGATTACGGCCTGCGGTCCGACGGCTCCACCGCCGCCAGCGGCCAGGTCGAGTTCATCACCGCCGGCCGGTGCGTGCCCGGGAGCGACTGCACGCCGTCCAAAAAGGACAACTGGCCGGATGTGCCGTGGTCGTCAAATTGTGACGGGGCAACGTGTTTCGGCAACTATGCGCCCAGTTTCTGGTCCACCAAGCGACTGTCCAAGATCGTGACTCGCGTGCGTGGTGCATCCGGCTTCACCGACGTCGACTCGTGGACCCTGGAGCACCAGTTCCCCGCCCCGGGCGACCAGGAGAAGGCCGCGCTGTGGCTGAAGTCCATCGTCCACACCGGACATGTTGGTGGCACGGCGGCGTTGCCTGCCGTGACGTTCGAGGGCACGGCCAAGCCGAACCGGGTGTCCTTCTCGACGGGTGTCGGTCCGCTAAACCGGTACCGCATAACAGGTATTGTCTCTGAAACGGGCGGCACGATCGCCGTGGTATATGCGGCGCCGGACTGCGCCGAAGGGTCATCGATGCCCACCAACCCGGAGCACAACTCAAAGCGATGTTTCCCGGTGCGCTGGAGCCCACCCGGCGGGAACGAGCGCACAGAGTATTTCCATAAGTACGTCGTCGAGGCGATCGTCGAGTCGGACCGCTACGAGGGCACGAGCGAGCAGCGCACCACCTACCAATACCTCGATGGCGCCGCCTGGCACTTCGACACCTCGGAGTTCACCAAGGACGCCAAGAAGACCTACAGCGAGTTCCGCGGCTTCGGCCGGGTCCGGGTGCGCGCCGGCAACCCGGGCGACGCGGCGGGTCCGGTAGGCGAGCGCGAGCAACGCTACTACCGAGGTATGGACGGCGATCGCCTGCCCGGCAACGGGCGGCGTTCCGTGAACGTGACCGATTCGCGGGGCGGGTCCCGGACCGATTCCGACTGGCTCGCGGGCGTCGACTTCGAAACGGCGAAGTTCAACGGGGTCAACGGTTCGGTCGTCGAGACCACCATCACCACACCGGTGGCGCAGGGTCCAAACGCGACCCGGGGCGAGCTCAAGTCTTACCTGGTACGCACGGGAACCTCTGTCACGCATGTGGCTTTGCCTGGTACCGCATGGCGCACCACCCAGGTCGACACGCGCTATGACGATCGGGGTCAGGTCGTCGAGGTCGACGACTCCGGTGATCTGAACAACGCCGAGGACAACCAATGCACCCGCAAGAGCTACGCCCGCAACGAGGATCGGTGGATCATCTCCCTGCCTTACCGGACATTGACAGTGGGCGTGCGTTGCGCCGCAACGCCATCCGACACCATCAGTGACACCCGCACGGGCTTTGACGGCCTGGCGATCGGGACTGCCCCCAACGCGGGAGCCGTGACGCGTACCGAAGAGATCAGTGAGTCCGGCTACTTCATGACGTCGACGGCAGCGCATGATGTCCACGGCCGAGTCACAAGTAGCAAGGACGCCCTCGGCTACGAGACCAAAACCGCCTACACCCCAACCGTTGGCGGACCCGTCACCAAGACTGCGGTCACCAACGCGCTCAACCACATCACGAGCACGACGCTCGCGCCGGCGTGGGGGGAGCCGACGCTAGTCGTCGATCCCAACCTGCGCCGCACCGAAACGACGTATGACGCGCTGGGGCGGGCCACGGCCGTGTGGCTGCCCAACCGGAAGAAGTCGTTGGCGGAGACGGCGAGCGTGACGTTCGCCTACCTGATCCGCAAGGACGGCCCGATCGTGGTCACCACGTCCAGAATCAACGCGCGTGGCGGTTACACCACAACGAAAGAGATCTATGACCCGCTGATGCGCCTGCGCCAGATTCAGGCGCCCGCTTCGGGTGGCGGCCGGCTGTTGACCGATACCCGCTATGACTCACAGGGCCGGGTGTACTTCGCGAGCCTGCCGTACTTCCACAACACCGCGATCGACGATTCGCTTTGGGTGGCCAGCGAGGTGGACAAGCTCGGCGCCACGGTGACCGAATACGACGGGGCCGGGCGGACTGTGGTGACCGCGTTCCGTGGCGGCGGCGTGGAGAAGTGGCGTACCACGCAGGTTCACGAGGGCGATCGCGTGCGCACGACACCGCCGCAGGGCGGGACGCCGTTCACCACGATCACCGATGCGCGTGGCCGCACCATCGAGCTGCTTCAGGGCGGTGCGCCCGACATCACGAAGTACATATACACCAAGGGCGGCGACCTCGCGTCAATCGTGGACTCGATGGGCAACACCTGGCGGTACACATACGACCTACGCGGCAACCTGACCAGGTCCGAGGACCCGGACAAAGGCACTGCACTCATGGAATACGACAACGAGGGCAGGTTGACCGCGACGACCGACGCCCGCGGCACGACCATCCAATATGGATACGATGCGCTCGGCCGTCGGACGAGCACCTCCCAAGGCGGGACTCAGCTTGCCTCGTGGACCTATGACACCGCCCAATACGGCAAGGGTTTGCTCGCGACCTCGACCCGGCATATCGGCTCCGCCGCCTATGTCATATCGGTGGGCTCCTACAACCAACTCAACAAACCGGTCTCGGTCACGCTGACCGTGCCCGAGCAGGAGCAGACGCTCGCCGGTTCCTACACCACGGAGCTGCGTTACGACTACGACGGCGGTATGGCCTCCAAGACCATGCCCGCAATCGGTGGCCTGCCCGCCGAAGGCGTTGTCCACGAACGCGATGATCTCGGGCTGCCGAAGGTGACCCGGGGCGGATTCAACGGCCAGACGATCCACTACGTCAGCGACAGCGTATATACCCGTCAAGGCGAGATTGCCCGGCTTCAATTTGGTGAGGGTACCAAGCGGGCTTGGCAGTCCTATTACTACGACGCACACACGCGGCGCTTGGACCGCACCATCGCTGACGTCGAAGCACCGGCACCAATGCAAGCCGACGTCCGCTACACCTACGACCCGGCAGGCAACATCACCTCCATTGTGGACGCTCCACTGGACCGCGCGCCGGACACGCAGTGTTTCCGGTATGACTACCTGCGCCGCCTCATCCACGCGTGGACGCCGGGCGACGGATGCGCCACCGCGCCGGAGAGTGCGCAACTCTCCGGGCCGGCGCCCTACCGTCACGCCTACACCTATGACAAGGCCGGCAACCGGCTCAGCGCTTCAACCGGGTCGGTAGCCAGCACGTACACCTATCCCGCGGCCGGCTCGCCCCGCCCGCATGCCGTCAGTTCGGTGACGGTTGCGGGCACGACCGAGTCGTATTCCTATGACGACGCCGGGAACATGACCGCACGGCCCGGCCAGACCCTGGAATGGGACGCCGAAGGCCACGTAAGCAAGGTCACGACATCGGGAGAGGCGACGGGCGAGACGACCTCGGTATACGACGCCGGTGGCAAACGGCTGATCCGCCGCACCCCGGAAAGCACCACGCTGTACCTCGACGGGCAGGAACTGACGCTCAACAGGAGCACCGGAAGCCTGACCGCGACACGGTATTACACGCACGGGGACAAGACAATTGCGGTGCGCACAGTTGGCACGCTGCACTGGCTCATGGGCGATCACCAAGGCACGACCCAGATCGCCGTTGACGCGGACACGATGACCGTCAAGCAGCGCAGGCAGACGCCTTTCGGGCTGCCCCGGGGCGCGCCCGCTGACCTTCCGGGAGAACAGGGCTTTGTCGGGGGTACCGATGACGCCTCGACCGGCATGGTCCACATTGGAGCAAGAGAGTACGACCCGGCCTTGGGCCGCTTCATTTCCGTCGATCCGGTGATGGGCAACGAACCACAGCTGATGAACGCCTACGCGTACAGCAACAACAGCCCGGTCACCTTCAGCGACCCGACCGGCCTTTATTGCGACAGCTGCGACTTCTACAACCACACCAAGGGTGAATCGAGTGTGTGGAGCCCGGAGGTGCAGCGAAAGTCGTTCTGCGACAGCTGCGAGTACTACTCCATTAAGAACAACACCAAGAGTGCCTGGAACCAGCGCTACTACTCGAAGGCCGAACGGCCGACCGTCTTCGCCGAAAGCGAGAAGATCAATGCCCGCATCGCCGCGGAGGAGAAAGCCAAGGCGGACGCCCGGCGAAAGGCGGAGGAATGCGCTCGCAGCTTCTGGTGCAAGGTCGGTAACCGGCTCAAGGCAGTCACCAACAGTCCGATATTCAAGTGGACCGCGGTGGCCCTGTCCGTGGCAGGCATGTTCGGATGCGTCGCATGCGCTGCGGTTGGCATGGCGATGAGCGCCGTCGGCACCGCGGTCAGCTGTGCCAACGGCGATGGCGTGGACTGCGCCGTCGGGGCGGCAACACTGGGGTTGGGCGGAATTGCCATGGGCATGAAGAAGGTCGCTGACACCGTCTGGCTGGCGGGCGCGGCCCGGGCCGCCAACGGCCAGCGAATCAGGGGTGCCGTGGTGCGAGGTGTCTCCTACGTGCCACGCGCCTACGGTGCCGTCATCAACTCTCAGGCAATCGTCATGGACTCGGTCAGCGCGGGAGGGGGTTTCCAGGCCGCAGCGCGCAGGGAGCAGGGGCGGTGAAGTAGCAAGCAGCATCGCGGCCCGGCCGAGGAGGCCGGGCCGCCCGGACGACGGGGCGGCGATCGTTGCACGGGTATGGCAGTCTTTGTCCGTGCAGTTGGAGGTTCGCCTGCTTGGTCCACTGGAAGTCTCAGTGCGCGGGGAACCGGTCCGGGTCACCGGCCGGCCGAGCGTGCTGCTGGTGGTGTTGGCGATGTCGGCAGGCCACATCGTCTCGCCGGACCGGCTCGCCACCGCCCTCTGGGGGCTGGATCCGCCCGACAACCCGCGGGCCAGCGTGCAGACAAACATCACGCGGCTGCGCCGGTTGATCGGGCCCGACCTCATTGCGACCAACAGCGCCGGTTACCTGCTGCGCGCCGGGCGAGGCCAAATCGACGCGCTGCACTTTCTTGACCTGCTGGATTTGGCGGCGTCGACATCAAGCCCGTCGGCTGAGCACCGCGCGCTGGTCGAGGCGCTGGCCCTATGGCGCGGCATGCCGTTCGAAGGTGTGCGGTCGGCCTGGCTGGCCGAGTCGGAAGCGCCTCGGCTGGTGGAAAGGTATCTCGCGGCCGTCGAACGGCGCACCGACCTGGCCCTGGCCACGGGCCGCTACGACGGCTTGGTGGCGCAGCTGCGTGATCTGGTCACCGGGTATCCGCTACGGGAGTCGTTGTGGGCGCGGTTGCTGTCCGTGCTCGACCTGACCGGCCGCCGGGCTGAGGCGCTAGAGCACTATGAGACGATCCGCCGTCAGCTCGCCGACGAACTCGGTGCAGACCCCGGTCCACAGCTGCGTTCGATATATGCCAAGTTGTTGGCAGGCGACGAACCCGTGCACAGCGCGGCCGCAGACCGCCAGGGCGCTGATCCGTATCGTGTCGTGCCCCGGCAACTGCCTGTGGACGTGGCTGGATTTGTGGGCCGGGACAAGGTACTGGCCACAATGGACAGTCGACTCGGCGATGCGAAGTCACCATTGGTAATCACGGCGATCGCCGGCGCGGGCGGGGTCGGCAAGACCGCGCTTGCCGTGCACTGGGCGCACCGGGTCGCCGAATGGTTCCCCGATGGCCAGCTCTATGCCAACCTGCGCGGATTCGACCCGTCCGGGTCCCCGCGCGCGCCGGAAGAGGTGCTGCGCGGTTTCCTTGACGCACTTCAGGTTCCGCCTCAGCAGGTACCCGCCGGATTTGAAGCCCAGGTCGGCTTGTACCGCAGCCTGCTAACCGGCCGGCGCATGCTGGTGCTGCTGGACAACGCCCGCGACGCCGAGCAGGTCCGGTCGCTGCTGCCCGGATCCGCGGGTAGCCAGGTCGTCGTGACCAGTCGCGACGGCCTGACCGGCTTGATCGCCGCGGAAGGCGCCCGGCCGGTGGTGCTCGATGTGCTGTCCACAGATGAGGCCTGGCAACTGCTCGAACGGCGGCTTGGCCCGCAGCGGGTCACATCCGACCCCCAGGCGACAGAGGGGGTGATCGACCGGTGTGCCAGGCTGCCCCTGGCGCTTTCGGTGGTCGCCGCCCGCGCGGCACAGCGGCCGGAGGCGCCGATGAGCGCCTTGGCCACCGAGCTCGATGGGACAAAGGCTGACCTCGACGCCTTCGCTCACAGCGACCCGATGACCGACGTGCGAGCCGTGTTCTCCTGGAGCTACCGAACTCTCAGCGCTCCGGCGGCGCGGCTGTTCAGGTTGCTCAGTGTCCACAATGGACCCGATGTATCGGCGTTGGCCGCTGCAGCCGTGGCCGGGCTGCCGTTGGCCCGGACCAGGCTGCAATTGATGGAACTCACTGCGGCACATATGATCACCGAGCCGGTTGCCGACCGTTACGCCTTCCACGACTTGCTGCGCACCTACAGTGCAGAAATGGCCCAGCAGGTCGACGCAGACACCGAACGGCGGGAAGCTCTACATCGGATACTCGACCACTACGTGCACACTGCTCACTCCGCGGCTACAGCGCTCGACCCGTATCGGGCGGCGATTCCGCTCGATCCGCCACGGCAGGGCGTGACACCCGAGGCTATTGCCGACTACCGGCAGGCCGTGCGGTGGTTCACCACCGAACGCCAAATTCTCGTCGCCGCAGTCCATCAGGCCGTGAGCGCCGGAGCATACGCCCACGCTTGGCGGATGGCCTGGACGACCACCGGATTCCTTGACATGGCGGGGTATTGGACCGAGCGTGCCGCTCTCCTTCACGCCACATTGGACATCGCCCCGCACGACCCAGGCTGGCCATGGCAGGCTTTCGCGCACCGATCCCTCGGCCACGCCTACGTGAGAATGGGCAGGTTCGACGACGCTCACACCCACCTGCAACAAGCACTGGATCTGTTTGGCCGCAGCGGTGACCGCGTCGGTCAGGCCCGGACCCACCTCAATATCGGCATTGTGCTTGACCGGCAAGGCCGTCACGGGGAAGGGATAGCACACGGCCAAACCGCATTGGAACTGTATCGCGAGGCCGATCACCTGGCGGGTCAGGCCGACGCGCTCAACTCCGTCGGCTGGGATCATGCGCAGCTTGGCGACTTCCGGCAGGCATTGACGTTCTGCCAGCAGTCCCTGGATCTTCACCTGAAGCTGGACCATCGGCATGGCCAAGCGGATGTGTGGGACAGCCTGGGCTATATCCACAGGCATCTCGAGAACCACGACCTGTCCATTGAGAGTTACAGGCAGGCTATCCGCATCTTTCAAGACCTCGGGGATCGTTTCGACGAGGCCGGGACGCTCGTCAACCTCGGCGACACGCATCTCGCCGCAGGAGACCGGGAAAGTGCGCAGGCGGTCTGGCAACAGGCGCTGGCTATATTCATCGAGCTGCGCCACCCCGATGCGGCCAACGTCCAGGCCAAGCTCAAGGCGCACACATAGCCCGGCGCTCGCCGGGCCTAGTGCGTTTAGACGAAGTTGAACAAGGGCGGCAGGACGAGGACGACTGCCCAAGCCCAGATGGCGTAAACGGCCAAGTAGTTGGTCTGCCAGCGCTCCAGGGGTGCGAAGGGCATCTGCCGGCGGATGAATCCCAGCAACAGAAATGCGGACCAGGCCAGGTTGGCCAGCAGAATGACGTTCTCGCCCAACGCTGCGATCTTGTTTGGGGTGGAACCCCACTCGGTGATCCGGCCGGTGATGGCCGTCAGCACCAGAACGTCGATGATCAGGGCGCTGATGACCAGTGCGAGTTGCAGCTTGTCGAACAGGCCGGGCTTGGCTGCGGGATCCCGGGCCGAGATGGAGTAGAGCAGCAGGCCGAGAACCACGACCAGCAACAGGTCGAAGAGGATGAGCACGTCCCGTTCGACATCGATACCGCTGCTCGTAATGCCGATGGCGGCTAAGAACGCGAGCAACACCGCGGTGAAAAGTGGTGTGAACACACGGGTTAGCACGGGGGCCATGTTTTCCACGACGCTTTGCTTGGCTTCGACGAGCCAGGCGGCGACGACAACCGCGGCCATGGCACCGCATGGCAGGAGCCAGTACCCAATGAAATCCTCTGCGTCCAAGCCTATGGCGTCGAATGTCCCAGCCGTGAAGCCAATGAGCACACCACCGCCGAGCGCTATAAGTACGAAATAGACGATCCATTCGCCGGTGAACCGGATGAAGTCCATCCGTTTGCGTTCTGAGCGCCAGTCGCCGGCAATGTATGCCACCCCGACCACAAGCCAGAGTGCAAGTGGCAGGTGAATGGAGGTCAGCACAATGGACTGTGAATTGTCGGCGAGCGGGTATGCGTTGGCGCCAATGGCTCCGACTGTGAACAGCAGCGCCAACAGTCCAATCACGACTGGGGGGATGCGGCGCCGCCAGGCAAAGTAAGCGGCCAGCGGGACCAACGCAAACAGGCTGAAGTTTCGTTGGTAGAAAGCGGTGTCGTCGTTGAGATCCAGACCGAACGCGGCCGGAATCTTGATAGCAGCCGCAGCGGCCGCCGCGCACCCGGCCATGATCAGCAGGTCTCGGTGGGAGCCTGATTTCGTTGGCTCATCAGCTCCGCCGGTCAGCACCAACAGATCGGAAGAAGATCGGAA
>DPJL01000157.1:4213-8376 GCA_003543035.1 Micromonosporaceae bacterium | reverse complement strand
CTCGTGCAGTGGATATGCCATCGCGGAGCTCCTCATGATCACTGTTGGGTCAACAGTGCGAGGACGAGCTTGCACCCGCGGTACCACCTCGCTTGCCCTCCCGGAGGAAGGCCGCTCATCTAACAAAGCTGTAACGGGCTTACCCGTCCGGTTCTACTGGGATCAATGGATCTTTTCTTCCGGAGGCTCACCGGTGATGGCCGGGTCAATGCCTGTGTGCCAAAGACTACCCCAAGCCGTCGCCAACCCGACATCCATATAGAGCCGGTCGTCTGGTGACCCGGTCGCGATAGACGGACATCATGTGCCGTGTTTACTGTGCACTCGATTGTGCACATCGGACGTGAGAGGCCCCCACATATGGCAGACACCGAAGACACAACCCCGGCGGACGGCGACGGTCAGCCGCCACGCGACTCGACCAGCGGCCGCTACGCGAGCCGTCACCAGCCCAAGGGCGAGGGTGACAGCGGCGAGCCGGCGCCCAAGGACGAGAAGGAAGGCAAGAAGCGCTGGCTTCTCCTGCTGCTGCTCCTGCTCATCCTGCTTCTGCTGATCTGCGCCGGTGCCGCTTACATGCGTTGGTGGCGCAAGGATGACCCGAATCCGTCGGCGACGCCGACGGCCATATCCACCACTGCGACCACCAAGCCGACGCCGACCGCGACGGCTTCGCCAACCGCGTCACCCTCTCCCAGCGTCTCGCCATCCCCCAAGACAGTGGCGATGCCCAACGTGGTCGGCAAGCCGGCCGCCGAAGCCAAGACCATTCTCGAGGCGGCGGGCCTGGGCAACATCAAGTTTGTTGCTGAGGACAAGCCGGAAGAGGGCCTGAGCCTGCTGGTCAGCTACGTGGTCACCAAGCAGTCGGTAGCCGCGGGCACCCAGGTGCCGGTGGACACCGCAGTGGTGATCACCTGCAAGTCGTCCAGCAACGGCAAGGGCTAAGCCGCACCGCTTAGGAGCGGGAGCTTCAGTGCTCTGGGAACCAGAGCTTGATCTCCCGCTCCGCAGAAGCAACAGAATCTGAGGCGTGTACCAGATTCTCGCGATTGGACAGTGAATAGTCCCCCCGCATGGTGCCCGGGGCAGCCACTCGGCCATCGGTCGCTCCGACCAGATTTCGCACCACCGCGACAGCCTGATCGCCGGCGACGATCGTCGCGATCAGCGGGCCGGAGATCATAAATTCCTTCAGCGGCGGATAGAACGCCTTCTCCACGTGCTCCGCATAGTGTTCGTCGGCAAGCTCGGCATCCATCGAGCGCATGACGAACGCCTCGAATGTCAGCCCCTTGTGCTCGAGCCTTGAGATGATCTCCCCAACCAGACCGCGCTTCAATGCGTCCGGCTTGATCAGCACAAGCGTGCGCTCCACCACATTCTCCTAAGTCACTGCTGACCTGCACCAACACGAGCAGACTTCACCAGCCTACGGTACGTACTTTCCTCGATCGAAACACCCGCCTACGCTGTGCAGACAAGGGGGAGGATCGGGGAGGATCTAACGTGGCGCGCTTGGGGCGCAAGCCGGTTCGGCCGGGCCGGGTCAGCACCGCGGTGTCCCTGGGCACTGTGGGGCTGTTCGTCATCTCTATGGCCGCGGGCATGAGAAATTGGCCCTTCGGGGCCGCCGGTGCCGCCATGCTGATCATTGCCGTAGCGCTGCTCACCACCGCGTCGATGCGAGGCACCGACAAGGCTTTCGTGGTCGGGACAGTGCACGTGGTGAAGGTCTCCGATCCGCCGTTGACCACCGACTTCGGTCGCTGCGAGATGCAGGTGCTGGTGGATGCCCCCGGCCATCCAGGGCAGACAGTGGTGATCCGCGACCCTCGGGTGCCGGTCACCAAGTGGCCCGACGTCGGCGAAACCTTGCCCGCACTCGTCTCCCTGGCCGATGTGCGCCGGATCAAAATTCAGTGGGACAAGGTCGGCACTTATGGCGAGCGCTACGAGTCCACCTACCGCGAGGATGAGTACGGGGCCGAGCCGGTGTATCCGCGGCAGGATGTCACCGACGAGTTCCCGCCGATCGTCGATTCCACCCCGCCGCCTCCCCCGGAATCCGGCCCGTTGCCACGGCGCAAGCCCAGCCCGGCGCAAACCGAGACGCATTCCGTTGCGGTGCTTGAAGGTGAGTTGGTTGCGGCCGAGGTGCCCAGCCCTCGCAGTCCAGTCTTCGACGACGGCATCGAGCTGATCGACTTCTCCGAGATGCCCGAGCCCCCGGCGGCGACACCGCCGGATGCCGGCCCGATCCTGACTGAGGATCCGGTGCCGCCGGTGATGGTGACCCAGCCCAACGCCCGCCCCGCTTCGGCGGGATCGATTCATGGCATCAGCCTCACGGTGCTTGTCACCGACCTCGTGCGCTCGTTGCGTTTCTACCGGGACATGCTCGGCTTCTACGAGATCGACGGCGGCCCGACCTCAGTTGTCCTCGCTTCCGGCGACACCCGCGTAGTGCTCGTCACCGCAGAGGAGAGTGCCCCGGTCCACCGCCGCATGGTTCACCTCAATCTTGAGGTGGGTGACGTCGAGGCGGTATATCAGGAGCTCAAGGTGCGCGGCGTCCGCTTCACCTATGCCCCACGCGTCGTGAATCGTGGCGAGCGGCTGGAGCTTGTCGCGGCCGCTTTCAAGGATCCTGACGGACACGGCATCGCCATCACCCAGTGGAAGGCCCGCGCCACCTAACCGCAGCAACTCCACAGGAGTTGCTGCTTTCGCGGCCGGGATAGCAGCAACTCCTGTGGAGTTGCGCCATAAGGCGCGATCAGAGCAGGACGTTGCGGCGCACATGCAGGACGTAAAGCCAAACCAGCCCGAAGACGACGCCGACGATTCCGATTGTCCAATGCAGAATCCCGCATCCCACCAACGCGACTTGCAGCGCCGATCCGAGCCACCAGCCCCATCGCTTGCGCAGCAGCCCGGTAAGCAGGATTGCCACGGCGGCACCGCTAAGCACCGCAATGAGCTGTGGCCCGGTAATCTCCGGCTGGATCATCCGGAGCGGCTGGATGGCAAGCAGCAACACGAGTGCTTCCATGGCCAGGGTGGCTGAGCCCAGTCCCCGCATGGCACGGCTCGGGTTGCGCAGACCGCTGGGCTTGCCGCCTCGCATCAGCTGTCCCACCTGACGGCCGGTCTCGCCAGGCCGGACGCCGGTCGCGTCGCCAGGATGCGCGTTGCCATGGGAGTTCATCACTTCAACAACTTTCGTGCGTCGGCGACGGTCACGATCGAGCCGGTAATGAGAACTCCCACCCCGCTCAGCTCGCCGTCCACATCGGACTCTGCCAGAGCCACCCCGGTGGCGATGGCGTCCGGAAGCTCCTGCTCCACCGTCACCCGATCGGGTCCGAATATCTCCCGCGCGACCGCTCCGAGCTCCTCGGCCGGCATCGCGCGCGGGGACGAGTTGCGAGTGACAACCACCTGCGCCGCAACAGGTTCCAGCTGTTCGAGCACTCCGGCGGCATCCTTGTCACCGAGCACGGCGACCACCGCGACGAGATGGCGGAAGGAGAACTCCTCGGTCAGCGCGTTGGCAGTCGCGGCCATCCCATGCGGATTGTGCGCGGCATCGATCAGGATGGTCGGAGCTGTACGCACCCGCTCGAGCCGGCCGGGCGAAGTCGCGGCCGCAAAGCCTTCCCGCACAACCTCTGCGTCGAGTTGTTTGCCGGCGCCCGCGCCAAGGAAAGCTTCAACCGCGGCGAGCGCGACGACCGCGTTCTGCGCCTGATGTGCCCCGTGCAGCGGGAGGAAGACTTCGTCGTAAACGCCGCCAAGCCCTTGCAGGGTAAGCATTTGCCCGCCGACCGCGACGTCGCGGCGGATCACGCCGAATTCGAGTCCTTCGCGGGCGATGGTCGCGCCGATCTCCGCGCATCGATCCAGGATCGGGCTGATCGCCTCTTCCTGTTGCGCCGCACAGATTACGGTGGCGCCGGGATAGATGATCCCCGACTTGGCGAGCGCGATGTCGGTGAGTGTGTCGCCCAGCCATTCGGTGTGGTCCAGCCCGATCGGCGTGATCACCGCCGTCCCGGCGTGCAGCACATTCGTCGAGTCCTCGGCACCGCCGAGCCCGACCTCCACCACCGCCACATCGACCGGAGCGTCGGCGAATGCGGCGAAGGCCAATGCCGTGG
>DPJL01000157.1:0-3907 GCA_003543035.1 Micromonosporaceae bacterium | reverse complement strand
CCCGCCCCCCCCCCACCACCGCCACATCGACCGGAGCGTCGGCGAATGCGGCGAAGGCCAATGCCGTGGTGACATCGAAGAAGGTCAACGGTTCATCGTTGCGGGCGTCGAGGATCGCGGCGACCGGCTCTACCTCCCGGTAGACCCCGACAAACCTTTCTTCATCGACTGGTACCCCATCAAGGCTGATCCTTTCCCGGACAGTCTCCAGATGCGGGCTGGTATAGCGCCCCGTGTGCAGCCCGTGCGCGCTAAGCAGGCTGTCGATCATCCGAGCTGTCGAAGTCTTGCCGTTTGTTCCGGTCAAGTGGATCGACGGGTAGGCCCGTTGGGGGCTGCCGAGCACGTCGAGCAGCTCCTCGACGCGGCCCAGATCGAAGACCATGCGAGTGAAGCCGCGCCCATAGAGCTCGGCTTCCACCTCCGCAAACTCGGACCTGGCCGTCACGCCATTTCCCAGCTGTGACCCTCGCTCATGGTTTGAGCCTAGCCAGCGCGTCGTCGATGCGGACGATATCCGCCTCGGCCACCGCGAGCCGGTCGCGCAGTTTGGCGACGATCTCCTCGGGAGCCTTGGCCAGGAAGCCTTCGTTGCCAAGCTTCGCCTGCGCCTGCGTGATCTCCTTGTCTGCGGCTGCCCGGTCTTTGGTGAGGCGGGCCCGCTCGGCGGCGACGTCGATGCTGCCGCGGGTGTCGAGCGCGACCGTGATGTCCATCCGCTGCCGCGCACCTGGGCCGCCGGCCTGAGGTGGCAGTGCCACGACTCCGCCCGCGATCGTCACGGTGGCCGTGGCGGCAAAGCCCTCGCCCGCGACATCGAGCCGCGCCAGCGAACGCACCAGCACTTCGTGCTCCACCATTCCCTCAACCGTGGCGGCCACCCGCTGCCCCGGTTTGAGCCCCTGATCCGAGCGGAACCGCCGCACTTCCGTAACTACGCGCTGCAGCAGCTCGACCGAGGCCTCCGCCGCGTCATCCACCAGCGACTGGTCAAAGGAAGGCCATTCCGCGACCATCACCGAACCCTCGGAGCGGGTCAGTGCGCACCACAGCTCGTCGGTGACGAAGGGAATGATCGGGTGCAGCAGCCGCAGCAGCTGGTCGAGCACGTGCCCGAGCACCCGCGGGTTGGGCGTGGACTTGGAAAGCTCGATGTACCAGTCACACACGTCATCCCACGCGAAGTGGAAGAGCGTGTCGCAAACCTTGGCCAACTCGAATGCCTCGAACTGCTCGTCCACCTCGGCGATGGTGTGCTGCAACCGGGACAGAATCCATCTGTCCACCGTGGATAGTTCGGTGGGCAGCGAACCTTCGACGTGCGCGCCGTTCATGAGCGCGAAGCGGGTCGCGTTCCAGAGCTTGTTGCAGAAGTTCCGCGAGCCCTGGCACCACTCCTCGCTGACCGGCACATCGGCACCGGGGTTCGCGCCCTTGGCCAGCGTGAAACGAGTCGCGTCGGCGCCGAAACGCTCGATCCAGTCCAACGGATCCACCACGTTACCGAAGGACTTGCTCATCTTCTTGCCGTATTGATCACGCACCATGCCATGCAGCGCAACAACATTGAAGGGCTGCTTGCTGTTCATGGCATACAGCCCGAACATCATCATCCGGGCGACCCAGAAGAACAGAATGTCGTAGCCGGTCACCAAAACGCTTGTCGGATAGAACTTTATTAGGTCGTCGTGCGGGTCGGGCCAACCCAGGGTACTGAAGGGCCACAACGCCGACGAGAACCAGGTGTCCAGCACGTCCTCGTCCTGCTTCCAGCCCTCGCCCGATGGCGGCTGCTCATCCGGCCCGACGCACACGACCTGGCCATCCGGCCCGTACCAGACCGGAATCCGGTGACCCCACCACAACTGACGCGAGATGCACCAGTCATGCATGTTGTCGACCCACGCGAAGTACCTGGGCGCCAACGATTCCGGCTCGATCCGCACTCGGCCATCGCGGACGGCGTCGCCGGCCGCCTTCGCCAGCGGGCCGGTGTTCACGAACCACTGCAACGACAATCGCGGCTCAACAGTCGTCTTACACCGCGAACAATGCCCCACCGCATGCACGTAGGGCCGCTTCTCCGCGACGATCAACCCTTGCGCGCGAAGGGCCGCAACAACAGCGGGCCGCGCCTCGTATCGATCGAGCCCCAGGAACGGACCGTGCACGGTGATGATCGCGCGCTCGTCCATGATGGCGATCGAGGGCAGGTTGTGCCGTTGCCCGATCTCAAAATCGTTCGGATCGTGGGCAGGTGTCACCTTCACGCAACCGGTGCCGAACGCCGGATCCACGTGAGAGTCCGCCACGATCGGGATCCGCCTTCCCGTCAGCGGAAGCTCTATCTCGGTACCCACCAAATGCTTGTAACGCTCGTCATCCGGATGCACGGCCACCGCAGTGTCACCGAGCATCGTCTCCGCCCGCGTTGTCGCGACAACGATCTCGTCGCTGTAGCGGATGGACACGAGCTCGCCATCGTCATCGGAATGCTCGACCTCGATGTCGGAAAGCGCGGTGAGACAACGCGGACACCAGTTGATGATCCGCTCAGCGCGATAGATCAGCTGATCGTCATAGAGCCGCTTGAAAATCGTCTGCACCGCACGGGAAAGACCATCATCCATGGTGAAGCGCTCGCGGCTCCAATCCACCGAGTCGCCCAGGCGACGCATCTGGCCCAGGATCGTCCCACCCGACTCGGCCTTCCACTGCCAGACGCGTTCGACAAACTTCTCGCGGCCCAAGTCGTGACGCGACAACCCTTCGGACGCGAGCTTGCGCTCCACCACGTTCTGCGTCGCGATCCCCGCGTGATCCATTCCGGGCAGCCAGAGGGTCTCGAAGCCCTGCATTCGCTTACGCCGCACCAAAGCATCCTGAATGGTGTGATCAAGCGCGTGGCCGACGTGCAGCGAACCAGTCACGTTCGGGGGCGGGATAACGATCGAGAAAGGCGGACGATCGCTCTTCGCATCAGCATCGAAGTAGCCCGACGATACCCACTGCTCATACCGCCGATGCTCGACCTCGCCCGGCTGATAGGCCGCCGCGAGCTCCACTGTTGTCTGCACTGGTCGCTGTGGTGTGTCGGTCACCGCGCAAGTCTACTAAGGCCCGAATTATTGTTACGCTCCGCTCCGTGACAGATCAGACCCATTCGGGGGTACCGGAAAAGATCTCACCCGATGGGGCCGTAGTTCCCCATTCCCGAGGCGAATCTTCCCAAGGCGAGTCAGAGCTCATCGCGCTCGAAGAAGCCCCGCTCGAAGAGGAGTCGCCTCAACGGCCACGCCGATGGTGGATAGCCGGAGCCGTCTTCGGCACCCTGGCCATCGTCACGCTGGCCACGATGGGGCCGGCCACTTGGCGCATCATCGCTCAAAAGGACGCCACGCTCACCATGCCCGCCGCGGTAGGCAACCTCACCCGCGACGACAGCACCGAAGCCAAGGAAACCGCAACCGACCTGGTGACGGCGCTACGGGCGGAAATCGAGCTGGATAAGAGCGAAGGCGCCATCTACACCGACCCTGCGGTAGGCCCCGGCAAGAGCGTCATGCTCTTCGGCGGAACAACCCTGCTGTGGAGCCCGGAAAAGGAACTCGACACCGTGCTCAAACTCATGGAAGACGCCGGCGACGGCATCAAAGACCTCAAAGAAGTAGACGCCGGACCACTCGGCGGCATCATGAAATGCGGCGGCACCGGAACAGACAACTCACCAATGGCAGTATGCGGCTGGGCCGACCATGGCAGCATCGCACTCGCCCTATTCCCGGGCCGCACCGCGACCGACGCGGCTGTCCTAATGCAACAATTCCGGACCGCAACACAAAGCCGATAAATAGAATTAGGGCCCGCGCATTGCGCGGGCCCTAATCGAAGTTTGTCCGGCGGTGTC
>DPJL01000276.1 GCA_003543035.1 Micromonosporaceae bacterium | reverse complement strand
CATAGGCCTCGCCGATTCGGTCGCCGATATCCCGCACGATGCGCAGCACCCGATGCAGTCCCTGCCGGGCGAGCTCGATCCTGTCGATGCGTAGGTACAGTTCGGCGAACTGGTGCAGAACTTGAGCCTCGACCCGCAGGCAGCTCGTTTCCTTACTGATCATCAATGCTTTTTCGAGCAACTGTGTGGCGCGGTCGGTATCGCCCTCGTCGATCTGGAACTTCGCCAGGCTGCGCAATACATGGGCTTCCCCGATTCGGTCGCCGACGGCGCGCACCTTGTCCAGCGCCTCGTTGTATTTCGCGAGCATCGCGGCGGTGTTTCCGTGCAACCGGTCGATATATGCCGCGTTGCGCAGCACCAACCCGCACCCGTGCGCGTCGCCGTCGGCCCGAAATATCTCCAGCGCCTCGTCGAGGCAGTCCGCGGCCTCATCGAGCCGCTTCTGGAACATGTGCAGAGTGCCGAGTGAGTACAACATCGCGGCACGACCCTTGCGGTTGCCCGCGCGTTCGGCGACATCGTGGGCCAGCTCGCTGGTCTCCCGCCAGTCGTCGAAGTACCCCTTGCCCTCGAAGAGGGTGACCGAGGTGAGCGCGAGATCCCAGCACAGCTCGTCCAGCCCCGCGTTGGCGGCTTCGCGAACCGCCGCGACCAGCGCCCTTCGCTCGACGTCCCACCAGGTCATCGGATTGCCGATCACCTCGGCGGCGGGCGTGTCCGCCGGCCACCAGCGCGGCGCGCTGCCGTGCAGGATCGTGTAGTCGCCGCCGTAGTCCTTGCGGTGTGCCTCCTCGGCCAGCGCCAGCCAGGCGCCGAGCACCCTGGACAGGGCGGCCTCGCGGTCGCGCTCGGACTCGGTCTCCAGCAGCCTTTCCCAGGCATAGACCCAGATCAGGCTGTGGAAGCGGTACCGGACAAGCCGGTCGGTCGGGAACTCGACGGCGTCCAGCACGTGCGTCTCGACCAAGGACTCCAGCACGTCTTCCGCATCGGTCAAGTCGATGTCCAGCAGCGCGGCCGCGGTCCACGCTGGGAAATCAGGCGCACGGATCAACGCGAACAGCCGGAACAACCGCTGCGCCAGCGGGTCGAGCCCGCGGTAGGTCAGCCCGATGTTGGACCGCAGCTCCAGCCCGTGGTGGGTCAGCTCGTCCAGCCTGCGCGCCTCGTTGCCCAGCCGCCGAACCAGCTCGGCGATCCGCCAGTGCCGCTTGGCCGCCAGCCGCGCGCCGGCGATCCGCAGCGCAAGCGGCAACCCGCAGCAGAAGGTCACCAGGGCGACGGCGGGATCCGGCTCGGCATCGAGCCTGGCCTCACCGATGATCCTGCCGAGCATCTCCAGCGCCTGGTCGGTGTCGAACACCTCGGTTTCGATGCAGTACGCGCCGGGCAACCCGCTCAGCCGGGCTCTGCTGGTCGTGATCACCGCGCAGGTCGGGCTGCCCGGCAGCAACGGCAACACCTGCTCCTCGCTGGTCAGGTCGTCCAGCACGACGAGTAGGCGCTTGCCGTCCAGCTTGCTGCGGTACAGCTCGGCGCGCTCCTGCGGATCCTGCGGGATCGCGGTGCCTGCCACACCGAGCGCACGCAGGAAGCGGGCCAACAGCCGGGGGGTCTGGTCGTCGCCGTTGGGTTCATGCAGCGCCGCGTAGAGGTGCCCGTCGGGGAAACTGCTGCTCAGTTCGTGGGCGGCGCGGACGGCCAGGCTGGACTTGCCGACTCCGCCGTGTCCGGAGATCGCGACAATCCGCACCGCGTAGGGCGCGTCCGGCTCGTCCCCGTCGGTGGACAGCAGCCGCTTGATCTCGGCAAGCTGGTCACCGCGACCGGTGAAGTCGGCGATGCTCGCGGGCAGCTGCCGGGGGATCACCACCTGCCAGTCGGTGGGGGCCGCCAGCCGCATGACCGGGGCGACAACGGCCATGGTGGTGTCGATCCTCGACAGGTCGAGCCCGGGATCGCGGTTGAGAATGGCGTGCTCGAGGCCCTGCAGCTCGGGGCCGGGGTCCACCCCGATCTCGTCGAGCAGGATCGCGCGCGCCCGGCGACCGGCCTCCAAAGCCTCGGCCTGCCGGCCCGAGCGGTACAACGCCAGTATGAGGAAGCAGTGCAGCCGTTCGCGTAGCGGCTCCGCGTCGACCATGGCCGCCAGCTCACCACTGATCTCATCGTGCCGGCCGAGCGCCAGGTCCAGCCGGATCCGGTCCTCCACGGCGGCGCGCCGGTGGTCGGCCAGCAGGATCGCCTCCCGCTGCAGCAACTCGCTTGGCACGCCGGCGAGGGCAGGGCCGCGCCACAGCGCCAGCGCGGCGCGCACATCGACGGCCGCCTCGGTGAGCCGGTCGGCCTCGGCGTGTACGCGTCCGGACACCCGCAGCGTGTGGAACTGCTCGATGTCCAGCTCGCCAGGGTGAACATCCAGCTGGTAACCCGGAACCCGCGTCTTGATCGTGTCAGGTCTGCCGGCATCGGTGAGCAGCTTGCGCAGCGCGGAGATGGCGATCTGGATAGACCCGCGAGCGGTCGTCGGCGGCGACTCGCTCCACACGGCGTCCAGCAACTGCTCCATCGGTGCGACGCGGTTCGCGTTGAGGGCCAGCATGCACAGCACGATGCGCTGCCGGGGACCACCAAGATCTAGAGATCGTCCGTCAGATACCAGCTCGGGTGGGCCAAGAAGTCGCAACTCCACGCGGGTTCTCCTCGTCAGTCCGGCGCAAAGCCGCTGCTCCCCGCCCATTCCGACGATGGGATCGAGGCTATCAACAAGCTGGCGGTGATCGAGCGGTCAACCGTCTATTTGGTAGCAATACTTGTTGTGTGCCGCATCAGAGCTTTCCCGGTGATGGCGCCGCGCCGCCCGAAGGTCGAGTGCCGTGAGTGGCAAGTAATCCAGCCCCTGCTCTAACTGTTACGCCGCTCACGGTGCCTGACCTGGGTGAACGTCGCCCCACCCGGCCAGATCGTCGTGAAGCGTCGCGGCAGTCGCGGCACGGTCCGGCCGGCGAACGTGCCACCTCAGGTCCACCATGCCAGCCTGTCCCAGGCAGGGCCCGGGTGGTTCCGGGCAGCGGTTCAGGCAGCGCGGGCGTGCCGGGGACCGGCCAGCGCCGCGGGCGCTTCCACAATTTGTTCTCGTGACTAGTGTGTCGCGTCTGAAGTTCTCGTGATAAGTCAGTATGCTCGGTTCATGTCGCGTACTGTCCATCTGATGGCCGAGTTCGTTCTGTCCGATGTGGAGCATGACCAGCTTGTTCGCTGGTCGCAGGGTGGGTCGTCGAGGTTGGCGGTGCGGGCGCGAATTGTGCTTGCGTGCGCGGAGCCGGGGGTGGTGTACGAGCGGGTCGCCGCCGAGCTGGGCGTGACGACGATGACGGTGGGCAAGTGGCGTCAACGGTTCGGTGAGGCCGGGTTGGCGGGGTTGGCCGACAGCGAGCGCCCGGGGCGCCCGAAGGCCGAGTTGGTGCTCACCGACGCGGAGCGAGAACAGTTGACGCGGTGGTCGCGGCGGGCGAAGACGGCGCAGGCGCTGGCATTGCGATCCAAGATCGTGCTGGCCTGCGCTGCTGGGGTATCGAACAAACAGGTCGCCCGCCAGTTGCGGGTGACGCCGGGCACGGTCACGCGGTGGCGGCGCAAGTTCCTCGCCAAGCGGCTCGACGGCCTACTCGACGAGCCCCGTCCCGGGCGACCGCCCTCGATCCTGTTGGACAAGGTTGACGACGTCTTGACCGCGACGCTGGAGGGCAAGCCACCCCATGCGACGCACTGGTCGCGGACCTCGATGGCCAAGCGCAGCGGCCTGTCGCCCTCGACGATCGGGCGGATCTGGCGCCGCTTCGAGCTCAAGCCGCACCTGACCGACGGGTTCAAGCTGTCCACCGATCCGCAGTTCGTGGACAAAGTCGTCGATGTGATCGGGCTCTACCACAACCCGCCCGACAAGGCGGTCGTGCTGTGCGTGGACGAAAAGTCAGGCATGCAGGCCCTGGACCGATCCCATCCGGTCCTGCCGATGATGCCCGGCATGCCCGAGCGGCGCACCCACGACTACGCCCGGCACGGGGTGACCAGCCTGTTCGCCGCGTTCAACATCGCCGACGGCACCGTGATCTCCCAGACTCACCGACGCCGCCGCGCGGTGGAGTTCAAGAAATTCCTCGTCGCGATCGACAAGGCCGTGCCCGACGAGCTCGACATCTACCTCGTCTGCGACAACCTCTCCACCCACAAGACCCCCGCCATCAATGACTGGCTCGCCCGGCATCCTCGCTTCCACATGCACTTCACCCCGACCGGGTCATCGTGGATCAACCAGGTGGAGCGCTGGTTCGGCTTCCTCACCGACCAACTACTTCGGCGCGGCGTCCACAAGAGCGTTGCGGCACTCGAGAAAGACGTCCGCGAGTGGATCAAGACCTGGAACGACGACCCGAAACCGTTCGTCTGGACCAAGACCGCAGACGAGATCCTCAACTCCCTCGCCAAATATATCGCGAAGATTTCAGACGCAGGACACTAG
>DPJL01000158.1 GCA_003543035.1 Micromonosporaceae bacterium | reverse complement strand
CCGCCGCCTTCGTCCACCTGCATCGGCATCAGCCGGGGTGCGAACTCCACCACGTGCGTCTGCAGACCCATCATCCTGAGCGCATTGGCTGCCTCGAGACCGAGAAGCCCGCCGCCCAGCACCGCACCAACGCTCTTGCCATCGGCGAAAGCCTTCAGCGCCTCCAGGTCGTCGATGGTGCGATAGACGAAACAGCCTTCCGAGCCCGGGATCGGCGGCACAAAGGCCCGCGAGCCGGTGGCAAGAATCATTGCGTCATAAGGGATTTCGCCGTTGATGAGCTTGCGGTCACGGTCCACTTCGGTGACCGGAGTACCCAGGCGCACCTCGAAACCGGCCGGTGGGCCGCCGAGGTCCAACTCCGCGCCTTCGAACCAGGCGGACAACCGCACCCGGTCGTAGGCGTTGCGGCTCTCCTCGGCGAGCACGGTGACGTGCCAGTCCCCGCAGTCGCGCTCGGCGAAGGCTTCCAGGAATCGTTGCGCCACCATTCCGTACCCGGCAACAACAAGTCTCTTCTTTGCGACGCTCATGCGGCTGTCATTCTGGGCCATGCCGCCTCGCCTCGCTTCTTCCGGGCCGCGGCGAGCCGCCGGGTTTGTGTCAGCTTCTCTTGGCGTCATGCGGCTACCAACCAATCGACGATTCCCTCAACGGCGTCCCGGCAGCTGCCACAGCCGGTGGTGGCACGGGTAGCCGCGACCACGCCGTCGAGGCTGCGCGTTCCTTCGCGCCAGCAGCGCACCAGCTGTCCCTTGCTGACGGAGTTGCATTGGCACACGGTGACCGCATCCGGCATCAGCGCCGGAGTCTCCGCCTGGGCCGTAGCAGCGCCACCGACCGCGCGGCCTAGCAGCAGAGCGCGGCGGTCGAGCGGCACCGAAGCCTTGCGGTCGAAGAGCTGGATCACCTGACCCACGCTCGGGTTGTCACCGAGCAACACCGCTCCGACAAGCCTGTCGTCGCGGATCAGCAACCGGGCGTACGTCCCCCGTACCGGATCGGCGAAGCTCAGATCCTCGCCCATCGGGTCGGCTTGCAAGCTCCCCATTGCGGCAAGGTCGATCCCGGAAGCCTTGAGCCGGGTCACCGGCGCTGTCGGCTGGTAGACGGCGAGCGGCTCGACCCCGCTGAGCTGCCTGGCCACCACCCGCGCCTGCTCCCACGCCGGTGCCACCAACCCGCCCACCTCGTTGCCGAGCTGCGCACAGTCGCCGATGGCCGAGATTCGGCGGTCTGACGTGCGGAGCCTTTCATCGACCACGATTCCCCGATCGACCTCGAGCCCCGCTTCCTTCGCCAGCGCGACATCGGGCCGGACGCCGCACGCGACCACCAACAGATCCGCCGTCAGGGTGCGCCCATCCGCGAGGGTCAGGCTGTTTGCGGTCGCTGATGTGGTGCGGGCGTCGAGGTGGACGGTGATGCCGAGATCGGTGAGGGTTCGTTCGAGGACACGGCTGGCAGCCGGATCGAGCTGACGCTCCATGAGGTGGCCGACGGCGTGCACCACCTCCACCTTCAGCCCGCGCCCGGCCAGCCCACGCGCGGCCTCCAGCCCGAGCAGGCCGCCACCGAGCACCAGGGCGGTCTGAGCTGAAGAGGCCGCCTCCAGGATGCGGTGGCAGTCATCGAGCGTCCGGAAGGTGAAAGCCTGATCCAGCCCCGGAATCGGCGGTACCAACGCCTGTGATCCGGTGGCGAGAATCAGATGGTCATAGGGGAGTGTGGTGCCGTCGCTCAGCGAAACAATCCTTGCCGCGCGGTCGATCCCGGTGACGGCGACGCCGACTCGCGCCTTCGCCCGAGTAGTCAGCGAAATGTCGCCTGCGCGGTGCTTTCCGGCCAGCACGCTGGAAAGCAGGATCCGGTTGTAGGCCACGTGGGGTTCGTTGCCGAGCACCGTGACTTCAACGTCCGCAATGGACAGTTCATCCGCGACGCGGGACCCGGCCATGCCGTAGCCCACGATGACCACCTTCACGCTGCCTCCACTCTCACTGCGCACACCTTGAACTCCGGCATGCGCGAGATCGGGTCCAGCGCGTCACCGGTCAGCGAATTGGCCCGGCCCGCACCGGCGTAATGGAAGGGCATGAAGATCGTGTCCACCCGGATCGCGGTGGAAAGCCGCGCCGGCGCCTCCACGACGCCCCGTCGGCTCGTGACGCGAACCATTGCCCCATCGGCGAATCCGAGATCCGGATGCAGCTCTACGAAAGCGGACCCCTTCAGCGAAGGGATCCGCCGGGTCTGAGCGCCCGACTGATACTGCGCCAGCACGCGCCCAGTGGTGAGATAGAGCGGGAAGTCGGCGTCGACCTCCTCGGCAACCGGCCGGTGCTCGACCGGGGTCATCCTGGCCCGGCCGTCGGGCGTGCCGAAGGAAGCTTCGAAGAGCCGCGGCGTACCTGCCCGGTCCGCATCGGGGCATGGCCAGAAAACGCCGCCCTCGGCATCAACCCGCTCCCAGGTGATGCCGGCGTAATCGGCCACCCCACCTGCGGTGGCACGCCGCAGCTCCTCGAAGACGGCACGCGGGTCGGAATCGAACCGCACACCGTTACCAACCTTGCCGAGCCTGGAGGCCAACTCGGCAAGCACCGCCAGATCCGTCCCTATCCCCGGCGGTGGTTGGCGAAGGGCCTTCCTGAGTAGGACACGGCCCTCCAAATTGGTCATCGTGCCATCTTCTTCAGCCCATTGGGTTACCGGCAGAACAACATCTGCGATGGCGGCTGTTTCACTCATCACGAAGTCGCAGACGACCAGCAGATCCAAGCTCTTGAGGCGATCTGTGACGTTGTTCGCATTGGGGGCCGAGACGACCGGGTTGGAGCCGAACACGAGCAGCGCCTTGACCTGTTTGCCCATCTCGTTGAGCAGCTCGTAGGCCGAAATCCCGGCGCCTGGCAGGGACTCCGGGTCGACACCCCACACCCCGGCGACATGTTTGCGAGCCGCTGGATCGTCGATGCGGCGATAGCCGGGAAGCTGATCGGCCTTCTGGCCGTGTTCCCGGCCGCCCTGGCCGTTACCCTGCCCGGTCAGCGTGCCGAAGCCGGAGCCGGGCCGGCCGGGCAGGCCCAATGCCAGCGCCAGATTGATCAGAGCGGTGACGGTGTCGACGCCCTTGCTGTGTTGCTCGGCACCGCGGGCGGTGAGGATGATGGCCCGCCCGTTGGCAAGGGCACGAGCGGTCGTCTCGAGGTCGGCGACCGGTACCCCGGTGAGCCGCTCCACCCGGGCGGGCCAATAGCCGGCGACACTCTTTTTGACCTCCTCCCACCCCGTGGTGCGCTCGTCCACATATGACTGATCGACGAGCCCTTCCGCGATGGCGATGTGCAGCAGGCCGAGGGCGAGGGCCAGATCCGTGCCCGGGGTGGGCTGAAGATGCAGGGTCGCGGTCTTCGCGGTCGTGGTGGCTCGCGGGTCGACGACGATCTGGGTGCCTCCGCGCTCGCGTTGCTCGGTCAGGTACCGGGCAAAAGGCGGCATGGTCTCGGCGACGTTCCCGCCGACCAGTAGCAGCGTGTCTGCCTCGGATAGGTCGGCCATCGGGAAAGGCAGGCCGCGGTCGACGCCGAACGCGCGAACTCCCGCCGCCGCGGCGGAGCTCATGCAGAAGCGCCCGTTGTAGTCGATGTGCTTGGTGCCCAAGGCAACCCGGGCGAATTTGCCGAGTGAGTAGCACTTTTCGTTGGTGAGCCCGCCACCCCCGAAGACGGCCACGGCGTCGGGTCCATGCGATAGCTGAATGTCTATAATTTTCCCGACGATCAGCGAATAGGCCTCATCCCAACTGGCGGGACGGCCGGAGATCAGCGGGGTTCGTAAACGCTCGGGATGATCTAGCAGCTCAGCGGCCGTCCACCCCTTCTGGCATAGACCGCCCCGGTTTGTGGGAAAGTCGCGTGACCCCACCTCGACCCGCCCATCGGGGAGCTCGCGCAGCATCATCCCGCACTGCAAAGCGCAGTAGGGGCAATGGGTTGCGACTGAGTTTTCCGCGCGCGAGTGGCCGGCAATGTCGCTGCCAGGCCGTTCGCCGAGGTCTGTCATGGCAACAGAGTGGGGGTCAGCGGTTTCACGTGAGCGTCCCGCATGTTTCGAGCCTGCTAAGACGCCCGCACGTTCGCAGGATGTGGTTGTGCCCGTTTACCCGATGCCCCCATTGGGCACATTAAGTGACCATCAAGTCACGGTGCGTAAAACGGGACATTTCACTCACGGAGATGGCATGCAGAAAGGGATGACCCAAGGTCATACCAGGGGTAGTCTTGCCGACATGACCGCCAAGGTGACCCTGTCCTTCACGGACGAAACGATCGAAGACGCGCGGCGCTTTGCCGAGCGCGACGGCATGTCGCTGTCGGCCTGGATGGACCAGGCGGCTCGGGAAAAGACGCTGCGAGAGGTCTTCAATGCACACGCCGCCGTAGTGCGGCGCGCCGGCTTTGACCGGCTGGAAAAGCACGCGCTCGATGATGAGCGCGAAGTAGAGATGGTGCGCAACGAGTTCCGGGGGCGGCGTGCTGCGCAGAGGTGAGATCTGGCGCATAGAGGGAGCCCGGGAAAGGCTTGGCCTCGTCATCAGCTCTGACGTCTACAACAGCACGGATGTGCCGATTGTGATGGTCGCTGAGGTCGTCGAGGAAGAAGAGCTTAGAGATTCCCCACTCGCGGTGCCGATGGGAGAGTTGATCATCATGCCGGATCGGGTCTCGTCCCCTATGAAACGCTGGTTCACCGATATGGTCGAGGTAGCCGACACAGACAC
>DPJL01000159.1 GCA_003543035.1 Micromonosporaceae bacterium | reverse complement strand
ATTCCACCAGGTACTGGCGATCCGGGGTGAGCATCCAATCGCCGCTGACCTTCATTGCCAGCCGTTTCGTCGGGCGATCGCCACTGATCAGCATCGCCGAACGAGCCATCGCCAAAGCGTTGTCCGAGTTGACGTAACGGCCCGCGAACACTCGATGCTCGAGCATGATGCCCTCGCGGCCTGCGGTGAGGTCGTAGACCCGGTCGTCCGGCGTGCGGACCTGGGCGACACATGCTCCCGCGGGATAGGACTGTCCTTCTGCGACAAGCCATCGCAAGAGGCGGGCTCGTTCTGGCACTGCCCATTGCAGAGGCTCCACGCGCCACGAGGGCGGGACAGCAATGAGCTTGCGGCCGGCCGTTTGCCTGGCCCACTGGACCGCACCCCTGATCACCGCGAACTCCGGGTCGATGGGTTGCAGCACCGGGCGTCCGAGCTCGGCTCGCAAAGCGCTTGCCGCAGCGGGGAATCGGGACGCGCCGCCGACCAACACGACCGCAGCGATCTCGCCCGGCGAGGCGCCCGCACGCGCCACGATGGCCCGGCAGCTTGCGATCAGCCAACGCAATGCCGAGTCCGTGAGGATGTCCAGGCCCGCTCGGGTGAGGCTCTCGCTTGCGGTCTCCTCCGCCAGCTGCACGGGTTGCTCAGGTGCCATTCGCAAAAGCGTTGCAGACCAAGAAACCCCTAAATCGCATACGAGTACCAGGGAATCGTCCGGCAGATCAGGCCGAGTGAACGGGTCGGTCACTGCCGCGACAGCGTCACTGATTAGTTCGGCGTCAGGGAACCCGGCTCCGGCTGCCAACGCCACCACCGCCGCTCGCCTGAACTCGTCCCGGCCGATGGCGGTTGGGATGGTCAGGGTCAGACGATCGATCCTCGCCTGCGCATGACGACCCGCCTCGGTGATGACAGCGTGCAAGTATCTTTCGTCCAACGGGGAGTCAGGGTGTACCGGCGGGCACGCGATCGCCTGGATCTGGTCCTCGGCGACCAGAGCGGCGGCTGTCTGATAGTTCCCGAAATCGACCACGAGAGCGGACTGAGTCATGCTCGCCTCCTGCGCCACACCATGTTCGAGGCATCGATAACACTAGTGGTGGTTGATTGCCGACACGTTTCCGGCCTGGAACAGAACCGTTTCTGGCCAGGTAGCCGTGCCGGGCGTAGCGTGTCCGGATGGTTGACACCCCATATCGGATTGGCCGCGGCTGGGCCGGCCGTCCGCGGCCGGCTGCGTTTGCGATCGTCGCGATCGCTTATGTGGCAGCGATCCTGACTGCCCTCACGGTCGTGGTGCTGCTGAAGGACAGCCACCCGTTGGTCGCCTTCTTCTGGGCTGACATCGCGGCGACAGTCGTGGTCTTCGCAGCGTCGATGCTCCTGGCCAACTCGAGCCTCTACGACCCGTATTGGAGCGTCGCACCGCCGCTCATCATCGGCGGCTTGCTGATCTGGCATCTGTCCGAAGTGGATGGATCAGTGACGCTGCGGCACCTCGCGATGCTTCTCCTGGTACTCATATGGGCAATGCGGTTGACCGGAAATTGGGCCACCGGATGGACCGGCCTCGGCCACGAGGATTGGCGCTATATCCAGATGCGCAATGACACGCAGGGCCGGTTGCCCTGGTGGGTGGTCAGTTTCGTGGGTATTCAACTCGTGCCCACGCTCGTGGTCTTCGCCGGTCTGCTGCCCGCGTGGCCCGCGATCATCGGCGAGCGCCCATTCGGCGTGCTGGATGTACTGGCGATCCTGGTGATGGCCGGCGCGATCTTCCTGGAGGCCACCGCCGACCGGCAGATGCGCGCCTTTGCCGCTGACCCGGCGAACCGGGGACGAACCGTCAACGTGGGACTGTGGCGTCACTCGCGGCATCCGAACTATCTCGGCGAGATCAGCTTCTGGTGGGGTCTATGGCTGTTCGGCCTCGCCGCCGCACCCGCTTGGTGGTGGACCGTGATCGGACCGCTGATCATGGTGGGTCTGTTCCTCGGGGTGAGCATTCCGCTGATGGAACGCCGGTCACTTGCCCGGCGCACCGACTTTGCGGCATACAAGGAAAATGTTCCTGTGTTGCTGCCCTGGCCGCGAAAGTAGAGCCGCTCAGGGAACTGCGGTATCGTGACCGACCGTGACCCTTACGGTGCCCCCACGCCCAGCAAGGTTCATGGTGGCCACGGTCCTGCTCACGGTGATCGCTCTGGTGTTTGGGCTGGTGGCGCCTGCCATGGCCGAGCCGACGCCCGCCCCCACCACGCCGCCCAACGAGGGCGGCACGCCAACGCTGGCCACCCTGCGGAACAACCTCGAAGCCGCAGCCGCTGGCTATATAGAGGCGGAGGCCAAGCTCGCCACTTCGAAGGCCGAGCAGGCCAAGTTCGAGGCGCAGCTGGCCCAGGCCGAGGGCGAAATGGCCCGGGTGAAGAGCGGGGTCGCCAAATACGCAGGTGAGGTCTATCGGACCGGGCGCCTTGGCGTCATCGGGATGATGCTCAGTGCGAGCAGCCAGGACGATTTCCTCGTGCGTGCGGCAGCGCTCGACAAGATGACGCAGCGTGACCAAGCTAGCCTCATTCTGTATCTGGAGGCGAAGCGGCAGGCGACTGAGGCCAAGGCTCAGATTGAGGCTCAGATTGCCGAGCAGACCGCGGCCTCGGTGGAGATGGGCAAGCGCAAGACCGCCGCCGAGCGGGCGTTGGCCGCAGTCGGTGGAACGCCGACTCGGACCGAGATCGATCCGGCCACCCTGCCCAACGCGAAACCGGCTCCTCGCACGTCCACCGGCGGCTGGCCGAGTGAGAGCTGCAACGTCGACGATCCCACCACCGGAGGCTGCATCACCCCTCGGACCCTGCATAGCCTGAACGAGACCAAGCGATTGGGCTGGAACTACTACGTCTCGTGCTATCGCCCGGGTGATCAATATGAGCATCCCAAGGGCCGGGCCTGCGACTGGGCGGCGTATTCGGACGGCTTCGTCAACAAATCCGCGAGCGGTAGCGGCAAGGTCTACGGCGACCGGCTTGCGGCCTTCTACGCCAAGAACGCTCAAGCCCTAGGTGTGATGTATGTGGTCTGGTATTGCCAGATCTGGCATGTCGGTACGGGCTGGCGACGTTACAACTCGACCGGTTCGAGGTGTGGCGACTCCCCGGCCGGTGATCACACCAACCACGTCCACGTATCTATTTACTAAGATGCGTAAGATCGGCGCTCTACTCGGGTTGCTGTTCCTGCTTGCCTCGTGCACCGCCGCGCCCAATCAGGACACAGATCCTCCGGCGGGGTCCGAACAACTGGCTCTGCGGATTCAGGAGTTCCCCGGGCTCATGCCGCCGGGCGTGAAGTTCGCCGTTCCGAAGGTGTCGCTCTACGGCACCGGCCGGATGATCCTGGACGTCCCCGGATCATCCGCTATGCCTGCTCCGATTGAGCGGTCGTTGAGCCCGCAGGGGATACGCAAGGTGCTCCAAGCCGCCGCCGACGCCGGCCTGCTCAGCAGACGCGAATACGGGACGCCCAGGGTCGGCGACGCCGGCGTAACCATCGTGACACTGGTATCCGGTGCGGAGCAGTATGTGAGCCGAATCGTCGGGCTGGGCGTCATCGAGGACGAAAGCCTCACCGCTGAGGAACGCGCTGCCCGCGAGAAGGTTCGCGCCTTTGTTGCCCGGTTTGCCGATCTCGACAAGTGGCTGGCCGGGGATCTCGTCGGACAGTCGCGGCCCTACAGCCACAAGCTTTTGGCGGTGTATGCGCTGCCGCAGGAGCCGGTTACCGCGGCCGGCCGGCAGTGGCCGCTGGCCGACCTTGCCACCGCGGGCGACATCAACGATTTCGGCAGATGTCAGATCCTTTCCGGCGATCAGATGCGCGATGTCACCGCGGCGGCTGCGACAGCCACCCGGCAGGAGTTCTGGCGTAGTGGCGAGGGGATCTTCCACGTCGCATTCCGCCCGCTGCTGCCGGACGAGAAGGACTGCACCTCTCTGTAGGCCAGTCTTGGATCAGCGCACCGCAGCCGAGTCGGCGCCGGCCATCAGGCTCGAGCTGTCCACGGCTTCAAAGTTGTTGCCGCGCAACTGCTTTAATACGCGTAGCGCGTCATTGGACCAGCGGTCGTCCGGAGCGCCGGAGACGTACCAGGCCGAGCCGTTGTCGGCAATGATCACGCCGTACTTCTTCATCGCGTCGGCGATGATCCGAGCCTGAGCCGGAAACCTCGATGTGTCCACATCGGACTTGAGCCGCAGCCGCAGTCCCATCGGTGGCAACGCTGGGTCGGTCAACTGGGAGGCGGCGTGCCGCGCGGGCCAGACATACGCGTTGCGGGTGCGGGGGACGGTAATCCGGATCGCGTGGTCGATGTGTCCGCCGGCCACCTCCTCGTACCTGATCAGACCCGCAAATATCGACAGTCCCGCCGCGTCAGCCGAGGTCCAGCCGGCCGGGCGCAGCTTGTTCGAACGTAGGTCGAAGATGGCGCCCGATCCCGCGCGCCAGGACCCATCGGCGGCCGGATAGGCCGCATAGAGCTCGTACACCCGGCATCCGGCCGGATCGTGCAGGATGATGTGCCGGTCACCCGTGCTCTGCCTGCCACCTTCCACGCGTGCGTCAGCCGGAATCGGGTACACCCCCGGGTCGCTCTCCCGGCTGTATTCAAAGCTCACCTTCACCCCGGCCTGCGCACTCGGAATAGTCGTCACCGGAATCCCGATCGGGGCACCTTCCCATTGCCCGGCGCCAAAGTCGGGGTGCAACCCGTTGGACGCTCCAATGCTCGCGATGAAGGCAGCGGAGGACTGGTGCACCGGCAGCCGGGAAACGTCTGCCCACCATACGTTGTCGGCCGGGAAGCCGTGGCAGCTCTCGAGCGCCGTGCTAGGTGACGGTGGGGGAGTCGTTGTGGCGGACGCAGATGTCTGGCCCGGTGTCGGCGCCGTGGCCCACTCCGGATTCGTTTCGCTACAACCGGTTAGGGCAAGGACCGTGATGAGGACGAGCGTCAGACGGCTGGCCACAGAGGCGAACCTACCACCGCTGGCAATGTTCAGGCGGGGTCGAGGGTGCCAAAGGGGACCATGACCGTGCACCGCCTGATCCTTGCCACCGTGAGCATTGCGCCGTCGAGCGCCCCATAGCGGCTCAGCGCCTCCACGCCGTACTCACTGCAACTCGGGGTGAAGCGGCAACGCGTGCCCAGACGTTGCGACATGTGACGCTGATATCCGCGAATCACCGAAATGCCAATCCGTGCCGGCAGGGTCACCCGATCACGTGGCGGGGTGGCGGCTGCGGACATCCATATTTGGCCGCCTGCAAGCATTTGGAACAGGTGACTGCCCGCGACGGTGCTCTGGCAGCCGCTTCCCGAGTCACAACTACTGGATCCAGCGTCGCAACTGCTACTTCCGGAGTTGCAACTATCGGCAGTGCCGCCGCAGACGTCGTCCATCGGCTGCTGGCACACGTTGTTGAACGCGTCATCGCAGACACCGCTGGCAGCAGAGCTGCATGAGTCGCCGCATGAGATCTGGCAGCCATCATTTTCGGTGTCGCTCGGAGCGGCGACGGGTGGCCCGCCCCCGGGCTGGGTGACACCGTCGGGTGTGGACGGTGGCTGTGGCGGCGTGCTCAAGTTAGGCCGGTCGCGCCGGACCAGCCAATACAGCAGCACGGTGAAAGCAGCCGCGGCCGAGGCCAGAGCCCCGAACACCCACCAGAGCACCTTTGAACGCTTGGGCACGTCGGAAAGGTACCGCGTGTGATCAGCGACCGTTGTCCCAGTCGGCCCTTTCCAAGGCGTATTCGACGTCGCCCAGTTCAGATCCCTCGATGGGCTCCGCCCAATCCTCGAAGAAGGTCCGGACGAACCTCAGGCCGCACTTCTCCATGACCCGCCGCGAACCCGTGTTGACAGTCATCGTGAAGGCGACGATGCGGTCGAGCCCGAGCTCGGTGAAACCCTTGCGGATCAACGCAAGCGAGCCTTCGGTCGCATAGCCCTTACCCCAGGTCGAGGTCCGTAGCCGATAGCCGAGCTCTGCCTCACCGGGCCTTCGCCCGGCCGGGGATAACTCGAACCAGCCGATGAAGTCGCCGGAGGATTTCTCTACAGCCGCCCACTTTCCGCCCTCGGCCAAGATCTTTGGCAGCACTTCGTTCTCGACTACCTCGCGGGGAGTCGGCTTGCCACCGTTGAGAAAGCGCATGACCCCTGGGTCGCTGTCGAGCGTGAACAGGTTCTCCGCGTCGGACTGGCTGAACTCCCGCAGCACCAACCTCTCCGTCTCCAGGAAGATCATGCCCATTCGGCCAGGCTAGCGCTGTTGCCTGGGTAGGCGAAGCGAATTAGAAGGCGTTGATGCTCTGCGGTGCACGCTCCGCGCGGCTGAGCGCGCGCAGCACTGCGGGGGTGCCGTGCCGGCGGGCCGCGAGGCTTGTCAGGAGGGCGAACACCGGCTCAAGCACGGCTTGGGGCAGCCGCGGGGTGTCGACACCGACGCTGTAGGCCAGGTCATCGGAATGCACCGCGATCTCCATCATCCGGGTGATCAGAAAGTCGTCCAGCAGTAGCCCCCACGGCCCGGCAGGCGGTTGCACCACCCGGTCTGCGGGCTCCTTTGCCAGCAGCTCGCTCAGCTCGGCCACGGCCGTCTTTGCCTGCGTTGCAAGCACTGTCGCGCCTTCGCTCGCTGTGCTTTCGCCGCCGAGCCGGATGTTCACACTGATCTCCGCGTCGACGTCAGCGTCGATCCAGAGCACCCGGCCGTAGTGGTCTAAAAGCGACACTGGCTCGTTAGGCGGGGCAGGTGCGCTCAGCGTGCGAGGGACAAACAGAATCTGGCCGGCCAGGTGACCGGCAAGCCCACTGACCGTGAAGCTCTCCAAGGCGCTCGGCTTGGTCCAGAGGTTGGCAATGGCCGGGTCCTCCAGCAGGCTCACGGCCGACGCTGCTGCCAATAGATACGCATCTCTGATCGGGCTCATTGCCTCACCCTAGCGACCCCGTCCGACAATGGGGGTGTACTCGTCCCGGGCGTAGTCGGCGACCGCCGCACCGGTGATGGTCGCCTCGATCGGCAGCACGTCCAGGCAGAGCCGGATCGCCTCGGTGAGCTTCGTCAGGGGTACTCGCATAGAAAGTGTGCAGTGTGGCACCCAGGCTCCTGGCCGGTATTCGTCAAAGGAATCCACATTGGACGCAGCTAAGCGGTCGTGAACAGCGGCATGGTGGCTCAGCAGAGCCGCATCCGGGACCGGCCCGAGCCAGAGCACCCGGCCCAGGAACTGCCCGATGAAGTCGAGTTTGACGGTCAATGGAGGTGCCACGGTGAAGCCGTCGAGCGCGGCTTGGACTGCGGGGGCATCAAGTCGCTCGGCGCCGGTAAGCGATAGATGTGGCCGGTGCCTGCCGTGTGTGAGGTCACGCAGAGTCTGTACGCCCACCTCCTCAAGCGCATCCCAGAGCCGCCGGATGCGGCGCTCCGCGACGGGGTCAAAGTAGAGCTCAAGCGCAGCGACCATGTCTGACAGGCTATAGCCGGGCATACTTGCCCGATGCTTGCAGATCTCCGCGTCGTGACCAGCGAGCATCTGCGGCTGCTCGATGATCGGATGCCGGGTCTGGTGACCGATCTGCTCATCACCGGCTCGATCGCGCTGGATGACTACCGCCCGGGCATGAGCGACATCGACTTCGTGGCCGTCATGGGCGCCGAGCCGACGCCGGAGCAGCTGGCTATTCTGCCCGAGCTGCACCAGCAGCTCCCGAAGGGGCCGAACTACGACGGGATATACCTGACCAGCGCACAGCTGATCCATCCACCCGTGTCGGCTCCGCAGATCCTGGCTGGTGACTTCGATCCGGCTAAGAGCGGCGGTCAGCTGACGCCGGTCACCCGGCTCGAACTGTCGCGCTATGCCATCGCGATTCGGGGCCGGCGACCGGCGATCAATGTGGACTTGGATGTACTGCGGGAGTGGTTGCGGGGCAACCTATCCGGCTACTGGACAAAGTGGACGCTCAATGCGGGCGAACATCTCCGCGGCTTGCCGCCTGCTGAGCCGATCGAGCAATACCTGATCATCTGGGGTGTACTGGGTCCGGGTCGCCTGCGCTACACGCTGGCCACCGGCGACATCATCAGCAAAACCGGGGCAGGCCGCTACACCGCCGAGCACTATCCCGCGTGGCGTGATCTGTGTGAGCGAGCCGTCAGAGCGCGGGCGGGTGAGCCGATGGCTTTCACGGCCGCCGATGGCGTGGCCATGACTGAGTTGATGCAGGCCGTTATCGACGGCTGAGGCGAGTATCTTCTGTGGATGCAGCAGCGTAAACGGGCCGCCATAGGCAGTCTCGTCTTCTTCGCGCTGGCCCCGGGAACGGTGGCCGGCCTGGTGCCCTATTGGCTCAGCGATGGCTGGCAGAGCACGGCCGCGCATTGGTACTTGCGAGTGCCCGGAGCGCTTCTGATCGGGGCCGGGCTCGTGGTTCTGATCCAGGCGTTTGTGCGTTTCGTTGTCGATGGGCTGGGAACCCCAGCGCCGGTAGCCCCCACCAAACATCTTGTGGTGACCGGCTTCTACCGCTACGTGCGCAATCCGATGTACGTCGCGATCGTGGCAATCATTGTGGGACAGGCACTGTGGTTTGCTCACTGGGGTCTGCTCGCCTACGCCGCGATCGCATGGGCCGGGCCGGCACTTTTCGTGCGCTTCTACGAAGAGCCAACCCTCGCTCGCACTTTCGGAGCCGAATATGACGAGTACCGGAGGAATGTGCCCGCTTGGCTGCCTCGTCTACGGCCGTGGAACTCGCTACACTGATCAGTTCCGGCAACGGAAAAAGACGCCACAAATAGGCGTCTTATAGGCAAGTTTAGTGAGTGGGAGTGGTCTTGTCAAGAGACGACATCGATGCCGAGCAGCAGACCATATCCATGCTCTATGCGCACCTCGATGCGCTGAGGGAGCAGGCGGTGCTCCGATTGCGTGAGGCTTTGCGGCTCCCTTCCGGCGGCACGCATCAGTCGCGGTCGGAGCGGGATTCGGCGACGACGATGTACGCAGAGCAGATCAAGCAATGGGACGCCGCGGAGCACGGGTTGTGTTTCGGCCGGCTGGATTTCGACAACGGTGAGCGGCACTACATCGGCCGGATAGGCCTCTTCGATGACACCAATGACTTCGAGCCCCTACTGATCGATTGGCGTGCCCCGGCATCGCGCCCTTTCTATCTCGCGACCGCCGCCTCGCCGCAGGGCGTGCATCTGCGGCGGCACTTGCGGACCCGGCTGCGGAAGGTGATCAGCCTCGACGATGAAGTTCTTGACCTGACCGCGGCGCAGGACGACGCACATCCCGGGCTCACCTCGGAGGCGGCGTTGCTCGGAGCGCTCAACGCGGGCCGGACCGGCCGGATGAAGGACATTGTCGAGACCATCCAGGCCGAGCAGGACAAGATCATCCGCTCGCACCTCGGCGGGGTTCTGGTGGTGCAGGGTGGGCCAGGGACTGGAAAGACTGCGGTGGCTCTGCATCGGGCGGCATATCTGCTCTACACCCATCGGCAGTCACTCACCCGGCAGGGCGTGCTCATCCTCGGTCCAAATGAGACTTTCCTGCGTTATATCTCGCAGGTGCTGCCGGGCCTCGGCGAGACCAGCGTGCTCCTGTGCACACTCGGGGATCTCTTCCCCACGGTGACCGCAAGGCGATCCGAGCCGGCCGAGGCGGCTGCGGTCAAGGGCAGCCTGGCGATGCTGGAGGTGTTGGTTAACGCGGTGCGAGACCGCCAGCGCGTCCCCGACGAGACGATCGAGATCGAGCTGACCGACGAGCACGCCGGGTTCGGCTATCAGCGGGAGACACTGCTGCTCGATCCCGAAACCTGTTCGCGGGCAAGGGAAAAGGCTCGCCGCTCGGGTCTGCCCCACAACCTGGCCCGGCCAATCTTCGCCGAGGAGATCACCGCAGCGCTCGCTCAGCAGGCCGCGGAGAAGCAGGGTCACGACCCGTACGCCGACGACCCGCTCGGTGGCGGTGACGCCCCCGGGGGCATTCTGCTGGATGACGGCGACATCGCCGAGATCCGTCGTGACCTACGCAAGGACGCCGCACTGGCCGCCACATTGGACATTTACTGGCCACGTCTCACTCCGCAGCAACTGCTCGCTGAGCTCTACACGTCTTCCGACATGATCACCGTGATCAGGGACTTCTCCGCCCGACCCGCCGACGACACGCTCACAGAACTCCCTGATCACCGCGATCATTGGGCTGAGTTGTTGCGAGCTGACCCGTTGAAGGACGGGTGGACGCCGGCCGACGTGCCGCTGCTGGACGAAGCGGCCGAGTTGCTCGGTGAGGATGAGACGGAAGCCGAGGCGTTGGCGAAGCGACTGCGGCAGCAGCAGATCGCTTACGCCGAAGGCGTTCTGGACATCACCGCGGGCTCCGTGTCCACCGACGTTGAGGTGGGGGAGGAGTCCGAGATCCTACTGGCAACCGATGTGCTCGATGCGAGCCTGCTCGCCGAACGGCAAATCGACGACGAGTACCTGACCGCAGCGCAACGCGCGGCCGTCGACCGTCATTGGACCTTTGGGCACGTGATCGTGGACGAGGCACAGGAGCTATCGCCGATGGCATGGCGCCTTCTCATGCGCCGCGCGCCGAACAGGTCGATGACCGTGGTCGGCGATGTGGCCCAGACCGGTGATCTCGCCGGGGCGAGGTCCTGGGCTGAGGTGTTCGAGCCCTATGTGGCGACCCGTTGGCGGCTGGCGGAACTGACCGTCAACTACCGCACCCCGGCCGAAATCATGGATGTCGCGGCTGAGGTGCTGGCTCAGATCGACCCGGCTGCCCGGCCTCCGCAATCGGTGCGGCGTAGTGGGGTACACCCCGAAAGGCTTGTCATAGACCGTGCCGAGCTGGCTGATGTGATTGCCGCTGAAGCGTCCAAGTTGGACGGTGGGCGGCTTGGCGTGATCGTGGCCAAGAACGACAGCCATGAGGTCGATCTCGAAAACGAGGTTTCGGTGCTGACCGTCCGGCAGGCAAAGGGGCTCGAGTTCGACACCGTGATCGTGGTCGATCCCGACGCGATTGTGGCCCAGTCGCCGCGTGGGCACAACGATCTCTACGTGGCGTTGACAAGGGCAACTCAGCGACTGGTGCTGGTCACTCTCCGGCAGGATGTTCACCATCGGTAAAACTTTCCTTCAATTGATATATTGACGTTTCTTATTTTCACCGACCACTATGGAGCATGTCCCACGAACCGAAGGGAGATCTCCAGTGGCAGCGATCGTCGGTGAAATGTCGTGGTTCTGCTGCGGTACCGGTTGGGGTCCTTGTGGCTCCACCGGCCGCGGCGCCTGCGGCACCTGCAATTCGGGCTCGCGTCAACACGCGTGGCCCAACGCATCTCAGGCATGCTGGGACATCACCCGCCCGGATCTCTGCGGGCGCAGCATGTCGCGGCGCGGCTGCGGTTTCCAGCACCGCACCAAGAACCTTTGCAACGGTGCTTCCGTCGTAACGTCCATTGCGGACTGTGGTCCTCGCACCAAGAGCTTCTGCGGTGAGCGCAGCTGCTGTGGAGCCAACTGCGGTAGGGATCGCATCGTCGACCTCACGCCCTCGGCCTACAGCGTGATCGCCAGCCTTTCCAGCGGGCTGCGGCCCGCCTCGGTCGACCTTCCCTAACCCGCGGAGGACTTGCCATGACCACAACATTGGATCGCCGCAGGCTCTTCACGGCCGCGGTGCTAAGCGGCGCAACGGTTGTCGGCGCCACCGCACTGGGATCGCTTGCCCCCGAGGAGGCACTCGCCGCTCCGGCTTGGGACGTCGAGCCGGGCGCCATCGACCCCAACTTCGTTGAGGGCCGGATCACCAGCATCAACGGGACGAAACTTTTCGTCACCGGCTCGGACGGTGTCTTCCACCGCATCCAGGCCACCGAAGCCACGAGCATCTGGAAGCTCCAGCCGACCACCTTCGACAAGGCGGCCGTCGGCGACGGGCTTTACGCCCGCGGCGTTCGGCTGGCCGATGGGATGCTGGCGGCCGAGTCGATCTGGATCAACATCGTCAACCTCGAGGTGCACATCTCCGCGATCAGCCGCAACATGCTGCACATGGAGCACTTCGGGAGCAAAATCATTGGTCACGTGGTACCGGGAACAACCGCCACGGTCTACAACGGCACCCCCGCGATCAGTGACATGTCGCTGCTGAAGGTTGGCCGGCACGTCAAGGTGATCGGGGCCTGGCGCCCGGACACCAACGAAATCGACATCGCCACCATTTACGCGGCGGTCTGAGTCCGATGACTGTCATCCTTGCCGTCGTCCTCGTCTGGACCGGAGCGTTCAAGCTCTTCTCGCGCAAGGCTCCGCTCGCCGCGGCGCAGTCGGGCCTCACCCGGCTGGTCGGCACAACCCATGTGGTGAAAGCCTTCCGGGCGCTCGGCGCGATAGAGCTCGCGGTCGCGGCGTCATTGTTGGTGACACCATTGGCTTCTGCCGTGTTGTTCACGGGGTTCCTGGGCTATCTCGCATACACCAGGCTCGCGGCACCCGGGTCGTCATGCGGGTGTGCCAGCGCTCAGCCGAGCCCGATCGGCTGGCGCAACTTCACCTTCACCAGCTCGCTGCTCGCACTTTCGCTCATGCTTTTTGTCGACATGTCCATACCGACAGTGGCCTTGATGGTGGTGAGTCTCGCGCTGGCGCTAATCACACCGGATCTGGACCAGTACTGGCTCTATCCGTTGCGACGGCTGAAGGTTCGCCTGACGCATCCGCTCAAGGGCGCTTACACCAGCGAGGTGCCGTTGCACGCGACTGTGCAACAGCTGCAGCGCAGCGAAGCCTATCAGCGAGTTGGTTCGCTGCTGCGCTCGGACGTAGTGGAGAGCTGGGATGAAGGGGAGTGGCGGCTCGTCCGCTACACCGTGCAGGTGGATGAGAAACCAGCCAACGCGATCTTCGCCGTCCCACGGCTGGTCGACGAGCCGGAAAGGGTGCGCCTAGCCATCGTTGAGTAAGGACTGGTCCGGGCGCCGCGGTCGCCCGGGCCACTTATCGTTCTTCAGGCCCGCTTTCGTCAGGACATTGTCGGCGAACCACGGCAGCTCACGCAGGATCTCAAACCGCTGGGCCAACCTCGGCGCCTTGAGTCGCAGGCGTGCCAAGGAGCCGACTCGGTCTACATAGGTGTAGCGCCGCGAAGACAGCACCTTGAACAGCACATTGCTGGTAACGCCGACCGACGAGAAGCAGTCGTAGACAAGAATCTCGGCATCCGGCGGCATCAGCGCCGACCACCGCAGATCCTCACCAACGCCCCACGACTGATCCTTGCCGTCGATGTAGAGGAGGTCGACCGGCTTGGCCCAGACCGGTCGGACATGCCTGCTCCGCTCCGGCACGACCTCCAGCGGGTGGCGATGTAGTCCGTCCACCAAGGCAAGAAGCTTCGCCTCGGGCCCAATCGTGGTCAGCCGGGCGCCGACAAGCTCTGCGGCCGCTCCCAGCATCACAGTTGACCGGCCCTCCCGGTTGGCGATCTCTACGATCTGGGCTCCTTTGGAGAGGCGAATGGCTGCCTCCCAAAGCATGGCGGCATGCACCCGCAATAGCTCGCCGGGGAGTTCCTCGGCCGCCGCCCACGCCGCGCCAAATCCGCTGATCATGCACGCTCCGTCGCTCGTGTTGATCGCATCGTAAGCCACATCGTGGCCGCTAGGGCACCAGCGCTTAGGGCGATGGTGATGACCGCAAAGATGATATTGCGCTTGATGGTTGGCCAGCTGAGCCTCAGGACAATAGCCGACAACCGGTGCGGCCTTGCGAAGTTACCCGTGATTAGCCAGGCTATGGCGATGTCAGAAGAAGTGGTCCGCGCGAGACCGTCGCTGCGGCGATCCGTCGAGCTCTTCCGCGGATTTCGTCGGGAGCAGTCGGACCCGGACTTCTTCTATCGTCTGCTGGCAGACGACTCTGTGCGTCAGTTGTCCGGATATGTGAACCTAGACGGCAAGACTGTCCTCGATGTCGGCGGCGGCGCTGGCTACTTCGCCGATGCGTTCCGCAAGGCCGGGGCTGCCTACTTCGGCATCGATCCCGATGTGGGGGAGCTCAGCGCCCGTGGCGAGGTGGACGGGGGCATGCTTCGTGCAAGCGGCACCGCGCTTCCCATCAGGACCGGCTCGATAGACGTCTGTTACTCGTCCAACGTGCTTGAACACGTTGACCGGCCGGAGCTGATGCTTTCCGAAATGGCCCGGGTGACCAGGCCTGGCGGCATCGTCTATGTCTCCTTTACCCCATGGCTTTCGCCGTGGGGTGGGCACGAAACGGCTCCGTGGCACTACTTCGGCGGCCACTACGCTCGGCGCCGCTATCGCCGAAGGCACGGGCGCGAGCCGAAGAACGCCTATGGCAGCACCCTCTTTTCGGTTGGGGCGGCAACGGCGATCCGATGGGCGCGCCGGTTCGACGGCGTCGAAGTCGTTGAGCTCCTTCCCAGGTACCACCCCTGGTGGGCTCACTGGGTGATCCATGTACCTATGGCGCGCGAGGTCCTGTCGTGGAACGTCCTTCTGGTACTGAGGCGACGATGACGAGTAAAGCGGTGCAACGGCTTCGGGTCATGGCCGTCTGCATGTTGTTGACTGGCTTGGCATTCCGTCAAGACCCGGGCTTCACCTCGCCGGACACCAAAGTCGATCTCACCGTGAACCCGATCGGGCTGCTGGCTCGGTCAATGCAGCTCTGGGATCCGGCGGGAAACTTCGGGCAGTTGCAGAACCAGGCCTACGGCTATCTCTGGCCGATGGGACCGTTCCACGCAGTCCTGCATCTGCTCAATGTGCCCGCCTGGGCGAGTCAGCGCCTCTGGTGGGCTCTGGTGCTGTGCGTCGCCTTCACCGGGGTGGTCCGCCTCGCAGGCAAGCTCAACATCGGTACTCCCGGCAGCCGCCTGGTAGCCGGTGCGGCCTTTGCGCTCTCGGTCCGCACGCTCACGGAACTGGGCGGGATCTCTGTGGAGGCTTGGCCTTCCGCAATCGCGCCTTGGGTTTTGGTGCCGTTGGCGGGCCTGCCCGCAGGCACACGTTTACGGAAACCGATCGCCTGGTCTGCGGTAGCGGTGGCTTGCGCGGGCGGGGTGAACGCTACGGCCGTCTTTGCCGTGGTACCGCTGGCTTTGCTGTGGCTGTTCAGTCTTCAGTCGACCCGACAACGTTTCGTGGCGGTGGTCGGCTGGTGCGTCGCCGTGGCTTTGGCTACGGCATGGTGGATCCTGCCCCTACTGATTCTGGGCAGGTACGCGCCGCCCTTCCTCAACTTCATCGAGACCGCTCAGGTGACCACGCATGTCACCGATATGCAGACGATGATGCGCGGAGCCTCGCACTGGCAAGCCTACTTCACCGATATCTACGGTCCGGTGTGGCCGGCCGGCAAGCGACTTGCCACCGACCGTCTCCTTATCTGGTCTTCGGCCGCGGTGGCTGCGATCGGCTTGGCTGGGCTGGCTCGCCGCGGGATGCCACATCGGCGTTTCTTGATTACGGGCCTGCTGATGGGTCTGGCAATGGTGGGCTTTGGACACGTCGCAGCGCTTGGCGGAGCCTTCCCGGAATGGCAACGCAGCTTGCTCGATGGCGCGGCGGTGGCATTTCGCAACGTGCATAAGTTCGACGTCGTGATCAGATTGCCACTCGCCCTGGGATTGGCGCACTTCGTCGGGGTGTTCATGGCAGCCGCGGCGCAACGACCGCGATCCGATCGGGCCCGGCTGCGTGCTTTGGCCGCGACAGCGCTCGCACTTCTCGCCATCTTCGGCGTTGCCAGCCCCGCGATGGGCGGCAATCTGACCGCCCGAGGCAAGTACGTGTCCGTTCCCGCCTACTGGTACCAGGCGAGCGACTGGCTCGACAAGAATCTCGATGAAGATCGGGTGCTCCTGGTGCCTGGCGCGCGATTCGGCGACTATCGCTGGGGCAGCACCGGAGATGAGGTCATCCAGTCACTGCTCGATGGCCGCTGGGGTGTCCGCAACGCTATCCCGCTTGCCCCACCCGGCACGATCCGTTTCCTGGACGCCGTGGATTCGGCAATCACCACCGGCTCGGGCTCTCCCGGCCTGGCGGATTTGCTTGCGCGCGCTGGAATCCGCTATGTCCTGGTGCGCGCCGACATCGACTATGGCAAGTCTGGCAGTGCCGCTCCCGTGATCGTGCGGCAGGCGCTCGCAAGGTCTCCCGGCCTTGCGCCGGTTATCCACTTTGGACCTGAGATCGGCGCCTCGACCACGGGTGCGTTCCTGGATCGTGGGCTGGCCGGCCCGGTGCCGGCGTTGGAAGTCTTCGAGGTCCAGCGCAAGGTACGACCCGTTGCCGTACACGAGCTTTCCGCTGTCACCACGGTGGTAGGCGGCCCTGAATCGTTGCTGGCGTTGGCCTCTTCCGAGGCGTTGCCTGCCGGGCCTACCGTGCTCGCGGGCGATGTTCCGACCGGGATGCCGATCGGAAACGTCATTCTGACCGATGGCCTGCGTCGCCGGGAGGTGAACTTCGGGCTGGGCCGGGACAACGCCTCGGCCACGCTTGACGCCAAGCAGCCATGGCGAGGCACCGGCCCGGCTCCGGACTATCTGCCATCGTGGGCCCAGAACTGGCTGACCGTCGCGGCGTATTCGGGGATCACCAGCATCACCGCATCGAGCAGTTGGTCGGACCTGCCCGGGCTGGTCGGGAGCCGCCCGGCTCACCATCCGTTTGCTGCGATCGATGGTGATCCGGCGACGTCTTGGCGTGCGGCTCCGGGCAGACCATCGCAAGGGCAATGGGTCGAGGTCAGGTTCCCCGGCCCGCAGATCATCCCCGAGATCAAGCTCATCTTTGATCCGGGCGCGGCCGCTCTGCCCACCAAGGTCACTGTCGATACCGGCGGAGAGCAGGTCACGGCAGAGAGCTTCGGCAACACCGCAACCGTGAAGCTAGGCGGCCAGCTAGCTACGGCACGCGTCAAGGTCACTATCGACTCGGTGATATCCCGCGAGACGGGTGAAGGCGCCGTGGGCATCGCCGAGATCCAGATCCCCGGGCTGCGGGCATCGCGTCATCTGGTGACGCCGATGCTCCCGCCCACCGGCCAACTTTCCACGATGATGTTCACTGCAGCGCCGACCGTGCCATCGTGCTACTTCCTGGCAAGCGCGACGTACTGCGACCCCGCCCGCGCAAGGGAATCGGAGGATGGCAGCATCGTCGCGCGCAGCTTCACGCTTAAGAACGCGGGCCGATTTCTGCCCTCGATATGGGCGAGACCACAGCCCGGCCCGGCTCTCGACACCGCCTTGGCGTTGAGCAAGCTGCACACGACCGCTGCCTCGTCGGCAGCCTCGCTCGATCCGACTTCTTCCCCGGCCGCGGTGATCGATGGTGATCTGGGTACGGCCTGGCTCCCGGCTGAGACCGATGAGCACCCGTGGCTACGTCTCAATTGGACTCAGGAACGCACCATCACCGGCCTGACCATTGCGATGACTGGTGGGGTGGCCGCGAGTAGGCCCTGGGGGGTACAGATCGTTGGTGATGCGGGCATGCAAGTCGGGGTGGTCGACGCCAACGGCGTAGTGGTCTTTGACAAGCCGATGAAGACCGACGAGGTGACCATCTTCTTCATCGGTTCGATGCAAGGGTTCAGCCGAAATCCTTATGAGAACAAGCTCGAAAAGCTCACCATCGCGGTTGGCGAGATCACGGCATTGCCAGAGAGTCCTCGGCTCAGCCCTGATTCCAGTGAGGTCATTACGTTGCCATGTGGGAGTGGTCCGACCTTGCAAGTCGACGGCGAGACCCGGCAGACCGCGCTGGTCGCGACGCGGCTGGAGCTGCGGGAGCTGCGCGAGGTCCCGGCTGTCCTATGTGGAGCGAACAGGAAGGAGTTGGAGCTGGGTGCCGGCCCTCATCAGCTGGTTGCCAGCTCGAGCGAATGGGCTGCCCCGGCGCGAGTGGGTCTTACCGCCTCCGGGCAATCTCCACCCGCCGCCGAGGAAACCGTGGTGCATGTCGATTCCTGGGGCTCCGGCGAAAGGCGGCTGACGATTCCTGTGCTACCGACGGCTCGACTGCTGACCGTAAGGGAGAACAACAATCCGGGCTGGGTGGCCACTGCCGGAGGCAAGACCCTTACGCCGATCGTGGTGGATGGATGGCAGCAGGGCTGGCTGGTTCCAGCGGGCACCGGAGGCACGGTGGTGCTGAAATTCGCGCCCGAGTGGACCTTCCGGGCAGCGCTGTTAGTGGGTGCTGGTGCGCTGGGACTCGTGCTGCTCGCTGCCATGTTGCCGGGGAACCGTCGCCCGGCCTACGTACCGGGACGTCACCGCTTCCGCCGTGAGGGTCTCTATGTATTCGGCGGTCTGGCGCTCGTATTCGTCGGCGGTCTGGTCGGCGTGGGCCTGGCCGTTGCCGGAGTGATGATGTTCTTCGTGGCCCGGCTCCTTGGTCGGCGCATGTCCCGTCAGGACCAAGTCAAGCTGGGCGGGGCGGTCCGCTGGCTCTGGCTCCTGCCACCGGCGCTGTTCCTCTTCGGCACCTGGCTGGCTGATGGGCTGGCTGAACCCCACACTGCCCTCTGGCCGCAGGTCACCGGATTGAGTGCGGTCGTCCTGCTCTGGCTTTCCGCCTACTGGCCGCTTCGAGCTGGACCGAGACCGGCCCCAATTGATGGCTGGGCGTTCGATGCAGTACCAGCTGATGGCGGCCAGCACCAGACCACCCGCCATGGCGAGGATGTACATCCCCAACGGATCCCGGCCGAAGGGCGGTACGCCGGATATCTCGTCGATGAGGTGCATGGCGAACGGATGCCACAGAAACAGTCCATAGGAGACGGTTCCTAGCCACCGCATTGGGATCGTTTCGAGGAAGGTGTGCAGCTTCGTTTTGTGGCCGAAGGCCACCGGGACGATCAGGCAGCTGGCGACGGCCAGGTAAAGCACGAGCCGTACCGCGTATTCACTGCCGGTGGCGATGCCGAGACCTCCGGGTGGCCCGGCCACCGGCGTTGCGGTGATGGCGAAAAGCCCGAGAGCGAAGGCCCAACAGGCCCATGGGGCGGAGCCGATATCATCGATGATCTTCCAGCTGCGCGGAGCGGTCCCTGTCCTGAGGGCGACGTGGATTGTAGCCAGCGCCATGCCGACGCCGAAGCAGCCTGCGTAGGCGGGGAACCACAACGGGTGGATAAAGACGTTGAGCTTACCCATGCCGATCGCGAGCGCCCAGCCGACGGTGACGGGCACCAGCAGGAGGCAGAGCAGGGCGGCTCGCCTGGGACGCCATTTGCGGCCGAGGGTCGCCGCCGCCATGAAGGGCAGGAGCAGGTAGAAGATAACTTCAACGGTTAGGCTCCAGGCCTGGCCGATACCGGGCTGAAAGCCGCCGAGCCCGACGTAGAACTGGGTGAACGTCATGTGGATCGCCCACGTCATCAGGTCGACCGGCTTATCCACCAGCAGCCAGAGACAGACCGCAGCGGTCAGCCAGTAGGCGGGCCCGATCCGGAGAAACCGCCGCCACAGATGCCGGCCGACCGAGTCCGCTTTGCCGCCGGTCGCCAGCGCGTGGGCATAGGGCCGGTAGAGCACGAAGCCGGATAGCACGAAGAAGACGCTGACGAAGACCTCAAGCCGGGAAAACCAGTAGCCCCAGTAGGGGATGCCAACCGCGCCGGTGGCAAAGGTGACGTGGCCGGCGACTACCGCGGAAGCGCCGATGCCGCGCAGGGCATCAAGGGCGGGAAGACGGGGGCTCTTAGTACGGGTCATAGGGACCCGCGTGACCCAGCTTGGCCGCCACGAACCGCAATCGCAGCCGCAGCAGCACCTTTAGCACGAAGTTGCGGGCAAACCACGGCATCTCGCGCAGGATCCTGGCACGATCGGCCCATCGCGGTTGCCTCATCTGAAAGCGGGCGAGAGATCCTTGCCGGTCGAGGTAGCTGTAACGCCGGGTCGGCAGGATCTGGACTACCACACCGCTCGTGACGCCGATGGACGAAAAGCAGTCGTGCACAAGGATCTCCGCGCCTGGTGCCATCGCACGCGACCAGCGCAGGTCATCGCTGAAGGTCCAATAGTCATGCTTGCCGTCGATATAGAGCAGGTCGATCAACTCCGTCCATTGTGGACGGGCCTTGGTGCTGTATTCGGCGAGCAGGGTCACGACATCCCCCAGCCCGGCCGCGGCGATATTGGCTTCAAAGCGGTCACGAGTGGACACGCCGCCGAAGAGCCGGCCCTCTACAAAGGGATCGATGGCTGTGACTCTAGCCCCCGCCAGCTGAGCTGCCCTCCCCAGCACCACGGTCGACCGGCCCTGATGGCTGCCGATCTCGACGATGTGCGCTCCTTTGGGCACCCGCATCGCGGCCTCCCATAAAGCTGACGCCTGTTCACGGGTGAGCCAGCCGGGGACGTTCTCGGCGATTGCCCATGCTGTTTCAAATCCGCTACTCATGCACGCTCCGTCGCTCGTGTGGACCGCATCGTAATCCACATCGCCGCCACAAGGGCAGTGGCGCTAAGTGCCGCAGTGACGACCGCACAGGTGACGATGTTCTTGACACTCGGTTGACCCAGCGAGAGCACGACTATCCCAAATGCGGCCGCCGCCGCCCAGAGGGGTGCTGAAGGAGCCTTCGCGCCGCTGGCCACCTGAGCGTTGGTCAGGACAAAAACCAAGGCGTAGAGGGCTCCCATGGCCGCGAATGCGGGCGCGAACCCGGCGAGGTGGAGATAGGCCGGGCCGCCGGCGAGCTGAAGTGCCAGCTGTCCAAACAGGACGGTCGCCGTGACAAGCACCGCGCCTACGCCGATCACGCCCAACGCAGCTATCCAGCGGGTACGCCGGACTTCCCGGGCGAAATAGGGCAGCGCCACAATGCTGATCACCTGCGGTGCCCAGATCGCGCCTTTGGTGAGCACAGAGAGCACGGCGTACTCCGCCGAGGCTGCGGCCGGAAGGAGATGCCGGGCCGCGATCAGGTCGGCATAGGAAAGGATGAACAAGACCAGGGTCGCGCTGCCGGCCGCCCAGATCGCTCGGGCGAGCCCCGGAATCGGGGTGGCGGTTGCTTGAGTCGCCGGCAGAAGTAGCCGGACGCCCGCGATTGCGAGTGCCGCGACCACGACGCCCACCATGAGCTGGCCGAGCAGGTCCAGCCGGAGAAGTAGGCCGACGACGATGCCCCCGCACCTGGCCACGCCAAGCAGAGCAATGCCTACGGCAAGTGCGGAAAAGCGCATCCCCCCTTGGAGCACGCCCAGCCATCCACTACCTGCGACCACCAGCCCGGTGATGGCAGCGGTCAGCGGGATCGCTTGCCACGGCAGCCGCAGCGCATTGGCGAGAAGAGGGGTCAGAAGCAATAGCGGGACGACAGCTGTCGCCGTTGCCAGACCAATCAGACGGTTGAGCCGGGGGACCCCGCCATGCCGGGCGTGAGCCACCGCAATTGCCATCTGCAGCCCCATCCCGGGGACCGAGGCTATGGCGAGGATGGCCATCACAGTGGCGATAGCACCGAGGTTCTCCGCATCGAGGGTTCGTGCACCCAACAGTGGGACGAGGTAGGACAGCAGGTTGGCCAGCGCGGCGGCCACGCTGACGGCAGCACCGGCTTTGCCCAGCTGGCCCGCGCTCTGAGGTAGCCTGTCCGTTCCACGAGAGGAGTTCATGTTGCGAGACAGGCTAGCGCTCCATCTCGCCGCCGGTGCGATCACCGCGGTAATTTTGGCGCCGCTGGCTCTACCTGGCTACGTCCTCAGCTACGACATGAACTTCGTGCCGGCCCAGCCCATGCGCCTTGACTTGCTGGCTCCGGTCGACAGCGCGCCACGGGCGGTGCCGCTGGATGCCGCCATCTCACTGCTCAACACCGTTGTTCCGGGCTGGCTGCTGCAACGACTCATCTTGGCCGCGGTCATCTGGGCGGCCGTAGTCGGAGCGGGCCGGCTTGTCCCAACCAAATCACTGCCGATCCGCTTGATCGCCGCGATTGGCTACGGATGGACACCGTTCCTGGCAGAGCGACTGCTGATCGGGCAATGGGGCCTGCTGGTCGCCTACGCTGCAATGCCTTGGCTGGTTATGGCCGCGTTGAAGCGCAATCTGGCCTACCTGACAATCACAGCCGGACTTTGTGCCTTGACGCCAAGTGGCGGTCTCATGGCAGCCGTCGTCTGCCTCGCCCTGCTGCCGTGGCGCAGGTGGGGCGCCGTGGCCGGAATTCTCCTACTGGTCAACTCACCCTGGCTGGTGGCCGCGGCAATCTCCGATGCGACCGCCCGGTCGGATCCAGCCGGAGTTGCTGCATTCGCCGCTCGCGCTGAAAACTGGGCCGGTGCCACTGTCGCCCTATTGGGTACCGGTGGGATCTGGAACCAGGAGACAACCCCGGCCAGTCGCTCGTCGCCCTTGATCCCGTTTCTCACGCTTGGCTTGCTTGTTTTAGCCATCGGCGGGTACCAACTCCTGCGCGCCCGAATGCCCAGCCGTTTTCCGGCTATCGCCTTGGCTGGCCTCGCTGTGGCCGCGCTCAGCACTTTCCACTTTGGAGCGACGGCGGTTGCCTGGCTGGTGGAAAACCTGCCCGGCGCCGGACTATTGCGCGACTCGCAGAAGTTCGCCCTGCCCTATGCGCTTCTGCTGGTCCTGTGCGTCGCACTGGGCGCTGAACGGCTGGCGGACAAGCTCCCGGCCGAACCTGGTCGGGCCCTCCTCGTCGGCGTCATGGTGCTGATCGTCGGGGGGTTGCCCGACCTCGCATTCGGCGGGGCCGGTGCCCTGAAACCAGTGCGCTATCCAGCCGACTGGGAGGCTGCCGCGCAGCTCGTCCGGGCTGATCCGGGCCAGGTTCTCTCGCTGCCGCTGTCCGAATACCGCACTTATTCGTGGAATCGCGATCGCACTGTGCTCGATCCTGCCCCTCGATACTTCTCCGCCCCGGTGCTGGCCGATGACACGCTCGTGGTCGGCGATCAGGTCATCGCAGGCGAGAATCCACGGCTCCCGGAGATCCGTGCGCGTCTTGCCTCAGGCGAGCCCGTCGCCTCCGGCGCCATTCGCTGGGTGCTGGTGCAGTATCGCGGGGACATCAGTGAAGCAGTGCGGCCCGAGCATTTAAGAGGTCTGGAGCTCATCTTTGCCGGGCCACATCTGGCGCTCTACAGCAATCTCGCGGCCGCGGCACCCGAGCCCGATCGCCGTCGCCACTTCCCGGTCATTGCCGCAGAGATCGCCGCAATTCTGACGATGATCGTTGCAGCGGCGGCGATAGCGGTGTCGGCGCGGAGGTGATAGCGTGCCCCGCATTCAACATTGTTGAAAGGAGATTCGCGTATGGGCCGCTCAGCGTTGACACTGCTGCTATCCGCAGTCGTCGCCGTCGTGCTTGGACTCCTCGGCACAGCGGCAATCGCGACACTTGCGGTGACGAGTTCGGCAGATGCCGCCAAAGCGGCCAACGCCAAGGACCTCGGAGCGCCAGAGGGTTACGGCTCTCGCTGAGAGAAAACGGCTCGGGATTTCCGGGCCGTTTTTTCGTGTGCCGAACCCGGTTCAGCGATCACCTCGGCGAACCGGTCACCCGATGCCTGCCAGGTGAATGACGCGGCATGAGCCCGCGCGGCTGCGCCCATGGTGTGCCTACGCGATGGCTCGGTCAACAGCTCCCGCACGAGCTGGATGAAGTGTTCCTCGGTCTGCGCGAGCAGACCGGTCCGGCCATCGACGAGGGCTTCGGCTACGCCTCCTGCTGACGCGAAGGCCACCGTGGGAGTGCCCTTGGAGGCTGCCTCGACGATGGTGAGTCCCCACCCCTCCTTAAGTGAGGGTGTGAGCGCCAGCCAAGCCTGGCCAAGCAGCTCCTGCTTCTCTCGGTCGCTGACGAAACCTGCGAAGTGCACGCGATCGGCGATCCTCAATTCCCTGGCCGTTGCGCGCAGATGCTCCTCCCACCAGCCTGAGCCGGCCACGGTCAGGCGCAGTCCGGGAAACTCGCCGCGCAGCTGTGCCACGGCTTGCATCGCTATCTCGACTCGTTTGTGCGGCACCAATCGGCCGAGAACGACCAGCGATGGCTCAGCGGAGCGAGTCACGGGTAGGTCAGGTAGTGCCGGTGTTCCATTGTGGACGACGGTGACTCGCTCCGGGTCCACGCCGAGGGTCGCAAGCTCCCGCCGGGTGGCGTCGGAAACGGTGACGTAGCGGCACTTGCGATAGACCCTGACCGCCAGCCGGGACTCGATCCACCAGCCGATTTTGGCGGCCCACGGGCCCATTACCACCGGCCACTGCTCGCGGTGTACATGGTGAACCAACGCGATGACTGGCTTGCGAGCGTAAATCTTGGACAGGAAGGGCATGCCATTGCCGACATCGATGATGACATCCGGACGGCCGAGGGCACGCCTGCTGAGCCTGCCGAATCCCGCTGCACCAGCCAGATAGGTTAGCGCCGCTCTGACATAGACCATGCGCCTGTCGCCGCGCCGGAGCATCGTCACGCCTTCGGCCGTGAGCTCTTCGGCTGGAGCGCCGCTGTGCGCTGCGCATAGCACGGTGGCGCGATGGCCACGTGCGACCAGCTCACCAGCGATGCGTTCGACGTAGACTTCGGAACCCCCACCCTCGGGGTTGTTGGTGTCCCGCCAATTGAGAAGCAGAACATGGCGGCCTGCGGAGCCTCCACCGTTCAAAACGGCACTCCTACTCACCAGTAGGTCACGATCGGCACACCATATTGGGTGGAACATGTTCTAGGCAACATCGGTGAGCATAACTGAGTGGCCAATTTACATCAGCCTTACAGAGGGTCGCCTTTTACTTAACCGAGTAGTAACCTTCCGCAAACCCGGCTTTCTCCAAGGCGGTTGTGGGAGGACATTAAGTGAAGCGCGTTGTTGGCACCGTACTGTTCGGGTTAGGTGTCCTGTTTGTAGTGCTGGCGGTAGGGCTTCCGCTGTATGTCGCGCCCGCCGTGACCAAACTGCCCTATGACCTGAAGAAGTCGACTTCGCTGGTCGAGGCAAAGAACGCGACGTTCCTCCAGGTGAAGTCTGGAACGCCGACCATCCACACCAGCAAAGATCTCCGATCGACCACGATCGTGGTGCCGCAGCCCATTTTGACCCAGGAGCTGCAAAAGGAGTTCAGCGACAAGGCAGTGGTGTGGGACGTGTATTCGTCCACCGCGCGGATCGACAACGGCGAGAAGATCAGCGAATCGAGCACAGAGATCGCCCTGGATCGCGTGAGCGGTGTGCCGGTCAACTGGAACGGCGCCTGGGTCAACGACGGCACGAAGACGAATACCAAGTTTGCGGGGCAGATCTACAAGTTCCCCTTCCACACGGAGCGGAGGGACTACGCGTTCTGGGACGGCGAGCTCGGGGCAACAGCTCCGCCGGCCAAGTTCGAAGCGGTGGATTCCGTTGGCGGGGTGGAGGTCTACCGGTTCAAACAGACCATCCCATGGTTCAAGACGGTCACCGACGAGACGAGCCGGGCGGTGTTGCTGTCCAACTTCGCCAAGACGGCCAAGACTGGCGACATCTGGTACCGGAACACTCGCACGCTCTGGGTTGAGCCGGTCACCGGCCAGTTCCTGAATGTGCGCGAGCAGCGGGAGCAGGAGTTCCGCGACGACGCGGGTGGCAAGACGACTCTGCTGAACGCGGACTTCCAGTACACCAAGGAAACCGTCGACAAGAGCGTCGTTACCGCGAAGGAAAACAAGACCAAGGTTCAGCTGATCTCGCTCTATGCGCCGATCGGTCTGGGAGTTCTCGGTCTCATCCTGATCGTGGTCGGGCCGCTCATGATGCGCCGGCCCAGCGGATACAACCCGGAGCACCGGGAGTCCGGTTACCCCGTCTAACCTCAGCAAGCAAAGGTGGCCCCTGCCTCCGCAGGGGCCACCTTTTTGCGCATTGAGCAACACCACTGAAGCGGCTATGCTCGGCCGGACACCCAATGGGAGCGGGTGGGGCGCGACGTCTTACTGACCCAACTGCTTCCCGAGGTGGATCATGAGATTTCGGCTTTTCATTGCGGCTGCAAGCGCGCTCGCGATAGCCCTCCTAGTTTCAGTCGTCGTTGCCAGTCAACCCGCACAAGCCGCTGCCGGCTTGCGAATCAGCGGTGGGCGACT
>DPJL01000229.1 GCA_003543035.1 Micromonosporaceae bacterium | reverse complement strand
TCCGGTTGGAGTCGCCTGCGCGGTCTCGCTGCATGTGTAGCTGAACGGGCGCTGCAAGCGGTGCTGTTTATGCGGAGGAAGAGTTGACGCACGAATCGCCAAAGTCAAACCAGTACGGATGCAACGGATCAGGCGCCGACGTTGAGGACTCCGTGAACGTCGACGTCATGTCGCTTTCGACTCCTGGCCGCCTCCGCCCAATTTCGCTCTGGCGCAACCGCGACTTCTCAGTCTTCTGGATTGGAGAGACCGTCTCGCAAGTCGGAACACAGGTTACGTTCATCGCCTTGCCTCTCGTGGCCGTGTTGACTCTGGACGTGAGCGCTGGCGAACTCGGCTTTCTGCGTTTCGCTGAGTACCTTCCATTTTTGGCATTCAGTTTGTTGTTCGGAGTTTGGGCGGACCGACGTCCTCGGCGCCAGCTGATGATCACGTCGTATGTCGTCCGAGGCGTTTTGGTTGCCCTGGTGCCTTTGCTGGCCATCCTTGGGCTACTGCAGCTGTGGACGCTCGTGATGATCGCCTTTGGCGTGGGAATGGGTGCCGCGCTTTTCGAGGTGTGCTGGCTCTCCTACGTCCCTAGCCTGGTCGAGAAGGACCGACTCGTGGAAGCCATGGGCAAGATGTCAGCAAGTCACTCTGCCGCCGAGGTCGCGGGCCCAGGCCTGGGTGGGTTACTCGTTCAGCTGTTCACTGCGCCGTTCGTGCTCATAGTCGATGCCCTGTCCTACGCTGTGGGCATCCTGACCATACTCCAGATCCAGCGCCGCGAACCGGAATTCCATCCAGTGGGGACTGTTCCACGGCGTCCAATTGCGGATCTTGTAGAAGGACTGCGTTACGCTTTTCGAGAACCCCACATTCGGGCAACCGCATTCAGCGCCGCGATGGCCAACTTCTTCGCAGTCATCACCGAAACGGTGTTCCTCCTGTACGCAGTCCGACAATTGCACCTCAGCCCCAGTCTCATCGGGTTGGTGCTAACCGCCGTTGGTGCCGGCGGACTCGTTGGCGCGTTGGTGGCGAACGTCGTCGTCCGCCGCTGGCCAGTGGGACGCGTATACGTGGCTGCTCGAATCGTAACCGGCCTCGCAGCCCTGCTGATACCTTTGGCTGCCGGGCCAAGAGCGGTGATCGTCGGCATGTTTATGGCAAGCCTTTTCATTGGCCAGGCCGCACTCGCGAACAGTAATGTGCTCAACTCAAGTCTCCGTCAGGCACTGACTCCGGACCGCCTTCGCGGTCGCATGAATGCCAGCGTTCGTACGCTCGTATTTGGCGTGCTTCCTCTCGGCGGCCTAGCCGCGGGAATCCTGGGAAGCAGCGTTGGCCTGCACGCCACACTTTGGGTGGGTGCGATAGGCTACGCCGCCTCGATCCTTCCGGTGCTCGCGTCGCCGATACCTCGGTTGATCACAATGCCGTCGCTCGCCGAAGGAACCAACTGACCCCGCAACAAGCGGTCGAGCCGGAGCGACGATCAGAGTCAAGGCACCGGAGTCGCCTTGTGCCAGCGGACAGCAGCCTCCTTGGGCACTATCCCCCCCTTTTGTGGGAACCCGCAGGTCCGGCTCTGTTGCTGCGCAACGGTTTAGCGTAGCCCGACGTGTTAACTGCGGTCACACTGGCGTAGACATAGACCATGGGGGAGCTACAAGCAAGACGTCCACCGGACGTGCTGCCGCCCCTCAGTTATCCACCACATTCGGTAACGCAATGCAATGCATTCGGCGGCGTAGTGACGACCACTTGCTCTTCTCCGCCTGGCAGCATCCGGTATTGCTGCGGCAATAATCAAGGAAGCTCAATCAATCTGATGTTGGTCGATGCCTGGTGTCGGACCGAGACGGCTTGGGCGATGATGCCGGTCCGTCAACGCTGCGGAAGTGTCGGCGTACAATTCATGCCTTGAACAAATCTGTCGACGCGAGATTGATTGTTGACTATCTTAGTCGATCCAATTTGGATTGCGCGCTTGTTTGGACGCTGGTCCCCCACCTCGGCGCGGTGAAAGTGACAAATCCCAATGGCGATCGCCCGGCAAGCTTCCAGCGACCGCGTACGTGACGGTGACTGGCACCGACAGCCGGTCTTTCGCATCTATGGTGGCGCCGGGCTGTGGTCCGTATGGGAGAAGAGGTCGACAAAGGTGGCATAGACCATTGCTGGCTCCGTCCCGTGTCTCACCAACGCATTTCGTACGGAGTCATCAGCCGTCACCACCATCGCCGCGGTCAACGCCCACCTCCAAAGAGGATCCACGAGCACCAGCGGGCTGCCGCCTTCATGGATGTTAACCACGCAACCTACCGTACGGCCGGCACGCGCATTCGGGCACCCGCACTGGCGAGCTGGCGACCCGGAGAAACAGCGCCGTGCTTCGACCCGCGGTGTCTGGCACGCTGGGCGCCCGATCTACATCAGTCGCTTTGCCCGGCGGGTATTGCCTATCTGAGGCGCATCCGGCAGGAGTCAGCTGCCTGATCGGGTAGCGGAAGGCCGGGCCACGATCATCGTGGCCCGGCTGGTTGGGTTATCTGGTCGCTAACAGCGCTAGTGATGCCTCGTCGTTTGCATTGGCGGGTGGCGGAGTCTGTTAGCTGAACTGGTTTCTTGTCATGCAGCTGGACGGACCCTACCGGTTGAGTGACGTGACTTACTGATTGCGCCGTAGAGTTCGCTCGTTCCTCTTGCGTTGCGGGCATGTCGACTCGACTGGTGAGTTACCCATGACTGCTGACCATAGGTGCTGGCGTCGATGGATGGCGGTTTGGTTGTTGGATGGCGCCATGTTGGAATGTCAACCGCGTGGCGAGGATAGAAATCCATCCCCAGCCCACTAACGACGCTACGGCCAGTGGCAGGCCTCCTAAATCGGAGTTGGTGAACGGCAGAGCGAAGTAGACCATGCCGATCACCGCACTGAAGATCGCCCATCCTTTCTCCTTCAGGGTCGCGAATCGCCAGGCGAATACTGCGATCGCTGCAACCAGCGCGAGGCCGGCGACCATGGCGGCCACCCCGTGGGCGATGCCATGCCAGGACGGCCCCCCGGAAACGGTTGCGGGCGGATATCCCCCAGCCGGGTCGGTGACGAAGACGCCCGCGGCGACCAAACCCGCGCCGAAGGTGGCGATCAAACGTGGACCCCAAGTTCCGCCGTGAGCAGGTGACAGAAGCTGGCGCATCCCTGCGGCACAAAGGATGTACAGGATTCCCACTGTGACAAAGTTGGCGATCTGGATCCATGCCAGATCCCCAGTTGCCAATTGGCTAATCATGTGCTGCTTGATGTCGAAGCCCTCGCGGGCAAACGCTTGAGCGAATGCCACCGTGAAGAACAGCGGGGCCGCGATGATCCCACCTGCCAGCTGCCACCGCGTTCGATTCCTTGTCATCACTTCACTCCTTTCCATCTATTCCTTCACGACCGGTTCCCGATCGTGCCGCTGCTATGCCCGGACAAGCCTGTGCTGCTGATGCCGTTGCCGTTCTCTTGCGGTGCGCATACCTTGGGTGACTTGCCTAATTTCCAGCCCAGTGCGCTCTGAGAGCTGACACGAGATCATCGGCGCGTTCGTCGGGAAAGAACAGCTTTGCTCCTGCTAGCTCCACGACATCGGTAACGCCGGGAATGGTGTCTCGGAGCCAGTACGCCCACTTCAGCTCGAAGAAGACATCCGCAGTCCCCCAGACGACCAGGGTCGGCACCGTAAGCTTTCGCAGTAAGGGCTCTACCGCCACAAGGTCGCTTGACAAGAGCGAAGTAAGAAAACGCTCAAACTGTCGAGCCGATTGGAGATTTCCAAAGACCGGTTCAAGGTATGCGCGAATGGTCTCGTCGGAGAGCCGGTCCGGGCTTTCGTAGCCTCGACCGAGTGTTCCAGAGCGTGCAAGGTCAAGGTGGGTAAGACTCTGCGCGCCAACAGTAGCCAATGCCCCTTTTGCGGCGAGGTTGACCGTTGGCCTGAAGCCATCTGGCGGCAAGTTGTCGTGCGTATCGCAGTTGGTCAGCGTCAGGGTTGCCAGCCGCTGCGCATAGTGAGCGGCAAAGACTTGCGCGATGGCGCCGCCTGAATCGTTCGCGACCAGGTCGATTTGGTTCAGGTCAAGGCTTCCGCAGAACTCTTCCAGCAACCGGGCTAGCGCTGGCAGGGAAAAGTCTTGGTCGGTGCGAGCCTTGGATCCGCCGTGCAAGGGCAGATCGAGTGCCACGCACCGCCGCTCGCCAGCCAGCTGGTCGATGACATTGCGCCAGAGATAGCTGCTTGTGCCGGCGCCGTGTACGAACAGTGCCGGTCGTCCTTCTCCTACGTCGAGATAACTGATCTTTCCGGACGGTGTCTCGATCTCCAGCCGACGGCTATTGAAGTCATGAAGGTTCATAGCTATTCCTCAGAGGTCGCTGGGTACGAGCTCGAAAATCGAGCTGTACGCTACTTTTCGTGAATTACAGACCGACTGACGGTTTGACCGTAACAGACCGACGGTCGGTTTGCCAAGATGTGGAGTGAAGATTGATGAAGATGCACATGCGCGTGATCCGCGAACGTTCGCAGCAGCTGTTCAGCGAGCTGGACACGGAGGAATAGCCGTAGTGCAGTGCTACGAAAAGCCCGACCGAGCCGTTGCGCCTCGTATTGCAGCCCGCGAAACATCGTCTTAGTTGATGTTCCAACGACGACCGCAGTAGCTCGCCGGGCGCAACGGCCTGCACCACTTAACAACTCGTTGCAGGCCGACCTCGTCAGGTCTCTCCTATTGACAGGGGCCAGCGTTTGCCGTCGGCCGGCGAGACGGACGACCTTCTAGAGCGAGCGGGACTAAGGTGCCGCCGACTGGTTACTCTGGCCGATAACCAGCCGGTCGCGACTCGAGTTCAAAGTGGTCATCGATTGTCTGAATCCTGCTGTGGTGGTGGCACCGCCTCAAGAACTGGCTGGGCAGGAAGGGGCTAAGCGGCAGCCGAACGGTTTGAGGCCTGATCGCGTTTGATCAACGGGATGAACGCAACGAGCAACGCCAACACGACCGCGGCGACATCGATGCCGAGTCGGATCCAGCTCAGCATCACCCAGTGGCGTGCCTGCTCGAGTTGGTCGACCGACATAGGTGTTCCGGATGCCCCTTCGCTCCAACTCGTGATCTGTGGGACAAACCAGGTGTGCGTCCAAACGCGGTTGAGGTAGAAGATGACAAAGAGGGCGAGCAGCAGTCGTCGGCGGCGCGGCTCCCGCCAGTTGAACAACACCACCGCAGGGATGAGGAGCCACTCCAAAGCCGGGTTGAATATGAGGAAGGGCAGCGTTTGAGCTTGGCCGATCGAGCCGCGGACGAGGTCGGCGAAGAACTGCGGCGCGTCATTGAGCGCTGCAGTCATGATGAGCTGGTCGAGCAGCCCGGAACCCGTCAGAGACCCTGCGGCCAGAACGGTTGCAAACACGGTGGCGTTACGCCAGATTCGGCCGCGCGCCTCAATGCGGTTCAATCGTGTGCCGACAGTTGCGAGGCCGGCGCCCCAAAGGAACCCTGCCGCGGCGAGCACCGCGGCCAGAACCGGGCTAACCAGGGCACCTGACGTCCCTCCAATAACAGTCGTCCCGCTCATAATCAGCAACGCGGGATGAATCTCGATCTTTCCTCGAAGAACTCCTGATCGTTGAGGCAACGTACTCATCTTCGGATTCCTTTCGATGGATTTGGGCAACCACCCGGTCCCGACTCAGGTGGGGCCATACCGGGATGTGCGAGCGTCTACGCCGCAATGTGCCTTCGCGTTGCAGCATTGCTCTGCGATCGAGGCGGAATATCGGCCACCTGAGTGATCTCACCAACGAGGGGTGGCTAGAGTGTTCTGGCACTAAACGTTGCTTTGGCGTACGTCAGCGGACTAGCGAATCGAGCTCAATTGACCGATCGGCCGCCATCAGCCAGAAAATGTGCGTTAGAACTTCTCAATATGGCGCTGGCATGAAGTCAGGTTGAAGCAGCCATTTGCTGTAGTGGAGCTGTCGGAACTATCAAGTACCGGCAACATCGCGCCATCGGTCCCCCCAAATGGCGGCCGCTGCAACGTCAGCGTTGTGGCGGCCGCCTAAGGCGGAAGAGCCTGCTCTGTCGCGAGCACAGGAGTCAAATGGTGATCGCCTTGCAAGCACTGGGGTGATTGGTCCAATGACCGATGAATCTCCTACGTTGCGCGACCCAGACTATGGACAACGCCGCAGCGATAGTTTGGCCATATGCGGCATCTATGTCTGAATAGACTGAAGATGATGTATGGGGACAATCCGCCCAGGCGGCGCTTACCTCTGTCATGAGCTCGGTCATTAGCTGAAGAAACCTCTCGCGGTCGGCTCGGCAAGTATCTGATGATGCGGGGTCCGGAAAGCCACGACACTAAACCGACTGTCTGTATAGTTTGGTCAGAACGACCAGTCGAGGTTAAGCAACAGACCCCGAACCCGGAGGTGGAGCGACAATGAGCGAACGAGGCCAGGCCACGCGAGAACGGCTGATCGCCACAGCGTCTCGCCTGTTCGGGGATCATGGCTTCGATGGCACGGCCGTGGAGGCGGTATTGCAGGAGTCTGGCGTCAGCCGGGGCGCCTTGTATCACCACTTCGCGAGCAAAGAGGCACTCTTTGACGCCGTTCTCGAGCGGATGGATGTCGACATAACGCGCCAGACGGTAGCGGCGGTGGACAGAGCTGCTGACCCCGTCGAGAGGCTACGGCAGGGTTGCGTGGCGTGGCTGCGTCTCGCGCGGCAGCCGCAGGTCCAGCGGATCTTCCTACTCGATGCACCGGCCGTGGTCGGCTGGCAGCGCTGGCGGCAGCTCGAGGAGGGTCACGGCCTCGCAATGGTCAAGGGTGGTTTGGATGCCGTAGCCGCTGCCGGTTTGCTGCCATCCAGGCATGTAGAGATATTTGCTCACATGCTCCTCGCCGCGCTCAACGAGGTCGCACTCGTCGTAGCATGGGCAGAAGATCCCGACGATGCCGCTGCGGCCGGCGAGGAAGCCATCGATGAGCTTCTCCGCCGGCTGCTATCGGCTCCGACTTCCTCGTGACTGAGTCAGCAGTTGCTATAGGCCCCACAAAGGCCGCCGCCAGACATGTCCGGCGCCTGTTGCCACCAGCTGCCGGCCCCTTCCCAGGTGAACAGGCGCGTCATGGTGCTCTGGCCGCGTCCCGCGTGGTCTCCCTTCATCCTTGGCGCGCCGACCGGGAACGACAGTGAATGTGTGGTGTTGCCGTCGTCGCCGATCGCGAACGTGTACCTGCCCTTGGCGATGTATGTTTCGCGGCCACCGAGCTGGTCGACCCCGGCACTGCTGATCTTCACATCGACGGCCGACTCATAGCCGACCGCACCCACGCCCTGCTTAAACCCGTATCCCACGCCGAGGCCCACCTGGTCGGCCGCCACGCATGCCTCGGCGCCGACCACGTTGCCCGCTGCGCCGGTGATGCCGAAGCACACGGACACGGAGCCACCATCAGCCCATTGCATGGCGAAATTGAGAATGAGGGGATTGGTTGGGCTGGGTTGAATGAACTGCAAGCCGTAGGCCATTGGGCTACCACCGAGGTTGGACGGCAGGGAGGGATGGTTGGCCTTCGGCGCGGTCGGCGCCGCGTTCACCACGACGACCAGTGGTGCCTCATCGTGTGCGGAGGGGTTGGCGCAGTTCATCCGGCCATCGCAACCGGGGCGAGGCTGTCGCGGTGGCGGCGGCGGCGGCGCGATCTCGTCGTGGGCCGAAGGGCGGGCACAGGTTGTACGGCCGTCGCAGCCCGGATGGAGTCGCGGCTTGGGGCGTGGCTTGGGCAGGCCAAGCCCGACCCGCGGCCTGGGCTTATAGCGCGGCTTATAGTTGGATGGCTTGGCCTCCATCGCGGCCCCCGTTACGCAATCCACGCAGGCCAGGCCTGTTGGATCGCTGAACGTCACGGGACTGTTGTTGGCATAGGTGTAGGCGTTCAGCTGCTGCGGATCATCGGCGGCGAGCACGGGGTCGACCGAGATGAATCGTCCCAGGGCCGGGTCGAACTCGCGGGCGCCAAGGTGGGTAAGGCCGGTACCGGCATCGATCGTCCCACCGACAAAACCCTTCTCGCCGGGCCAGTTCGACGGCGGGGCGCCGCGGAGATTGCCGAACGGATCCGTGCGCCTAACGGTGGCGGTCAGCCGGGTGGAGTTGATGGCGATCGTTGCGGTGCCGTGGTGATCGCCGGCGAGCCAGTCGAGCCCGGCCGCGGTGCGCACGGCGACGGTCGTGCCGCCGTGGGTGTAGTAGCGGGTCGCGGTGACCGCGCCGCTGGCACGGTCGAGCCGGAGTTCTTGGCCCCCAAGGTAAAGCGTTACCGCGCCGGGTTCGCGGCGCAGCAGCCGCTCGCCGCCCGCGTCGTAGACGAACGACGTCGTGGCCCCGTTATCGGTGACAGTCGCGAGCCGACCCTGCTCGTTCCAGCTGAGCTGTTGCGCGCCACGGCTCGTGGTGTTGCCGGCCGCGTCGTATCCGTACGCCGTCGTGGTCGTGGTCGTGCCGGGGGTGGTCGTGGTGACCGATGTCAGCGCATGTGGCCGGGCCGCACCGGCGTCCGGATGGCTGTGCCTGCGCACGGTGTCACCTAGGGCGGTATGCGACGTGTTGGTGGTCCGGTTGCCGATCAGGTCATAGGTGTAGGACTGCCAGTAGGGCGCGGGGCCGGCCAGCGCAGCGGTGGTCGGATTGGCATCGCAACCCGCCGGTGGGGTCCATGCCTCGGTCAGCCGGCGCAGGTGGTCGTAGCGGAAGCATTGGACATCGGCGGGCCGGTCCTGCACCCGGTCGGCGATGGCGGTAACGTTGCCCGCTGGGTCATGCGTGTAATGCAAGTCGGCCTGCATCGGCTGGGGCACCTCAGCGTCCACAATGGACCGTTGCGTCCGGCGCGTGGCGTCCTCGAAGTAGTGCGACAGCCAGACCCGGCCGGTGCCCGTCCCGAGCTGGAGGCGTTGCCTTTCACCGTACCGGGTGTAGCTCGTGGCGGATGCGTAGGTGACTGTCGTTCCCTGCGGGCCGCCGTAAGTGGTCAGCGGCCGCCCGGCGTCGTCGTAGGTGTGCCGCACGGTCTCCTCGAACAGGCCGCCCCCAGCCGGCAGGCTCCGCCCCGACAGGCTGCCATCGGGGTTGAACGAGCTGAACGACGTGTAGGTCTTGGCGAGCAGCCCTTCGCTGCTGGGGACGGTCAGTGTCGCCTGCAGCGGTTGGTACAGCGCACTGTAGGAACCGATCGCACTCGCGTAGGCGTTGCCTGCTTCGTCATATGCCGTGCTGGTGGCCGGGCGCCCCTTGCCATACGGCACGGTGTCGAACGTCCACGCGGCGAGCAACCGGCCGGATGGGCCACCCGCTCGGACGCCGGTCCGGCGACCGAGGATGTCGTAGGCGTGACTCAGTGTCTGGCCGCGAGCATCGGTCTGGGAGATGAGCTGGCCCACGCTGTCGTATTCGGACACGGACACGCCCTTGTCGGAGTCTTCGGCCCGGATTTGCCGGCCGCGCAGATCATAGGTGTACCGCCAGGCGTTGCCCGCCGGATCGGTCAGCTTGGCGAGCTGTCCGGTCGGCGTATAGGTGTATCGGGTGACATCGGCCGGCCCGACCGGGGTCGGTGCCCGGTACTGGTGCCGCTCAACGGTTTGGCCGCGCGCGTCGGCCACGATAGTGGTCGCGATACCACCCGCCGGTGGGGTCAC
>DPJL01000231.1:5172-5325 GCA_003543035.1 Micromonosporaceae bacterium | reverse complement strand
ACTTGGTACCAAATTCAAAGCTTGAAAGACATAGCCCACACTGCGCCGGCGCACGTCGGCGAGCTTCTTGAGCGACAGCGTGCCCAGCTCAACGCCCTCAACCAGGACGGCACCCCGATCCGGCCGGTCCAGCCCACCGGCGAGGTTGAGCAG
>DPJL01000231.1:0-4845 GCA_003543035.1 Micromonosporaceae bacterium | reverse complement strand
GCCCACCGGCGAGGTTGAGCAGAGTCGATTTCCCGGAGCCGGACGGGCCCATCACCGCCACGAGTTCCCCGGTGACGACCGTGAGCGAGACCTTCCGCAAGGCGTGGACCTCGGCTTCGCCCACCCCGTGCGTCCGGCAGACAGCACGCAACTCAAGTACGTTCATGTTGCTCGACCTCCTCCTTCGCCGTGGCCAACGGTTTTTGAGGCGCGGGGGTGTAGCGGACCAGGGCCGACTCGCAATGATCGAGCCAGCGCAGCTCGGCTTCCGATTGGTAGATCATGGCATCGAGCACGAGTCGCCAGGGAAGTTCGCTATCGCCTCGTTTGAGCCGGGTGTACTCCTGCAATGCCCGCATCGTGGCGGTGCGCTGGGTCTGGACGACAGAGCGCACGTCGACGCCGGGCGTGGTGATGGCAAGGGCGAGCTTGATCGCGAGCTCATCGCGAGGCCGGTCGGCGCGGGCGATCGGGGTGGCAAACCAGAGTGTCAGCTCGACCCGGCCGTGATCAGTGATTTCGTAGGGCCGCTGGCCGCCCTCACCCTCGGGCATCGCGCGCACGAGACCATCACGCTCAAGCCGATTGAGCGTCGTGTACACCTGCCCGATGTTGAGGGGCCAGGTGCCGCCGGTGGAGTCTTCGAACTCGGCCCGGAGCTGGTAGCCGTAGCGTGAACCGCGCTCGAGTAGGGCGAGCAGACCGTGCCGGATGGACATAGCTACCGAGTATGTAGAGGTCAGCAGGCCAACCGCAAGCGGTCAGCCGAGCCGGCCGGGGAAGGTGCTGGTCAGCGGAGTAACGCCGGCCGCCTTGCGCCACCTGGTGGCCCGCACCGCGGCATCGGCGTATCCCTCGAGCGCAATCCGTCTCGCCTCGCCCTCAGTGCTGGCGAGGGCACTGCGCCAAGTCGCGGCCACGCCGTCTTCCACGTGTACGGCCAGCCGCAACGCGCTGGGCTTGTCGGGGATGGGAAAGGGCAGCGCATAGGCCGGGTCGGCCGGGACAGGGCTGGCCTTGGCCTGGTCAAGCAGGACTATCAGCGCATCGCGTCGAGCCCGGTGTGCCACCTCGGCTGCATGCGCTTCGGTCTTACCCGGCGCGTCGAGCAGCACCCCGAGCCGGCCGTACGCAAACAGCGCCGCATGCTCAGCGGCCAGCGCCGCCCTAAGCCGATCACCCGTGAAGCTCATGGCAGGACCTCCAGGTGGCAGGCGCGGGCCGCGGTGATCTCGCCGAGCAGGGTGGCCCTCGGGCCTGGCGCGGTGAGACCGACCTCCATCGCCTTCTGATATCCCAACTGCTCGGCCTGCCGCAGCTCGGCGGGCGTAGCGGAGGCGGGCGCCGACGCGGCACCCGATGGTTGGGCGGATGGCGCAGGTCGCATGATCCCCGCCAAAGCCGCAGCGTGAGCCCGATGCGCATCGCGGATCGAAGCCAGCTGCGGCGCGCCGGAGACCGCAACGTCATAGAGCGCGACCAGCGCCATCGTCTGCGCATAGAAGTCGGCGAGCGCGTCGGGCGCCGGCGGGGTGGGAGGCTTGCCGTCCAGAAGATCGCACGCGGCAAGCAACGGCATCGCTGTAGCCATAGCGAGCACGCTGCGTAACATTCTTCGGCGCGAATGGCCGCCCGCGGCGTCAAACATCGGCAAAGCGTATCGGGTCTCTGTCAGTGCAGCGCGCCGCCGGTCATAGCCCGTTGAGTGCGCGTTACGCTCTGCTCGTCGAGCTACACCGGTGACAACTGAAAGGGGTGCCCGCGATGGCTCAGCGTGGTCGATCCGCCAGCCGTCCAACGACGCGGCCTGCCCCGCCCAGGATCCCGGCTGTCGACCTGGCCGCAGTGCGCGCCGTGGTGCAACCGGCGATCGAGGAAGCCGGATACGAGCTCGAGGACCTCTCGGTGAAGCCGGTCGGGCGCCGTCACCTGGTACGCGTGATCATCGATGGCGACGGCGGCCTGGGCCTTGACGTCATCGCGGATGTCTCCCGGGCAATCTCCAAGGCGCTCGACAGCGCCGAGGAAACAGGCAAAAACCTTCTTCCCGGCGAGTACCAGTTGGAGGTCTCCTCGCCCGGCGTGGACCGGCCACTGACGACCCCGGCGCACTGGCGGCGCAACATCGGCCGCACGGTAAAGGTGAAAGCGGGGGAGAAAACCCTGACCGGCCGGGTGACCGCAGCGAACGATCAGGGCGTCACTCTGGATGTAGCGGGCATAGCTCATCGGCTGGGCTATGACGGTCTGGGTCCTGGCCGGGTGCAGATCGAGTTCAGCCGGTTGGAAGAGATCTCCGATGACGAGCTCGCGGAGTTCGAGGACGAGGAGGAGGAGCAGCGGTGAACATCGATCTAGCGGCGTTGCGGGCGCTGGCACGCGACAAGGAGATCTCGGAGGAGACGATCCTTCACGCGATCGAGTCCGCCCTGCTCACTGCCTACCGTCACACCGAGGGTTCGCATCCGCACGCGCGAGTGGAGATCGACCGGCACACCGGTGCGGCGATCGTCTACGCGCAGGAGTTCGACAGCGAAGGGGTGCTCGAGCGCGAGTTCGACGACACCCCGCACGACTTCGGCCGGATCGCGGCGATGACCGCGAAGCAGGTCATCCTGCAGCGGCTGCGCGAAGCGACCGACGAGGTCCACTTCGGAGAGTATGCGAATCGGGACGGCGACCTGGTCACCGGCGTGATCCAGGCCCACGACACCCGGACCGAGAAGGGGATCGTCTCCATCGATCTGGGCAAGGTCGAGGCTGTCCTGCCGAATTCGGAACAGGTACCGGGTGAGACCTACCCGCACGGCCAGCGCATCCGCGCGGTCGTGGTGCACGTGGCCAAGGGTTTCCGTGGCCCCCAGGTCACCGTTTCCCGCTCGCACCCCGGCCTGGTCAAGAAGCTCTTCGCACTCGAGGTCCCGGAGATCGCCGACGGCACCGTGGAGATCGCGGCGATCGCCCGCGAGGCCGGGCACCGCACCAAGATCGCCGTCCGCACGACCGTGAGTGGAGTTAACGCCAAGGGCGCCTGCATCGGCCCGATGGGGCAGCGGGTCCGGGCGGTCATGAGTGAATTGCACGGCGAGAAAATTGACATCATTGACTGGTCCGAGGATCCGGCCGAGTTCGTGGGCAACGCCCTGTCCCCGGCCAAGGCGCTGAAAGTCGAGGTCGTAGACCTGGCGGCGCGGGCCGCGCGGGTCATCGTGCCGGATTATCAGCTCTCGCTCGCGATCGGCCGTGAGGGCCAGAACGCGAGACTTGCGGCCCGTTTGACCGGTTGGCGCATCGATATCCGGTCTGACGCGGCTGCCGATCAAACCAACGCTCGGCCTAGATCTACTGGTGGCGAAGCCGAAAGTGAGCCGGGAGAGGCTTCGATCTCGGCCTAGGGGTAGACTTCTGGCGTGATTCGTCGCGCGTCGCCGACGCGCACCTGTGTGGGTTGTCGGCAGCGCGTGTCAATCGATGAGTTATTGCGTGTGGTGGCGATCGCGTCTGTCACTGATTCGGGTTCTGCCCAATTCAGCCTCCGGCCCGATCCTCACCGTGTGCTGCCTGGCCGAGGTGCACATCTGCACCCTGTCCCGGGCTGTCTTGAATCGGCGCTGCGACGCCGCGCTTTCGGGCGAGCGTTGCGGATCACCGGTGTCCCAGACGCCGATGAGCTGAGCAAGGCGATCGCAGTCCTTGCGGGACAAGCGATCCAGGGTCACCAGACCCGGCCGGCGAAGGCCGGCGAAAACCGTAGGTGAGGCAGCTGCCGCACCGAAGGAGCAAAGGAACGACCGACATGAGCACACGATGAAGTCGCTGAAATGATCAGGCTTCAAGTGCACAAGTGAGGTCGCAGCGGGACTTGCCCGCGCGACCTCGAGATGAGGAGTGCAGTGGCAGGCAAGGCCCGCGTACACGAGCTTGCGAAAGAGCTCGGGGTCGAAAGTAAGAACGTTCTCGCCAAGCTCAAAGAGATGGGTGAGTTCGTCAAGTCCGCATCGAGCACGGTGGAAGCACCCGTGGCGAGGCGACTCAAAGAGGCCTTCGCGGCCGGAACGGGCCCGGCGCCGAGTGCGCCCAAGGCTTCCGCGCCGGTGACCGCGAGCGAACCCAAGGTGTCGGCAAAGCCGATGCCACCCAAGAAGCCTTCCGCCCCGGCGGGAGCCAAACCCAAGGCGCCAGTTTCGATGGTTCCGCCTGCCCCGGTTGCGAAGCCGGCCAGCGCGCATGACATCGAGGTGGCGGCAGCCGAAGCCCGCGCATCCGCGTTGAAGGCCGAGCAGGAGGCCAATCGCGCCGCCCAGCAGGCTCAGCGCGACAGCCGGCCGGCGGCGACCGGCGACGGCCCGAAGCCGAGCTTCATGCCACCGCGTCCGGGGACGACGGGTGCCGCTCCTAGCGCTCGCCCAGCCGGTCCGGGTGCACGCCCGGCTGGTCCTGGCGATCGCCGTGGCGACGCCAGAACCGGTGCTCCGAGGAGCGAAGGCGCACGCGGCGACGCGCGGCCGGCCACTCCTCGTGGCGAGGGTCGCGGTGACGCCCGTCCGGCAGGCCCGGGCAGCCGTCCCGCGCGCAGCGGCGGTAACAACCCCTTCGGCATCACGCCCGGCGGCGGCGCACCTCGTGCCCCGCGTCCGGATGGCATGCCACGTCCCAACCCGGCTTCGATGCCACCCCGGCCCAACCCGGCATCGATGGGTGGGCCTAGGCCTACTCCCGGATCCATGCCCAGCCAGCGCCCGGCCCGTCCGGGTGGCGGCGGTCCTGGTGGCCGTCCCGGCGGCGGTGCGGGTGGCGGCGGCTTCCGCGGCGGTCCTGGTGGCGGCCCCGGTGGTGGCGGTGGCG
>DPJL01000160.1 GCA_003543035.1 Micromonosporaceae bacterium | reverse complement strand
GTCTTCGCCGCGGTCAACCTGCAAGCCTTGTCCCACAACGCTTTCGACCTGCAACGGCGAGCGGCCGGAATGCCGATCCGGGTGGCGACCAAGTCCGTGCGAGTGCGGGAAGTTCTGCACGCGGTGCTCGCCCTGCCCGGATATCGTGGCGCGCTCGCTTTCACCCTGGCTGAGGCGCTCTGGCTGGCCGAGACCGTCGACGACATCGTGGTCGGCTATCCGAGCGTGGACAGGGCCGCCCTGCGGGCATTGGGCTCGAGCGAGGAGCTCGCCGCCAAGGTGACGGTCATGGTGGATGCGCCCGAGCAGCTGGATTTCATCGACGCCGTCCTGCCGCCGTCGCAGCGGGTGCCGATCCGTGTGTGCCTCGAGCTCGACTCGTCGTGGAAGTCGAAAGTCCTTGGGCACGTTGGGGTTCACCGTTCGCCGGTGCACAGCGCCGAGCAGGCCCGCACACTGGCACAGACAGTGGTGGCGCGGCCGGGGTTCACGCTGGTGGGACTGATGGGATACGAGGCGCAGGTGGCAGGCCTGGGCAACGCACCGATCGGCCAACCCGTGCAGGCGCGGCTGATCCGGGCCATGCAGAAGGCTTCGATGGCCGAGCTGGCACCGCGTCGAGCCGAAGCGGTGGCGGCGATCAGATCGGTTGCGGCGCTTGAGTTCGTCAACGGCGGCGGCACCGGAAGCCTTGAGGCGACCCGCAATGATGCCTCGGTCACCGAGCTGTCGGCCGGGTCGGGCCTGTTCGGGCCACACCTGTTCGACAACTATTCGCACTTCAGCCCGGCTCCTGCGGCGGCCTTCGCGCTGCCCGTGGTCCGCCGGCCCGCCCCGGACAGGGTCACCCTGCTCGGCGGCGGCTGGATCGCCTCCGGCCAAGCCGGGCCGAGCCGGCTGCCGCAACCGGTCTGGCCCACCGGCCTCAAACTCCTTGCCCGCGAAGGCGCGGGGGAGGTGCAAACCCCGGTCGTCGGGCCCGCCGCGCGGCGGTTGCGCGTCGGCGACCGGGTGTGGCTGCGGCACACCAAAGCCGGCGAGCTCAGCGAACACACCAACGAGCTGCACATCGTCGACGGCTTCACGCTTGCCGGAACCGTGCCGACCTATAGGGGCGAGGGAAAGGCATTCCTTTGACTGGTACCTGGCAAAACTGGGCCAGATCCGAAAGCGCCACCCCCACCCGGGTGCTGCACCCCACCGGCGTGGAGGAAGTCCAGACGGCGATCGCCGAGGCGCGCCGCGACGGGCTGAAGGTCAAGGCGATCGGCGCCGGGCACAGCTTCACCGGCATCGCCGCGGCACCCGGCGTTCAGCTCGACCTGTCGCGGCTGCAAGGGCTGCTGGAGGTGGACCTCGCTCAGCATCGGGTGCGTTTTGCGGCTGGGACGCGGCTTTATCAGGTACCACCCATGCTGGAATCTTTTGATCTTGCCATGCAGAACCTCGGTGACATCGACGCGCAGAGCATCTCCGGCGCGACGTCGACCGGCACCCACGGCACCGGTTTCCGGTTCGGCGGGCTGGCCACCCAGATCGCGGCACTCACTCTCGTCACGGCCGAGGGCAAGGTGCTGGAGATCTCCGAGCACAGCAACGCCGAGCTGCTGCCCGCCGCCCGGCTGGGCCTTGGCGCACTCGGCGTCATTGTCGACATCACCGTCCAATGTGTACCGGCATTCAAGTTGCACGCCCTGGAGCAGCCCGAGCCGTTGACCGCCGTGCTCGAGTCCTTTGTGGAGCGGGCAGCTTCGCCGGATCACTTCGAGTTCTACTGGTTCCCGCATACGGAGACCGCGCTGACCAAGACGAATACCCGGCTGCCGATGCACGCCCCGAGCAAGCCGCTGGGCCGGGTCAAACGCTGGCTCGACGACGATCTGGTGGCCAACAAGGTCTTCGGGGTCATCTGCGCGCTGGGCAAACGGGCTCCTGCGATGACACCGGGCATCAACCGGCTGGCGCAAAAGCTGACCGGCAACCGTGAATTCACCGATGTGTCGACGTCGGTCTTCACCACGATGCGCAAGGTGCGCTTCCGTGAGATGGAGTATGCGCTGCCTATCGAGTCGATCCCGCACGTGCTGTGGGAGATCGAGAAGCTGATCGCGCGCCGGGGCTGGCGGATCTCCTTTCCGCTGGAGGTCAGGGCAGCCGCCCCGGATGACGTCTGGCTGTCCACCGCCCACGGCCGCGAAACCGGCTACATCGCGGTGCACCGCTACTTCAAAGAGGACCATCACGAGTACTTCCGTGCCGTCGAGCAGATCTTCCGTGCGCACGCCGGCCGCCCGCACTGGGGGAAGATCCACTACCAGGACGCCTCCTCGCTGGCGCCGCTCTACCCGCGGTTCACAGACTTCCTGGCCGTGCGCGACAAGCTCGACCCGTCGCGCCTTTTCGCCAACGAATACCTCGACCGCGTGCTGGGCAGCTAGCGGCGCCGTTGGTGACTTTAGAAATCGTTTAGTGGGCGGCAAGTAGACCTCTCGTAGCGTTTGGCCATCTCAGCGTTCGACCGGGAGGCTTGGCGTGTACAGAAGGCTCGGGTTTTCGTTTTGTGTGGTGGTGGCCGCGGCTGTGTTGCTGGCCGGCTGCGGTGACACAAACGACAGTGGCGGCGGTGCGCCGCAGGCCAACGCCCCGTATAAGGCACAGAAACTCGATCCATGCACCATGCCCACCGCGCAGGAACTGGCCGCCGTGCTGGGCGGACCCGCCCTCGAACCCAGGAGGGCAGCCGGTGTGGGCTCTGACAATTGCTTCTGGGACAACAAGACCGAAGATCGGTATGCGGCAGTGCACCTGCTCAGGGTGATTACCGCACCTGACCCGGACACGTACGGGTATGGCTGGACCAGAGAAACGTTCGATAAGGTCTGGGGCGCAAGCGCGAAGGCATTCAGCGGCCTCCCGGACTCCGCCTGGTATTTCACCGACAATCACTCTGTCGTCTTATACGTGCTGAAAGGCTCGCTCGGCTACGCCGTCAGTCTGAACTTCAACTCCTCGAAAGACCGGCCCTCAGAGGAGGCGCTTCTGGCCGTTTTGCGGCCGTTCGCCGAGGGCATCGCCGCGCGCTACCAGCTCAGCTAGGCGCTCCCGGTGGCGTGTCTCGTAAGCTGGGCCGATGCTCATCCTGTTGCCGCCGTCGGAGGGTAAGACAGTCCCGAAGCGGGGCAAGCCGCTGGACCTCGAAACGCTGTCACTGCCAACTCTGAATCCGTTTCGGGAGCAGGTATTGGACGCACTCATCGCGCTACGGGGTGAGCAGGCTCGCGAAGTGCTCGGCCTCAGTGAGGGTCAGCTCGACGAGGTGAGTCGCAATAAAGTGCTTCGCACGGCTCCGACGGCTGCCGCGGCCAAGGTGTACACCGGGGTGCTCTACGAATCGCTGGACCTGGCCACGCTGAGCCCGCCCGCGCGCCGGCTGATGAAGCGCTCGCTGCTGATCTTCTCGGGCCTTTGGGGAGTGGTCGGCATCGGCGACCGGATCCCCGCCTACCGCTGCTCGGTCGGAGTCAACCTGCCCGGCGTGGGCACCTTGGGCCCGTTCTGGCGCAAGGCTCTGCCGCCGTCTCTGGGAGATGGGCACCTCGTGGTGGACCTGAGGTCCGGGCCGTATGCCGCGATGTGGCCCGTCTCGGGCAACCACGTGGTGATCCGGGTCCTGCACGGCGGCAAAGTGGTCAGCCACTTCAACAAAGCGACCAAGGGACGGCTCGTGCGGGATCTGGCGATGGCGGGTCTGCGGCCGAAAACCGTGCCCGCGCTCGTTTCCGCGCTGCGGGAGCTCAAATACACGGTCGAGGTGGACGGCCCGCGGGTGGACGTTATCGTCACCGAGCTCTGAGCGGCGGACACGCTGTGCGAAACCCAATGTCGCCAATGACCCCGGAGTGGACCTAGGCTTGCACGAAGCCGGCGGCCCACACGGTGTGGGTCGGCGAGCCAGCTTACAAGGAGAAATAGCATGGCACAGGGCACCGTGAAGTGGTTCAACGCCGAAAAGGGTTTCGGCTTCATCGCGCAGGACGGTGGTCCTGACGTGTTCGTCCACTTCTCTGCCATCGAGTCCAGCGGCTACCGTTCGCTCGAGGAGAACCAGCGGGTCGAGTTCGAGGTGGCGCAGGGGCCCAAGGGTCCCCAGGCGGAAAAAGTTCGCCCACTGTAGACCTCGATGATCGCCCGCAGGACACTGCTGGGGGCGTCAATAGCCGCTGCCGGAGTCGGTCTTTACGGCACTCCGGTGGCGGCGCACGGGCAAGACGAAACTCCACCCGATCCGCGTCAGGCGCTCAACAGACTTCGTCAAGGAAATAAGCGCTGGGTCGACGGCACCCTGTTGCCTCGTGACCCGGTCGCCGAGCGGCGCCGTCGTGTCGCCGGCGCACAGCATCCCTTCGCGGTCGTGTTCAGCTGCATCGACTCGCGGGTGCCACCGGAGTATGTCTTCGATCAGGACCTCGGCGATCTGTTCGTGGTCCGCACAGGTGCCCAGTCACTCGATCCGTTGGTCGCCGGCAGCATCGAATACGGCCCTGCGCACGGGGTCCCGCTCGTCTTTGTGCTCGGGCACACCTCCTGCGGCGCCATCCGCGCGACAGTGGAGTCCATTGAGGACGGTGTGCAGTTTCCCGGGCATGTGATGGTGTTGGTCGACGCACTGCGGCCCGCATACGAAGTGGCACAACGTTCTTTCGACGACAGCTGGAGCAGAGCCCAACGCATCGCCGCGACCGTCGACGCGCAGGTTGAGCTGACCGTCGCGCAGCTAAGAACGTTTATCAAGGGCGGGCTCACCGAGGTGGCCGGTGGCCGCTACAACCTGCACTCCGGTGTGGTGACCGGGGTCGTCTAGACCACCACCGGACTGCGCCGCTCGAGCAGCACGTCGTCGCGCCACTGGTCGAAGTGCTTGGCCACCCGCTCGCGGATGCCGACCACCCGGAAGCCGCAACTCTGGTGCAACGCCAGGCTGCCTTTGTTCTCCGGGAACACTCCGGATTGGATGGTCCAGATCCCGGCCGCTTCGGTGGAGGCGATCAGCTTGTGCAGCAAGGCTTTGCCGACGCCCTGGCCGTGGGCGGCGGGGGAGACGTACACACTGTGCTCGACCACCCCGGCGTAGACCACCCTGGGCGACACCTGCCTGACCGCGATCCAGCCTTTGATCAGGCCGCCGTCGCCGAGTGCCACGAAACGGTGCTGCGGCAGTCGTGACTTGTCGAACGCGGTCCAATCCGGAGCGACGGTGTCGAAGCTGGCGTTGCCCGTGTCCAGCCCGGCCTGGTAGATCGCCAGCACCTCATCCGTGTCGGCACTATCCATCTCTCTGATCAACACCCGACCAGGTTATGACCCATATATTTCCGCTGTGTTGCCTCTCTTGATCGCGGTGATCAGGGACTTCTCTCGGCGTGTCGGCGGCGGTTCGTGCGCATAGGTCCCTGATCACCGCGATCAGGGGCTCAGATGGTCTCGACGCCGGCCGGCAGCCGGCTCCAGGCGGCAGCCTCGGTGAGGTAGGCGTGCAGCACGTGACGCCAGGCTCGCGCGGCATGGGTGGGGGTGACATCGCGGCGATGCGCCAGCGCGATGGTTCGCTTGACGCCGGGCGCGCTCAGAGTGGTCGCGCGCAACGCCGGACGGCCCACCAGCACCATCGACGGCACGAGTGCCACTCCCAGCCCGGCTTCGACGAATCCCAGTACCGCATCCATCTCTCCGCCCTCGATGGCGAATTTGGGCTCGAACCCGGCCCGGCGGCACGCCTCCAGGGTGCTCTCGCGCAGGTTGTAGCCGACGCGGAACATCACCAGCGGCTCGTCCCGCAACGCCTCCAACGGCATCTCCGCCTCACCCGGCGTCGCGGCAGACGAGGCGACGACGAGGCTCTCGCGCAGGATCGGCTCGGCGACCAGCGCCGGATCGGTGCCACCCTCGGGCAGCACGATCAGCGCCAGATCCAGGCTGCCCCGGGTCAGCTTCTGCACCAGATCCTGCGAGCCGCCCTCCTCGACGAAGAGCCCGACCCCGGGATAGCTCTGCTGATAGCGGCGCAGCACCGGCGCGACCAGGCTCGTGCACAGGCTCGGGGTCGCGCCCAGCCGCAATCGTCCCCGGCGTACCCCGATCAGCTCACCGATCTCGAGCCGGGCCGTCTCCACGTCGGCGAGGATCCGCCTGGCTCTGGGTAGCAGTGCCTCACCTGCCGCGGTCAGCGCCACGTTGCCCCTGGTCCGGGTCAGCAGGGTGGCGCCCAGCTCGCGTTCGAGAGTGTGAATCTGCTTACTCAAGGAGGGTTGGCTCACACCCGTCAGCTCGGCTGCCTGGGTGAAATGCCTGCACTCGGCCACCGCGACGAAGTACTTCAGCTGTTGCAACTGCATCTTCATAGCCTACGGCTATCGACGAGGCGACCATGATGCATTGGACGCCACGTTCGGCTGGTGTTTTGCTGAGAACGTGGAGTTGACCAGGTCGTCTGTCGGCAAAAAGATCATCATGGCGGTGACCGGAGCGCTGCTGGTCGGATTCCTGCTCGCGCACATGATCGGCAACCTGAAGATCTTCTTCGGGGCATCGTCGTTCGATTCGTACGCCCACTGGCTCCGCGAAATCGGGTCGCCAGTCCTGCCGCACGAAAGCTTCCTGTGGATCCAGCGGATCGTGCTGCTGGCCGCCATCGTCCTGCACATCTGGGCCGCGACAGCGCTGACGATTGCCGCCCGGCGTGCCCGCCCGATCGGCTACGCCCACCGCAAACCGATCCAGGGCAGCTATGCCGCTCGCACCATGCGCTGGGGCGGCGTGATCATCGCCCTCTTCGTCGTCTACCACTTGCTCGACCTGACCACCCGCGACCTCAACCCGGTCGCCGACGCCAACGCCGCCTACGCCGCAGTGACGTCAGATTTCGCGCCGGCGCGGTGGTATGTCACCGCCTTCTACACGCTGGCCGTGGTCACCCTCGGCTTCCATCTGCGCCACGGCATCTGGAGCGCTTTCCAGACGCTGGGTCTTCGTTTTTCCCGCGCCGCCGCACTCGGGATCAGTTTGTTGATCTGCGTGGGCTTCCTCGTTGTCCCATTCGCCGTCACGATCGGCATCCTGAAGTGACCAGGCTCGTGATCCACATCCCTACAGGTCTCAAATTCGGCCGCCGATTGAGACCTGTAGGGATGTGGATCACGAAAGGAAGGAGTCGCAATGCCTGACACGTTGTTCACCATCGGTGAGCCGATCGCTGACGGCAAAGCGCCGGATGGGCCGATCGAAACCCGTTGGGAGCGCAGGCGTTTCGGCGCCAAGCTGGTCAACCCGGCCAACAAACGCAAGCTCACCGTCATCGTGGTCGGCACCGGCCTGGCCGGAGGTAGCGCCGCGGCGACGCTGGGGGAGTTGGGTTATCAGGTCAAGTCCTACTGCTACCAGGATTCGCCGCGGCGGGCGCATTCGATCGCGGCGCAGGGCGGCATCAACGCGGCCAAGAACTATCGCAACGACGGCGACTCGGTGCACCGCCTGTTCTATGACACGGTCAAGGGCGGCGACTTCCGCAGCCGGGAGTCCAATGTGCACCGGCTGGCGCAGATCTCGGTGCAGATCATCGATCAGTGTGTGGCACAGGGTGTGCCGTTCGCCCGCGAATACGGCGGTCTGCTGGACACGCGTTCCTTCGGCGGTGCCCAGGTTTCTCGCACCTTCTACGCCCGGGGCCAGACCGGCCAGCAGCTTCTGCTGGGCGCCTATCAAGCTTTAGAAAGGCAGATTGCGGCGGGTACCGTCGAAATGCACGCCCGTCACGAAATGCTGGACCTGATAGTGGTGGACGGACGCGCCCGCGGCATCGTCGTCCGTGACCTGGTCACGGGGGAGACGAGCGCCGAGTTCGCCGATGCGGTGGTGCTCGCGACGGGCGGCTACGGCAACGTCTTCTTCCTGTCGACGAATGCCAAGGGCTGCAACGTGACCGCGTCCTGGCGAGCGCATCGCAAGGGAGCCCTGTTCGCCAACCCGTGCTTCACCCAGATCCACCCGACCTGCATTCCGGTCTCGGGTGATCACCAGTCGAAGCTGACCCTGATGTCGGAGTCGCTGCGCAACGATGGCCGGGTCTGGGTGCCACTGGCCAAGGGGGACAAGCGAGCTCTGGGCGATATCCCCGAGGACGAGCGCGACTACTACCTGGAGCGGATCTATCCCGCCTTCGGAAACCTTGTGCCGCGCGATATCGCCTCCCGCGCGGCGAAGAACGTGTGCGACGAAGGCCGCGGCGTCGGCCCGGGCGGGCTGGGCGTCTATCTCGACTTCTCCGACGCCATCAAGCGACTGGGCCGCGACGCGGTGGATGCCAAGTACGGCAACCTGTTCGAGATGTACGAACGGATCACGGGCGAGGATCCCTTCAGCACCCCGATGCACATCTACCCGGCCGTGCACTACACGATGGGCGGGCTGTGGGTGGACTACGACCTGCAGTCCACGATCCCGGGCCTGTTTGTCATCGGGGAAGCCAACTTCTCCGACCATGGCGCGAACAGGCTGGGAGCTTCGGCTCTCATGCAGGGGCTCGCCGACGGATACTTCGTGCTGCCCAACACGATCGGCGACTACCTCGCGGCAGGTCCTTTCCCACCTGTCACCGCCGACGAAGAGCTGCAAGAGGTACAGGACCGGATCGCCAAACTGCTTGCGGTCAAAGGTGATCGGACCGTCGACTCGTTCCACCGCGAGCTGGGCCGCATCATGTGGGACCACTGCGGGATGGAGCGCACCGACGCCGGGCTGCGCAAGGCGATCACGCTCATCCGCGACCTTCGGGTGGAATTCTGGCAACGGGTCAACGTGCCGGGGTCCTCGGATGACCTGAATCAGTCGCTCGAACGGGCCGGCCGGGTGTTGGACTTCTTCGAGCTCGCCGAGCTGATGTGTATCGACGCATTGCACCGCACGGAATCATGTGGTGGTCATTTCCGGGCCGAGTCGCAGACCGCGGATGGTGAAGCGCTACGCGACGACGAAGCTTTCAGCTATGTGGCGGCGTGGGAGTACACCGGCAGCAAACCCTTGCTGCACAAGGAAAATCTGACCTTTGACTACGTGCAGCCGTCGCAGAGGAGTTACAAGTGAGGCTCAACCTGCGAATCTGGCGGCAGGCCTCATCGAAGGACAAGGGCCGGATGGTGACCTATCGGCTGGACGACATCTCGCCGGACATGTCGTTCCTGGAAATGCTCGACGTCCTCAACGAACGATTGACCGCGCAGGGGGAGGAGCCGGTCGCGTTCGACCACGACTGCCGCGAAGGCATCTGCGGCATGTGCAGTCTGGTCATCAATGGTGTACCGCACGGTCCACAGAAGGCGACCACGACGTGTCAGTTGCACATGCGCCACTTCAAAGACGGCCAGACCATCGACGTTGAGCCGTGGCGCGCACGGGCTTTCCCTGTCCTCAAAGACCTGGTGGTGGACAGGTCGGCCTTCGATCGCATCATTCAGGCGGGCGGGTTCATCTCTGCCCCAACAGGTTCGGCTCCCGACGCGCACGCCACGCCGGTCCCCAAGGACGACGCAGACGAGGCCTTCGAGGCGGCCACCTGCATCGGCTGTGGGGCGTGCGTTGCGGCCTGTCCCAACGGTTCCGGCATGCTGTTCACCGCCGCGAAGATCACCCATCTGGGTCTGCTGCCACAGGGTCAACCCGAACGCGACTCCCGCGTGCTCGACATGGTGGCCGCCCACGATGACGCCGGCTTCGGCGGTTGCACCAACACCGGAGAATGCACCCAGGTCTGTCCCAAGGGAATCCCGCTGGCCACCATCGCCCGGCTCAATAAGGACTATCGTCGAGCAGTTCCCCGAGCCAGCCGCTGACCGGATCCTCCAACTCAGCCACCTGCTCGGGTGTCGCGTCGGTCAGGGCCCGCTGCCACGACAGGGCCCGGCTCACCTTGGTCACCTGCATCGCCAGCTCCACCTCGCGCAGCAGCTGGGTGCGTGGGGCCAGATCCGACCACGGCTCAAGGTAGGCGTCACGCAGCCGGGGCGGGTCAAGGCCCTTGTCGTTGGCCACGCGCAAGGCGACGAGCAGCACCCCGAACGGATGCGCCACGCTGGCATCGCCCCAGTCGAAGAACCTGCCGTCGGCGAAGACGTTGGCATCGTGCAGATCATCATGCTGAATCGACGCGGGCACCGGGCTTTGCGCCAACTCCGCGCACTGCTCTTTCAACAAGACCGAAGCCTCGGCGGGTACCGGCAAAGTCTCGGCCAGCTCGGCAAGACGCAGTGGGCGCAGGTCTGGTACCCCCAAAGAAAGCATTTCCTTGGTTTTCGGGGCCAGATCCCGTTGCAGGACGGCAAAGCTGGACAGCAGCTTCTCCCAGTCGGTGTTTCCGGCTTCGCGCATCGTCTGCCCGCCGTCGGGCAGCAAAGACCAGCCGCGCTTCGCGTCGATGGCCACCGGTGGCAGGATCCGGTCCGGCGCCCAGTCATAGAGGGCCTGCATCAGCCCCGCCTCATAGACCGTCCCGGCCCGGTTCTCTTTGAACCACAGCAGCCCGTCACCGGTGGGCACCTTGGCCACGAACGACCACGGCCGGTCCTTGACCTGCTCGATCGGCCCGGTCAGCGACCGGCCTCTGGCGGCCAGCTCGGCCTGAATCCATTGGGCGTACACGGTGGCGATGGTAACGGGACGCCGCCCGAGAGCGCCTTTCAGTTTCGGCGGGACCTAGGATGCGGTGGTGATTGCCGACCTGAGCAAGATAGATCCGGCCATCGCACGGGCGCCGGAAGACTACATCGCGTTGCTGCGCCAGGTGCGCTCCATGTCTACCTTGTCCTACTGGGAGATCGAGGAGCGGGCCCGTGAGCTCGGCTTCGATCTCGAGCCTACCGAGCTGGTGGAAGCCTTGGGCGGCGACGAGCTGCCAACCCGGAAGCTGGTCATCGCCCTGCTGGTGACCTGCGGTTTCGCGCCTCATCAGATAGACCGCTGGGTGGATATCCACGAACGTCTGTCCGATGTGGAATCATGGCCGGCCGCGCCGACGCCGGACCCGGAGCCGGAGCAGCCACGGCGAGTCAGGCGCGGGCTGGTCATCGCAGCCGCGGTAGCGCTGGGAGTCACTGCGATCGCCGTGACGGCTGTTCTCCTGCGCAAGGACCCCGAAATCGTGACCGGCACGCCACCTATCCCTGCCCCGGCCACCGAACCGGGATCGGCCACACCGGGCGGACCGTCGGCTGCTGTGCCCAGCGCGAGTGCCACGCCATCGCCGAGCCCTTCGACGCGGCCGTCCACTCGCCCCTCACTCGCGCCGACCGACGCCTCCGCCACGCTCAGCCTCAACCAGGGCCTGGACCTCGACACCGGGCAGCTCAGCGCCGGGCCTGCGGGCACCAGCAACGTTTTCGACGTCGTTGCGATGGCGGGTGGCATGCGATCGGGCGACTACAGCAAGCGCCTCGCCCTGATGCCAGCAGGACCCGCACCCACGAAAGAACAGTGCCAGGCCTTGAAACCGGGTCACCTGGACATGCTCGTGGCCGCGGGCGAAGGTCGGTCGTTGTGCGTCCTGACCACCCAGGGCAAGTGGGCCAGAGTGACCGTGATCAGTACCCAGGGCGGCAATCTCCAATTGACTTACCTGGTCTGGAGCTGACCGGCAAAGTCGTCCATGGCGGCGGTGACCCGCTTGAGAATTTCGGCTGAGTTGACCGGATCGTCGTCGGTCTCCAGCCCGTGGTCGGCGCCTTCCACCTCCAAGTAGGAGTGACCCAGCTCCCGCACGATTTCGGGCCGCCACGTGCGTACATCGGCCGTGCCGCCGATCAGCAGCGCCGGAGCCGTCGCGCGGCGCAGATCTTCGACCAGCTGTTGCTTGTGCAGCAGGGGAGTCAGCCAGATTCCCGGCAGGCCCAGGTCGGCCGCGGTACGGGTGGCCCACGTGCCCAGCGACTTGCCCACCAGCAGCACCTGCGCACCCGGCTCGGCGGCCACGGCTCTGGCCGCGTGTTCGTTGATCCAGTCGCGATGCAGGTCCTCGTCCTGCGGCCACCTCGTCGGCCACCACAACTCCTGCGTGGTCCAGCCATGCTTCTGCAGCACCGCCCGGGCGAAGTGCAACAACGGCCGGGCCGGCGAGTAGCCCCCGCCGGGCAATAACACCGCCACGCGAGCGGGGTCGCCTTCGGCACGCGCGGGCAGCCAGGAGCCGGGCAGAGTGTCGTCATCCATGCGGCGATGATATGACCATCAGATGGAATGTCTCTTCTGCACGATCGCCGCGGGGCAAGTGCCCGCCTTCGTTGTCCACGCCGATGAAGTGGCGGTGGCGTTCCTGGACACCCGGCCGGTCTTCAAAGGTCATCTGCTCGTGATCACGCGGCCGCACATCCCGACCCTCACCGACCTGGCCGAAGTCGGACCGTTCTTCGAGCGGGTGCAGATGGCGGCCAGGGCCGTCGAAAGCGGTTTGCAGGCCCAGGGCACCTTCGTCGCCATGAACAACCGGATCAGCCAAAGCGTGCCGCACCTGCACGCCCACGTGGTGCCACGCCGCAAAGGCGACGGGCTCAAAGGCTTCTTCTGGCCGCGTACCAAATACGCCGACGACGCTGAGGCCCAGTCCTACGCCGACACCGTTAGCAAGGCGTGGGAGCAGGCTAGTTGACGCGGGCGATCAGGAACCCGTCGTAGCCCTTGTAGCCAACGGTCTGCACCGCGGTCACAGTCACCTTGGCCTCAGCGCCTGCGACATCGAAGAGGCGACGGGTCCCGACCACATCGGGGCTCGTGCTCTCTTCGTCGGTGACGGCCCCGCCACGGACGACATTGTCCACGATGATCACTGACCCGGGCTTGGTGAGCTTGAGCGCCCACTGGAAATAGTCCGGGTTGCTCTTCTTATCCGCGTCGATGAACACCAGATCGAACGGCTCCGGATTCTCCTGCGCGAGCACCGGCAACGAATCGAGGGCCGCCCCGACCCGCACCTGTACCCGGTCGCCGACCCCAGCGTTGGCGAGGTTGGCCCGGGCCACGTCGGCATGCTTGGGGTCGAACTCAAACGTGATCACCTGACCGTCGGCGGGCACCGCTCTGGCCAGCCAGATCGTGCTGTAGCCACCCAGCGTGCCGATCTCCAGCACCCGCTTGGCACCGATCATCTGCGCGAAAATGTGCAGCATCTTGCCCTGATTAGGGGCGACCGCGATCGGCGGCAGCCCGGCCGCGTCACTGGCCTTCAACGCCTCGTCAAGGGCTGGGTCGGCTGCCACGAGCCGGTCGGTGATGTAGTCGTCTACCGCGGTCCAGAGCTCTTGGGTCACGATCACATTCTATTCGGCGAACCAATATGAGAAGAACCGTAACGTTCTCTCCAGCTCGGCAAGCATCTCTGGCCGTTGCGCGATCGGCTTGGCGAAGTGGTTGTCACTCTCGCCGTGCCATGGCATGCCCTGCACCCCGAAGAGCAACTGTAAGTAGAGCGCGCGCAACCAGTTCAGGGTGTTGAGCCGGGCGTAGGCGGCCGGGTCGAGGTCGATGCGCTGCTCGCTCTTGCCCAGATGGCACATCGGCGAGATGACCTCACGCAGCTCCAGGGCGGTCACGTCACCTCGGTGCAGCAGAGCCATCGTCGCGTAGGCGAGCCGATCGTCCTCACCGAGCTGGAATGCGATCCCGTCACTGCACCGCATCCGCACCACGATGCTGCCGAGCAGCACCTTGGACTGCTCCGGGCGCAGGTGCCGGCTGCGTGCCACGGCGAGGAAGACGTCGGCGCCGTGAGCAACTGCGTGCGCGACCCCGCGTTTGGCGTCGACCGCGCCGCGCAGGTCGGCCTCGAGCTCCCACCACATCATGAAGGCGCCCAGCCAACGCTGCAGCGTCTCAGCATCCACAACGGACGCCGTGTTGTCGCGCTCGATGGCCAAGCCCAGGCACAGAGCCGCGAAGGTGCGCCCGAAGACACTGTCGTTTTCCCGGTCGCCGAGGCCACGGAAGAGCGCCGCGCACATGCGGTCGCCGAAATCTTCGAGGTCATGGTCGACCAGCCCCGCCAGCACCCAGTCACCGAGAATCTCGAAGGCGATGGTGTCTCGCAGATAGCCGTCGGGGGAGCGGAGCAGGTGCTCCAGCTCCTCGATCAGCAGATCCTTCGAATGCTCGGCGGGCACCCGCATATCGTCCGCTTTGATCTTCTCCCAGAAGCTCGCCTCGAACATGAAGACGAACCTACTGCTGTCTCAGCTGTTTAGGAAGGTCAGGTCGAGCTGTTGCCGGCGCTCCAGATCTGGTGCCTGTGCTGTGACCCACGCCTCATCTGTCACATCTCCCGGTTGCGGTCTGTCATTCCAGTAACGACCAAAACCATAAGGAGAGCAGTCATGAAAGCACGGATGGGCAACCCTGCGATGGTGGTTCCCGGCGCGATGCAGGCCTTGCTGGCACTGGGAAAGACCACCAAAGCGGCCGGTGTGCCGGCAACCACCCTCGAGCTTGTCAACCTGCGGGCCAGCCAAATCAACGGCTGCAGCGTTTGCGTCGACATGCACGCTCGCGACCTGCGAAAAGCCGGGCAGCCGGACGAATGGCTCTTCGCGGTGGCCGCCTGGCGCGATGCGCCCTACTACACCGAGGCCGAACGCGCCGCTCTAGCCCTGGCCGAAGCGGTCACCAGGCTCAGTGACCGTGCAGATGCCGTCCCAGACGACGTCTGGGACGAAGCCACCCGCCACTACGACGAGCAGCAGCTCGCGGCCCTGACCCTGGCGATCGCCACGGTCAACGTCTGGAACCGGCTCAACGCCGCCACCAAGCAGGTGGCCGGCGAGTGGAAAGCCTGAAATCTCCAAACATCCTAGGAAAGGAACCGACATGTCAGTCGTCAGAGTTCACCGCTACAACGTCGACCCGGCCAACCTCGAGGAGCTGCTCGCACGGCGGGCTCAATTGATCGCCGGCATCCGGGCAGGCAACCCGGCCTGGCCGAGACCAGGCTGACCCGCCTCGACGACGGGTCCTATCTGGACGCGTGGCGGTGGGACACCGCGGAACAATGCAAGTGGCCGCCGCCGCGGCGGCAAACTTTCCCGCGGTCGCCGCGACGATGGCCCTAACCGAGAACGCCACCGTGCAGAACGGCGAGATCATCGACGAGCGGTAAGGCCGCTATCCAACGGTCTTTGGCCATTACGGGATTATTAGTATTCCAATCCAGTAATGGCCAAAACCGACCTTCCTGATAGGTGTGTTGGGCCGTCCAAAGTGCCTAGTGCTTGATAATGTGTATTCTCATGAGTCAGATTGAGTCATTCTCATGAGTCAGATGGAGTCGTGGCAGGGCCGGTTGCCGGAGGTCTTTGGAGGGCCTAAAAGCGCACCGTCCGAAGCCGACCTGCGCCGTGATCCGCGGGTGTTGCGATTTCTCCAACAGGCGCGGTCGGAATCCACTCAGCGTGCCTATCGCCGATACATAACCATGTACCTCGATTTCTGTGCGGAGACGGGGCGAACCCATCTGCCTGGTACTTCGGCCACGCTGGAGGCATATGCCGCGTGGCTGGCCGAGCGGCCGGTGACCAAAGGTCGTAACAAGGGCAAGCTCGGGATGGCTCCTGCCTCCATCCAGCTGGCGCTTTCGGCGGTCCGGGCCTTGCACCACGCTCACGACCACGACGCACCGTCGACGCGGCTGGCGAAAGTTGTCGTGGAGGGCCACGCCCGTGAGCGGGCCAACGACCCGGAAATCCTGGATGGCAAACAGGCGCCCGCGATCCGGCTGCCCACCCTGGTGGAGCTCATCGCGGCGTGTGACCCCGACACCAATGCGGGTCTACGCGATCGGGCGATGCTGACGCTCGGCCTGGCGATGATGGCTCGGCGTTCGGAGCTCGCCATCATAGACATCGTTCATCTGCGCGACGTTGAAGCTGGTGAAGAGGTGTTTCTTCGTAAGTCCAAAACGGACCAGCACGGCAAGGGCCGGACGGTGAAGGTGCCCTGGTTCACCGCTATGCCGGATCTCTGTCCGGTCAGGTATGTGCGTGCATGGCGAGCGAAGCTGGCCGGGCAAGGCATTGCCGATGGGCCACTTTTCCGTGCCGTCGATCGTCACGACAATGTGCACGGCACCGCAGCCTGGGCGGGCAAGCCGGGCCACAGTGTCCGGATGGACCCGCAAACCGTGGAAAGAGTGATCGCCCGAGCGGCGCTGAAAGCTGCTGTGCCTGATGCTTCGTCTTACAAGGGGCATTCTCTGCGAGCCGGCGGCGCCACGGTGGCTCGGGAGTACGGCGCGGACGTTCTGTTCATCGCGAGGCAGGGCGGCTGGTCGGAGCGCTCGCCGGTCGTCTTCCGCTACATTCGCGACGTCGACGAGTGGGAGCACAACCCGATGCGCCTCATCGGCACCAACCGACGCGGATCCTCATGACAATGGCGGATGCGATTCCGGCCTGCTGGAACTGGCCAGTGCCAGACCTCCGCGTTGCGGCGGAGGAAGTCGCGCGGGAGGTTCAGTCGCAGGGCAGTCTTCCTCCGGATCGACGCCTGGATGTCGTTGCCCTGGAGTTGTTCTACTCGAACATGCCACGGATCAGGTTCTGGGAGTTTCACGTAGGTGCTCGTGGCTTCTGCTCAGAGCTCCCTCGCTGTGGGATCTGTGGATTGCGTGAGCGTCGACTCGTGGACGACCATGACCACCTGACGGGTCTGCGTCGTGGCTTGCTGTGCCGAGGCTGCAACGTAAACGAGGGTGGGCAGAGCGAGCACGGCCTGTTCGGCATGTATCGACGGCGGAATCCCGCTTCGATACTGGGCCACCGCGAGTTCTACGTGGGGCGCGGCTGGCCTGACCGGTGGTGGGAGGACCATAGCCTCGCCCGTCTGCTCACCGGAGACCAGGAGTGGAGGACGATCCGCGATGAAGTTTGAGTTCACTGGACTGTCACCCAACACGCGGAGGGCCTACGCAGCAGCCTGGCACAAGTTCTCAGAGTGGTGTACCAAGCACTCACGCATGCCCTTGCCAGCGACGGAGCAAACACTTGTGAACTACGTGGCTTTTCTAAGCGCTGACACGAACTGTTCGCCGTCCACCGCACGCGTTTCTCTTGCGGCTCTCAGGTGGATGCACCGACGTGGCGCCCGGGTGCTTTGGGAAGGCGGCGATCGTCTCGAGATGGCGTTGAAAGCGTTGGAACAGCACCGTGCCGACAGCGGTCATCGCCCAAAGCCGGCACGAGTGTTCTCAGCCAAACAAGCAGAGTTGCTGCTGGAGGAGGCCGACGCGGATGGTTACCGCAGCTCGGCGCTGATTGCTCTAATGCTCTATACCGGAGTGCGAATCGGTGAGCTGTTGTCACTGCAGGTCTCGGACATCAGCCAGGAGAAGGGTGTACCGGTCTTGCGGATTGCCGGGAGAGGACGCAAGCGCCGCAGTCTGCCTGTCATCCCGGCCGTGTACGTCAGGTTGGAACGCTACTTGAGCTCCTATCCGCACGGCGGGCCGCTCTTTGTGATCAGGCCGCCCTCGCTGCCGAACCTGTGACAGGCCCAATTCTGCCGAGCTCGGCGCCTGCTATTGGCGGGAGCCGTTCAGGGCGGCGGCGAGTCGTTCGCCGAAGCCCTCAGGAAGCTCGCCACCGTGCTCAAGCGCATAGCGCACACCAGTGCGGAATTCGGCGCTGAAGCGCGAGTAGTGCGGGGTCACCGGCCGCAACCGGGCCGTGCGAACCGCGGTCAGCAGTGTCTGCGCATACGGATAGCGCTGCTGTACTTCACTGTCCTGGTAGACGAGTTCCCGCGTGGCGGCGAAGCCACCTCGCTCAAAAAGGATCTGCTGGCTGCGCTCGCCGGTGAGGAATTCAATCAACTTCTGGGCGGCGCGGGGCTGGTCGCTACTCTTGGAGATCGCCAGGTTTTGTCCACCTAGGACACTTCCCCGCGGCAGCACCGTTGTCTGGAAGGCGAGAACGTCACCGGCCGACTCGCCTGGGACGCCGAGGTGCCTGTAAGCCACCGGCCAGTTGCGCATGAACAGAGTCTTGCCGTCACGAAACGCCTGCATGCTCCTTGACTCCTCATAGGTCAAGGACTCGGGCAGGATGTGCTGAGGGTTGCCCGGCTGCAGCCCGGTGGCCAGGCGCCGCAGGCCTTCCCGCGCCTCCGCAGTGTCGATCACCACGTCGCCGTTTCCCTTGACGACGTCGCCCTCGGCCGCCCAGATCGCCTCGAAGGCGTTGACGGTGAGGCCCTCGTAATCGGCCAGCTGACCGGTATAACCCGCAATCAGCTCCGGATGCTGCGAGCCCTGACGGGCGAACACGTCGTCAATCGTGTTGCGGATCGCCGGCCAGCTGCTGGGTGGACTGCTCGTGATCAAGTCACTGCGGTAGAAGAGCAGACCGGCATCGGTGTTAAACGGCAATGCCCACAACTTGTCCTGGTACCAGCAAGTCTCCAGTGGTTTGGCGAGGAACCCGCTGGTGTCGAGGCCCTCGCGGGCAAGCGGCCGGAGATAGCCGGCGTGGGCGAACTCGGCGATCCACGTGACATCCAAATTGAACACATCGATGCCGCCGCCACCGGCCTGAGCGCGCGAGACCATTTCGCTGCGGTAGGCATCGGCTCCCCCGGTCAGCTCGATGATCTCGGCCCTGGGCCGTCCGGGCAGCGCGTTCCATTGGTCGATCAATGCTTGCCGCTGGCCGCCCAGACCATCGTCGCGTCCACTGAGGACAACGATCGTGCCCTTCTCGAGGCCCTCAGGGTCGAGCCATAGGGGCGCCATCAGGCTGCTGAGCAACACCGTGCCCACGACTCCGGCGGCGACGCCGGCCACGAGCCCGGACCAGCCGCGATGGAGCTCAACGATCGATCGGCCGGCGGCCAGAACCCTCCGCAGCATGATCAGGCACCTTTCCAAAGCAGGGTGAAGAGATCCGCCAGCGTGGCGTTGAGGCCGCCGAAGTCGGTCTGCCTACACGTACCTCCGGTTTGCTCAGTGACGTCGATGAGGCCCTGCGCGGCGCAACTCGCTTCGCCCACCGCGATGACGAACACCCTGACGTCGGAGCCCCGGACGCCACTGACAAGTTGAGCTCGGCTCAAGCCGCTGCCATAGTCCTCACCGTCAGTGAGCACCACGAGAGCCTTTACAGCATCGGCGTTGCCGCCGGCCAGGATCTTTACGCCGTCCACAATCGTCCGGTAGAGCGGGGTCGGGCCGGTTGGTGTGATCCCACCCAGCGCGGCCTCGGCTTGTTGCCGTCTCGGCCGGCCCGGCCCGATCGATAGCAGTTCGCGTGCTCCCAGCACATCAGGAAACACCCACATGCCGAATTCATCCCGCTCGCCCATCATCGCCAGGGCACCGGAGACTCCCTTCACCGCGACCTCAAAGCGCGTTGGACCTTGCTCCGCCACCCGTTGGCGCATCGATCCCGAGGTATCCACCGCCAGCAGCACCCTGCCCGGCCGCTTCGCCAACTCATAGGTCCTCTTCGCGTTGACGACGGAGTCGGTGGTGGGCGGTTTGGCGTCGAAGACCACACCGGGCAGGCCACCCGAGTCGCCGTGGGGCCGCAGCCCGGCATCGAGCAGGGCTCGCCGGCCGTCTGCGCCGACAAGCCAAGTCGTGAAGGCTTGAGCCTGCTCGAGCTGGTTGTTGGAGCTGTCCTGCCACTCCAACCGGCTCACCGGATAGTCAATGCCACGCGTGTCCGACGGATAGATGCCCACCATCCGACTGCGGTGCGCCGACGAGGCCGTAGCCGCGCATGGCCCACCCAGTGGACGCTCCGCGTTGAACCTTACGAGCTGCTGCTCAGTGATGATCACGGCGGTCGCAGGCGGATCAGGTCTGATGTGACGGCACAGCAGATCGAGCTCATCGCCGAGTGGATAGCCACCCCGATCGAGTGTCTGCTCCAGACGGTGCTCGAGAAGCCGCGCCTGTGCTGCCTCAAGTGGTCTTCCTGTTTCCTTGCCGAGGCTCTCGTAGATGGCGATCGTGCCAAGTAGCCCGGCGAGCGACTGCGACGGGTCCGGGCGGGCCGCGCCCCATTCCCGCTCCTGGGCGGTAGCCAATGCCTGCGACCACGTCATGCCCTCTCGGCTCACCCGGATGTCGTCGCCTACCCGGTCGGCGGGCACCGCAAGGATGATGGGAGTGGTGGCAATCCCGTGGGTAGCCACCTTGGACAGACGGCCCTGCGAGGCAGCCGCGTCGGCCGCGTAGATAGTCGAACCGGGAAGCCAGATATCCGGGCGCGGCCCGAGACCCTTCAAGTCATCGTTGGTCCATCCGGCCGACAGAGCCCGTTGTGCGTCGGCTGGCTTCGCTGCGTAGACATAGAGGTTGGTCTTGGGGCAGTGGAAGTTTCCCGCCGCGGTGTGCCTCTCGAACGCATCGGCGAGCTCGCGTGCCGACTGTAACCCCTCGTGCGTCGCAAGCAGCCGGAGTTGCACCGGGTGCGGACAGCCAAGGAACTCGATGCGGGCGGCGTTCACGAGCGGCGGCCCGGCGACGGCGACCGTGCGCCCGATCAGCAGGGTCACAGCGAGGATGAGCAGCGCGAGGATGGTCTTTCGAAGCGGCGCCGGCTGAAGCTTGCGAAGCGCGGTGTTGGCTCTGTCCCACAGAAAGTCCACGGTATCGATGCGGGCGACGAGGCCACCGGCCAACGCCCCGCCCACCAGCAGCGCCCAGCGCAGGAAAGAGTCCGGCCAGCCGGTGGAGAGCTGACCGGCCGCTACACCGGCAGCGCCGATCGTGGAGCCGAAGATGTCCCGACGGGAAAGTTTGGGGGGTGAACGTTTGAGCGAGCCAGAATCCTTGGCGCCGCTCACCGGAAGCTCCCCCCATCGTCCAATTTGGAAACATGGACGTCTCCGCAACGTCAAAAGGACGTTACCGGACTCAGGCAAGGCAGTCTATGAATCGATGGAGGCGATGCCTGCGGCCTCGGCGTGGTTGGATGGGTGACGTGCAGTTCACGGTGACAGATGTGCCCGAGCGCGAGCGCTTCGAGGCGCGCGATGAGGCGGGCGAGATCGCCGGTGTGGTGACCTACCAGTTGAGCGGCAAAATCATGGTCTACACGCACACCGAGGTGGACGCCGAATACGAGGGCCAGGGAGTCGGGTCGACGCTCGCGCGGGCGGTGATGGACGACGCCCGTTCGAATGGCCGCACGGTGATTCCGTTGTGCCCGTTCCTGGCCGACTGGCTGGAGAAGAACCCCGAGTACAACGACATTGTGGCCCGTTCCCGGCGGATCAAATAGAATGGCGGCCCTGCAGCGCCTCGGCCGCGGCGATGCCGCTGGCGCGTCCGGCGCCGTAGGTGGCGAGGTAGCCGCCGCAGTTCGGTGGTGGATCGCCGTGCGGCAGGCCCATCTCGACGACTATCGCGTCGGGACGTAGCGCAAGCAGATCCCTGACGGTTGCTGTTATCCACCCGTGCCGGTGCGCGTCGCGGACCACGATGACCAGTCGGCCTGGCTGAGCGGCAATCGGACGAAGGTCGGTGGGCTGCCCGGAAAATCGTTGAGCGGCAGCCAGACCCCATTCGGTCCGGTCGCCGATTTGCTCGTTCATTTTTGGCGACAGCTCGATCACGTGCGGCGTATCTGTCAGTGGTGTGAAGGGGACTAGGACGCGAATTGCGCGGCGGGCAGCGGCGAGACCTATCCCCCGGTCCCCCGGCGAATCCGAAACAGCATCACGTTGGGCTGTTCTGCGTGCACGGGTAGCCGCCTCGGCCAGGCGTTCCTCGCTGAGCCGCCCGTCGCGTACGGCGGTCTCCACCGCGTCGGCCAGCCTGGTGATGGTGGTTTCCGCGTCACGCCAGCCGCCGATGCAGATCACGTCAGCTCCGGCGGCCAGCGCTCTTATCGCACCTTCTTCCAACCCGTAGGTCCGTTTGATCGCCGCCATCTCGATGGCATCGGTGACGATGAGGCCGTCATAGCCGAGCTCGTTGCGGAGTATCCCGGTGAGCACGCGGCGGCTGAGTGTGGCGGGTTCGGAGTCCAATGCGGACAGCACAATGTGCGCCGACATGATGGCTTTCACCCCTGCGGCGATGGCCGCCTGAAACGGGATGAGTGCGCCGGCGGCAAGGGTTTCGGAAGAGTCGGATATCACGGGGAGGCTGCGATGCGAGTCGACCGAAGTGTCGCCGTGGCCGGGAAAGTGCTTGGCGCAGGCGGCAACTCCCGCTGCCTGATGGCCGGTGACGAAAGCTGTCACGTGCGCGGCGACTCGTTGTGGGTCTGCGCCGAAGGACCGTATGCCGATCACCGGGTTGTCCGGGTTGCGGTTGACGTCGGCGACCGGGGCGTAGTTGAGGTTCACCCCGGTGGCTGCTAGGTCCCGGCCGATCTGATGCGCTACCGCCTGGGTCAGCTCGAGGTCGTCCACCACCCCGAGTGCCCAATGGCTGGGCCAGGAACTGCCTGTGGTCGCCTCGAGGCGGGTGACGTCTCCGCCTTCCTCGTCGATGGCGATGAGGACATCGGGATTCTCCACTCGCAGTTGCGCCGTCAAGGCCGCCAACTGCTGCGGATCGGCGACGTTACGGTCCCAGAGCAGCACTCCGCCGAGCCCGTCAGCCAGGGCGCGGCGCAACCAGTCTGGCGCGGCGAGGCCGTCGAATCCGGGTTGTAGCACGGCTTTCACGAGACGGCTCAACTCAGTCATGGCGCTCAGCTTTCCACGCGGTGGCAGGGTCGCCGCAGCGCGACCCTGCCACCGTGCGCAGGACGAATTGCTATCCGCGCCAGCCACAGGAGGCTGTGCCGAGCCACGTGTGAGGGTTTCCGGCCCAGCACCACCCGAGTTTCGGTGCGCCCTCGCTGATCCACACCGCGGGGACGCGCCGGTCTGTACTGCGCGAGCCGCCGAGCATGAAGCACTTGTTCTTCTCCAGCATCGCCGGATAGTGCGTGATCAGGGCTATCCCCTCGTCGATGGTCAGCGGGGTGCGATCACGGCTGGCGATGACTGCCAGCGCGTCCTGGGGTGGCACATTGCAGAACTCCTCTCCCCTGTCGACATCGAAGACCAGGTAAGCGTCGCGCGACGGCAGCTCGACGATGGGCACGAATTTCGCCAGCTCGCCGGGCTTGTAGTTGCGGTCCACTCTGCCGGCCTTGGTCTTACCGTCCAATGTGGTCTGGGTGATGGTGCGGGCGGGGTCGTCCGGGATCACCAGGATGTAAGGCGCCGTGGACGCAAGTGCCTTTTCCTTAAGCGCCGCAAGGACTTTGGCCGGCGGTTTCCGGTACCCCCGAGAAAGCAGGTTTTGCAGTTGGGTTTCAAACACTGAGCCTCCGGTACTTCGAGACGGCGAGTGGGAAGAAGATGGCGACGATCACGAGCGGCCAAACGATCGCGAGCAGCAAAGCGTGGTCGTTGCCGGGGACGCCCGGGTTGCCGAAGAGCTCGCGGATGGCGGTGACGGTGGCCGATAGCGGATTCCACTCGGCGATGGTGCCGAGCCAGACGGGCATGGTCGACGGATCGGCGAAGGTGTTGGTGATCATCGTGAGTGGGAAGAGCATCGTCTGCACGGTCGCGCTGGCCTCCGCTCCTTGGACGACCAGACCGAGGTAGACGCCGACCCAGACGAGGGCGAACCGCAACAGCAGCAACAGTCCTATGGCCAGCAGGGCTTTGCCGATGCCGTGGTGCCAGCGCCAGCCGACGAGCAGTCCGAAGCCGACCATGACTACTAGCAGCATCGAGGAGTAGATCATGTCGGCGATGCTGCGTCCGAGCACCACGGCCGAGGAGGCCATCGGCATGGAGCGGAACCGGTCGGTGACTCCCTTCTCCTTGTCCGCGGCGACCGCGATCATGGTTTCGCCGATGCCGAAGGCCATGGTCATGACGAACATGCCGGGCATCATGAAGTCGAAGTAGTTGCCTTCGCCGGGCACCCGCATCGCGCCGCCGAAGAGGTATCCGAACAGGACGGTCAGCATGATTGGGAAGAGCAGACCGAAGACGATGGCGTAGGGCTGGCGGCCCCAATGCCAGATGCTTCGCCTGGTGATGGTCCAGGCGTCGGTGAGTGCCCAAGTCACGGTGCTCATACGGCTACCTCCTCAGTCAGATGCAGGAAAACCTCATCGAGGGTGGGCCTTCGCACGCCTAGGTCCTCGATCGCGAGTGCGGCCAGGGCCACCGCCGCCTGGGTCAGTGCGTCGATGCGGTCGGTGACGGGTGCGCTGATGCGGCGGGTGTCCGGGTCTACCGCGGGCTCGACCCCGGCGATTTTCGCGATGATCGAGGCGGCGGCTGCCAGATCGTCCGTGCTGTGCACGACCACCTGGAGCAGGTCGCCGCCAAGCTGGGATTTGAGAGACGAGGGCGTGCCGGACGCCACGATCCGGCCGTGATCGAGCACGGATATCTGGTCTGCCAGCTGGTCGGCCTCCTCCAGGTATTGCGTGGTGAGCAGGACTGTCGTGCCGCCGCCGACCAGCGTGCGGATGGACTCCCACACCTCGTTGCGCCCGCGCGGGTCCAGGCCGGTGGTCGGCTCGTCGAGGAACAGCACAGGTGGGGCGAGGATCAGGCTGGCGGCCAGATCCAGGCGGCGGCGCATGCCCCCGGAGTAGTTCTTGACCGCCTTGGTACCGGTGTCGGCGAGCCGGAACCGCTCGAGCAGCGCATCGGCCCGGCGTGCGGCTTCTTTGCCGCTGAGGTGGAACAGGCGGCCGAACATCAGCAGGTTCTGCCGGCCGGAGAGGATCTCGTCGACTGCCGCGTATTGACCGGACAGCCCGATGTGGCGGCGGACCTGAGCGGGCTCGCGGGTCACGTCGAAGCCGGCGACCTCGGCGCGCCCGCTTTCGAAGCGCAACAGCGTGGACAGGATCCGGACGGCTGTCGTCTTACCGGCACCGTTGGGCCCGAGCAGCCCGTGCACGGTGCCCTTGGCGACGGTCAGATCCAGCCCGTCGAGGGCGAAGCTGTCGCCGTAGCGCTTGCGGATGGCCTGGGCTAACACTGCGTTTTCGGATGGCATGACTTCCCCAACCAGGGTTCGGGTTCGCTAATTCCTTACAGCGTACATTATTTTGGGTGACGCAGCCCACTCTTGAAGTACCGGGAAAATGCCCGTCTGATGGGGTGCCGTGAACCAAAACGCAGCCAGGCCCGGCCGCATGATCCTGCGGATGCTCTCCCCCAGCCGCTGGCGCATCGCCGCGACCGTGCTCACCTTCGCCGTCAAACACAGCCCGGTCTGGCTGCTGCCGATCCTCACCGCGAACATCATCGACATAGTGGTGGAGCGCCGGCCGATCGCGCTGCTCTGGGTCAACGCCGCGGTGCTTGCCCTCGTGCTGTTGCAGAACATCCCGGTACACGTGATGTGGGTGCGCCTCAACAGCCGCATCGTGCGCCGCATCGGCGTCGAGCTGCGCTCGTCGCTTACTCAGCGGCTGCAACAGCTCTCCATCGGCTTCCACACCCGGGCCGGCTCGAGTCGCCTGCAGAATAAGGTCGTCCGCGACGTGGAGAACATCGAGCTGATGCTGCAGCAGGTGTCAGAGATGGGCGCGGCAGCGGTGATCACGTTGATCGGTGCGCTCGCCATGACTGCTATCCGGGTACCGCAGTTCGTGCCGCTCTTCCTGCTTGTGGTGCCGTGCGCGGCTGTCCTGGTCGCGGTCATCCGCAACCGCTCCGGCGCTCGCAACGAACAGTTCCGCCGGCGTGTGGAGCTGCTCTCTGCGCGGGTCGGCGAGATGACCCACCTCATGCCGATCACCCGCGCGCACGGTTTGGAGCAGACCGCACTTCGCCGGGTCAGCGGCACCGTGGAAGAGGTCGGTGAGGCCGGTTTGCGTTTGGACATCGTGAACGGGCGGCTCGGTGCGATGTCGTGGGTGACCTATCAACTGCTCGGCGGCACCTGCCTGGTCGTCGCCGCATGGGCCGCCTACAGCGGGGTGGTCCCGGTAAGCGCCGGCGACGTGGTGTTGCTCAGCAGCTACTTCGCCCTGCTCACGTCCTCGGTGGTGATGGTCTTCGGGCTGACCCCGATCGTCACCAAGGGCCTGGAGTCGATGCGCTCGGTGGCCGAGGTGCTGCACGCGCCCGAGCTTGAACAGAACGACGGCAAGCTCGTCCTTCAAAGCGTCGCGGGAGGTTTCGAGCTTCGCCACGTGAGCTACGGGTACGACGACTCGCTGGCCTTGCGAGAGGTGAACCTCACCGTCCAACCCGGAGAGACGATCGCCATCGTCGGGCCCTCCGGCGCCGGCAAGTCCACGCTGCTGAACATGCTGCTCGGCTTCATCCGGCCCACCTCGGGCGAGATCCTGCTCGACGGCGTCAACATGGAGCAGATCGACCTGCGCAGCTATCGCACCTTCCTGTCCGTGGTGCCGCAGGAGTCGCTGCTGTTCGACGGAACGGTGTGGGAGAACGTCACCTACGGCATGCCAGGCATCGACAAGGCCGTGGTGACCGACGCCTTGCGCGACGCCAACGCGCTCGACTTCGTCCAGGCCCTGCCGCAGGGCTGGGACACGATGATCGGCGAGCGCGGGGCACGCCTGTCCGGCGGGCAACGCCAGCGGCTGGCCATTGCCCGGGCGCTGGTGCGCAACCCGAAGGTGCTGCTGCTCGACGAAGCCACGTCGGCATTGGACAGCCAGTCCGAGGCCGAGGTGCAGCAGGCGCTGACGCGGCTGATGCGGGGCAGGACCACTTTCGTGGTGGCGCATCGCCTCTCCACCATCCGCGGCGCGGACCGGCTGGTGGTGCTGCACGCGGGCCACATCGAAGAGCTCGGCACCCATGAGGAGCTGGTGCGGCGCAACGGTCTGTACGCGCGAATGCGAGTCGCCCAGGCTGCGTAAGGTGTTGCCCATGAACGAGACGGTGGTGAGCTATCCACGGTGGGCGTGGGTGCTCGTGTGGCTGGGGTTCCCGCTGCTGGGTGGTGGCGCGGGCTGGCTGCTCAAGTCGGTCGCAGACTGGATCGCCAAGCTCGAATGGGCACCGCTGCAGGGCCCGTTCAAGCTGATCGCCTCGATCCCGGAACCGCATGCCACCTACGGCGCGGTGGGCATCGGTGCCGCCGCCGGGCTCGTGATCGCCTTCCTCACCTCCCAGGACAGCTTGAAGGTCACCGTCTCGGACAGCCTCGCCGAGCTACAGCGCGGCAGCGAGGCCAGCCGCGCCTACGCCCGCGGCTCGGTCACCGGCGTGTTCCTGGACGCCAAACACCTTGTCCTGCAAGGACCTGACACCGCTGAGCTGGTACGGGAGAAGTCCGATCTGGAGGACGGCGAGCTGCGCAAGGCCTTCGAGTCGCACGGCTGGCCTTGGCTGGCCGCGGGTGACCCGCATGCGGCCGACTTCCGGCGCTGGGTGCAGGACGACCCCGATCTGCCGCCGGCCGCCAACGCCCTGCTCAAGGCAAGGGCGAAGGCGGTGTCCAAAGACGACGCCGCCGATCTGCGGGAGCTGCGAGCCGAGCTGGCCAAGCTCGGGGTCGTGGTGCGCGATGAGAAGAAGAAGCAGTATTGGCGGCAGCTCAGAGGCTGACTTCGTCGCGCGGGTTGAGCCGCTTGTAGTCGGTCTCGCCCTTCATCTCCATCCAGCGGCTGAAGTTGCCAAGGCCGATCTCGCTGAGCATCGCATCGTGGATCGGGAACGCCCGGGTGGGTTTGATCGCCCGCGTGAAGTCGAGCGCCTCGGCCAGCTTCATCCAGGGTGCGGAGGCAGGGACCAAGAGCGTTTCAACACTTTCGGCGGGTACGAAGAACGAGTCCCCCGGGTGATAAACGTTGCCATCGACAATGAAACCGATGTTGGGGCAACCGGGAAGACCGTCATAGATCTCGGCGTGCTCGCCTCCGACCGCCCGCACAGCGAACCCGGCGACGGTGAAATCCTCGCCCGCCGCAACCGTGCGCACCCCGTCACCGAGGTCGGTCAGCTGGCTGGCCAGCGCTTCATGGGTGTAGACGGTCAGCCGCGGGTTGCTCTCACGGGCCTTCTTGATGTTCTCCACGTCGATGTGGTCGGCGTGTTCGTGCGTGACGAGGATGTCGTCGGCCCCGTCGATGGCGTCGGGCTCGGAGTAGTTGCCCGGGTCGATCACCAGGACCCGGTCGCCGTCTTCGATCCGGACGCACGCATGAGTGTATTTGATCAATCGCACGGCTTCACTCTAACGTCAGAATTACCTCGTCGACATCTGCTCCGCGGGCATCGGAGAAGGCGCTGTCGTGTCCGGTGATGACGAACCCGCACTTCTGCAGCACCCGGATCGAGCCCACGTTGTCCGCGGCGGCCCTGGCGTAAAGCGGCCGGATGGTCACCTGGCTGAGCAGCTCCCGCAACGCCCGGGTGGCCACACCCCTACCCCACAGCGGTTTGGCGATCCAATAGGCGACCGACGGCACCCCGAACTGCTCGAAGTGCACGATGTACCCGGCGATCCGTCCATCGTGGACGATCGCCTTCTTTTCAATGCCCTCGTCGGCGAGGATCCGCGACCAGCGCTGCAGGAACAGATCCCAGTCGGCCGGGTTCTTGGCCGAGAACGCGGCCATGTGATTGGCCTGATCGTCGAGCTGCTGTTCGAAGAGGGTCTCCAGGTCCTCCTCGGTGACATCGCGCAGCCACACATCGTCGGCGCTCAGGAAGTCGCGCACCAAAGCGCCTGTCTCATCAGGCTTCTCGAGCATCAACTGGTGCCCGCAATCGAGCTCCACCACGCGCACTCCGGCGCGGCGGCAGGCCTCGGCATAGTCCGGCTGCACCACGTTGGCCCGGCCGGCCACAACCATCAACGCCGGAATGCGAGCCGGGGGAAGCACGGCCGGCCGGGCCATCTCTGAATACGCGGTGACGATCGCGGGCGGGTGGAAGCGCCACCGGTACCGGCCGTCGTCGGGGTCGAGCATGAGGTTTTCCGCGATCTCCTCATCGACCCTTTCGGGACTCGCGGTCAACCAGGAGGAGGCGCGCACAATCTTGGCGGTCGCGATGTCGGCAAAGGACGGTGGTGCCATCGCATTCTGGGCCGCCTGATCGGCTCCATGCGGCGGCAGCCCGATCGCGGGATCCAGCAATACCAAGCGGCGCACCCGTTGTGGGGCCAGCCGCGCCAGCCGGACGGCGACGAGGCCGCCGAAGGAGAAACCGATCACGTCGGCGTGCTCCAGGCCCAGCTCGTCCATGGTCGCGAGCACATCTTCGGCCTGCTGATCCAAGGTCCAAGGGGGAAGCCAGGACGAATGGCCGTGCCCGCGCAGGTCCAATCCGTACACCGAAAAATCGCTCAAATAATCGGCGGCAAGCTGCCGGAAACGAGCACCGTGGCCCTGCACCCCATGCAGGGCCACCACTGGGCGGGAGCCGCTGCCGAAGACCTGAACGTGAAGGGTGGTCATGGGTGGGCATGGTAGCGGCTTGCTAGGTTGGCCTGATGGGTGATCTTCTCAGCCGCCGAGCGATCAACCGGGCCACCCTGGACCGGCAGCTGCTGCTACGCAGATCGCAGCTGTCGATCAGCGAGGTGCTGGAGCGGGTGGTGGGCATGCAGGCCCAGGCACCGAACCCGCCCTACTACGGGCTGTGGACCAGGCTCGAAGATTTCACCACCGATCAGCTGGCGGCGCTGGTCAACAGCCGGGAGGTGGTGCGGATAGCGCTCATGCGTTCCACCATCCACCTGGTCACCGCCGGCGACTGCCTGATGTTGCGGCCGCTGATGCAGCCCGTCCACGAGCGCGGCCTGCAAACGGGCTACGGCAAGGCAATCGCCGACATCGACCCCGCGTCGCTGGTGGTGGCCGGGCGCGAGCTGGTGGAGAAGCAGCCCATGACGTTTGCCACGTTGGGTGCCGAGCTCGCGGCACGATGGCCCGGCCGAGACAGGCACGCTTTGGCGATGGCGGTCCGGACTTGGGCACCTCTGGTCGGCGTCCCGCCGCGGGGGCTGTGGGGATCGAGCGGCCAGGCAGCGCACACCACGGCCGAGTCGTGGCTGGGTCGTCCACTTCGGACAGATGCCACGCTCGACGAGATGTTTATCCGGTACCTGGCCGGCTTCGGTCCTGCAAGTGTGAAAGATGTCCAGGTCTGGTCCGGCCTCACCCGGCTGAAGGAGATCGCCGACCGGCTGCGCCCTTCGCTGAAGGTGTTCAGCGACGAGAACGGAGTCGAACTCTTCGACCTGCCCACCTCCCCTCGCCCTGCTCCAGAGGTGGTGGCACCCGTGCGCTTTATGGCCGAGTTCGAGAACATGCTGCTGTCCTACGCCGACCGCGGTCGCATCATCAGTGAGGAACACCGCAAGCGGATCTTCACGCCGAACGGGCTGATCCCCGGCACCTTCCTCGTGGACGGGTTTGTCGCGGGGACGTGGAAGAGGGCGGCTGCGACTCTGACCATTGCACCGTTCGCCAAACTGTCCAAGAAGGACACTGCCGCACTGCAGGCCGAAGGCGGGCGGCTGCTGGACTTTGCCGCCGCGGGTGCAGCGCACGAGATCGTGTTTCTAGAGCCTTAGATCCGCGGCGACCGGCAGATGATCGCTGCCCGTACGCGATAGCACCCGCGAATCAGTGACCGTCACCCCACGGGTGAGCACGTGATCGATGCGTGCCATCGGAAACGCGGCGGGCCAGGTGAACCCGAAGCCGAAACCGGCTGACGCCTGGGCCGACTCGAGCCCGAAGGTGAGCGGGGCAAGACCACGGTCATAGGCGGTGCCGTTGAGATCGCCGAGGAGCAGAATCCGCTGCTGTTTGTCCTGCGAGATCTGCGTGCCGAGCTCGCTGATGGTGCTGTTGCGCTCATCCGAGCTGAACCCGTCGGCGTCGACGCGGACCGAGGCGAGGTGGGCCACGTACACGGCCACGGCTCCGCCGGGCGCCTGAACAACGGCTCGCAGCGCCCTGGTCCAGCCCATGCCTATGTCCACGGATGAGGAGGAGGCGAACGGGTGCTTGCTCCACAGCGCCACCGTGCCGCGGCTGACCACGTGCGGGTACCGCTCGTTAAGCAGATTGCTGTACCGGCTTCGGTGCTCATTGCTGAGCTCCTGCAACGCCACCAGGTCGGCGCCGGCCTCCAGCAACTTCCGGGCGGTGCCCTCAGGGTCCTGGTTGGACGCGTCGACATTGTGCGAAAGCACGCGCAGGTTGTGCTCGCCACCGCCCTTGCCGGGTAGCAGCAGCTGGCCGAAGGTACCCAGCCAGACGATCGCGGCGAGCCCGGCCGCGACGGCGCCGATCGGCGAACGCCACAGTCCGGCCGCGATCAGCAGAACCGGGACGCTCAACCCGAGCCAGGGCAGGAAGGTCTCCAGGAAGCTGCCCATGTTGCCCGGCGAATTCGGCACGTACTTGTGACCGGCCATGAGGACTGCGGCCAGCACCGCCAGGACCGCGATGGGCCAGCCCCGGGCAGGTCGTTTGGCCTTACCTGGCTCGGTCATCGAGCCAACTTAACAACCTGGCATCCACGTTGTACAACTTGCGCATGACCCTGATCGAGCCCGGCCGCTCCCGCCTCCTGATCGTGGTGGGCCTGGTCCTGTTTGCTTTCGGCACGTGGATGCAGATCGTGACCGACAACTTGCGCACGCCATGGGCCATGCTGTTCAACGGCGCCTGGCTCGTCTTTCTGCTGGCCGTCATCGCCCTTAACCTGGTGATGGCATTGCGCACGCTCGGCGCGGCGAGCAAACGCCCGGCGCGGTTTGCCGTCGCCGGCCGGCGGTTTGTGGCGCCGGGGCTGCTTTCCACGGGCTTCATGGCGATGATGCTGCTGGTCCTTCTGAGTAACACCATTGCCGACACGGTCAACGAATGGCGTGACCCCACCGGCCAGATCTGGGTGATCTTCCTGACCGCGATGACCGCCGTCATGGTGCCGATAGTGGTCCTCTACCTCCTTGTCGCCTGGCGCGGCATCCGCCTTGAGCTCTCCCCGGCGGGCATCACCTGGCAGACGCCGATCTTCCGGCGTCTGATTCCCTGGTCGGCCCTGGCGCCAGGCGGGCCACCGCGCCCGCATCCGGAAGCCAAGAAGCTCGAACTGGCGGTCGTGCAGCCCGGTCTGGTCACACAGAAGGGCTTAGCGGTGGGTGCCGGGACCAAGGATCGCCCAACGATTCCGATGCAGCTCAATATCCATCCGTGGTTTCTGGCCGACGCGATCCGTTGGTACGCCGAGCATCCCGAACACCGCGATGCCATCGGCACCCAGCAGGAACACGATCGCCTCACGACCCTAGGCGGGTGACACCAACAGTTACGACCCGGAAATACCGAGCTGACCCATCAACTCCGCAATATTAGGATGGCTGTGGAATTCGACAATCTTGCCGTCTTTCGCTTTGGTGAAGTACGTGGCGTGGGCCTTGACCTTCTTGTTCGTCGGCGGAATCCGCTGGCCACCCATGTCCATCGGGCCGCTGTTGGTGCCGCTGAACTCGATCTCCGCACCGACAGCGTCATCAGTGACCACCCGGTTGACGGTCTTGACCCGCATGTCCGGGAACGCCGTCATCCAGGCCTGCATGTATTTCTTTGCCTCGTCCTTGGTGCGTAGTGGATCCGGCTGGGTGTCATCGCGCCACTCGAACTTGTCTGCGAAGATTGCCGCCCACGCTTCTAGATCGTGGTCATCCCAGGCCTTCATCCCCACATCGTCGAGCTTTTCCATATCTTTGACCGACATGATCCTCGCCCCCCTAAGAAAGGATTTAGCACCACAGATCGTATCTGAGCGAACTCGGACTGGGGCGGCAAACTCCATCCTGGGCACGCCCCCCTCCTTCCGTGATCCACATCCCTTGAGGTCTCAACTTCAGGCTTGGGTTGAGACCTGCAGGGATGTGGATCAACGGCGATATACCAGATCGACAAGGCGGAAGGGGCGTTGTCCCCAACGGATGGCTCATCCACAGCGCGCGCGTCTCGCCGCATCCGGTGCTGATGGCTACATGCTGCGCTGCATGCGTGGACACGAGACTGAGGCTGGTTCTTCGCCAGAATGGTGGAATCGTTCGTCGCGCCGATGTTAATCCGTTGTGGCTGCTGCGAAATGCCGTGCGAGGCGGGCTGCTCACCTCGCTGTTTCCGAATGTCTACGTTGAAACCGAGAGGTTGGGATCGAAGGACCGCCAGCACCTCCTGTACAGGGCAGCCTTGCGCTACCTTGATCATCAAGGAGCGATCAGTCACCTGACAGCCTTAGCTGTGTGGCAGCTCCGAGAGCCTTTGCCGAACGAGCCGGTACATGTCACGGTTTCGTCTACCGTGCGCCTGCGAGCGGCCAAGGGCATCATCGCTCATCACTATCGCGACTTCGGCCCGGGTCGTTACGTGAACCATGGCGGCTTCGCTGTCACATCAGCGTCTGTGGCACTTGTCGACTCGTGGCCCCTGCTGCCGATAACCAGTCGCGTGGGTGTGGCGATCAAAGCGTTCGAGGCACGACTTGCCACCGCCGACCAGGTGCGCGAGCACCTCTCACGACTGCCAAAACTGACTGGAGGACCGGGGCTCCGAACAATTGCCGACCTGATCGCATCCGGATGTCGCAGTCCGCTGGAGATCTGGGGTGCCCTGCAGGTCTTCATCGGCCCAGAGTTCGCCAAGCTGCGACGTCAAGAAGCGGTGACGGTTTCCGGACGACTGTTCTATTTGGACCTTTACGCGGAGGAGGAGAAAGTCGCGTTCGAGCTGGATGGGGCTGCCTGGCACGGCAGTCAGGCTCAGCGGGAGCGCGACATTCGCCGGGACGCTGCCTTGGCAACCCTCGGCATCCTAGTCGTTCGCTACAGCTACCGTCGCCTCCGGTGGGAACCCGAGCTCGTTCGTCGTGAGGCAATTGCCATTCTCGCGTCCCGCCGTGCCTCCCACTACCAGTGATCCACATCCCTGTAGGTCTCAGAATCGGGGCCGGGCTGAGACCTACAGGGATGTGGATCATGAAAAGGTGCGGGTTAGGGTGAGGGGGGTGCGCAGGGGTAGGCCGCATATGCCGGGGTACGGGATAGAGGCCGGCCAGAACGGGTTGCTCCCATGGGAGTGGGCCAAGGAGCGGCTGGAAAAAGCGCACAACAGCAAAGGCACGCCGCATCTGGCGGTGGTATGGGGAGTGTGGGTCGAGGACTGTTTCTACTTCTCCACCGGCCGCGAGTCGCAAAAGGCCAAGCATCTGGCCGCGCGCAAGGAGTGCTCGGTAGCGCCCGAAGGCGGGGCGGAGTCGATTGTGGTGCGTGGGGCTGCGGAGCCTGCGAAGCAGCCGAAGGCGGCGACGAAGGCGTACAAGGCGAAGTACGGGTCGGGGTTTCCGGACCCGTTGTGGCAGGTCAAGCCGCGGAAGGTGATCGCTGTCGTGGAAGCGCAGTTCACCACCGCCGCGACGAAATGGACCTTCGATGAAGACTGAGCTCCGCCGCCTCGATCTCGGGTACTTCATCCGTCCCGCGTCAGAAGTTGGCGGGCCGGAGCCGCGGGTCGAGCCTGTCCTGGGCTATCTCGTGCGCCGAGAAGAAGGCGTGATCCTCTTCGACACCGGGATAGGCGCAGCGGACCCGGAAACCGAAGCGCACTACCAGCCGCACAGGCGCCCGCTCCAAGAGGCGCTCGCCGGAGAAGTACCGGATCTGATCGTCAACTGTCACCTGCACTTCGACCATTGCGGCGGCAACGCGCTCTTCGCGGGGAAGCCGATTCTGGTGCAGCACAAGGAACTTGAGCTCGCCCTAGGTGAGAACTACACGCTGTCCGAGCTGGTCGACTTCGACGGCGCGGACTATCGCGAGCTCGACGGCGACGCCGAGATCTGGCCCGGCGTCTGGATTATCGCGACGCCTGGGCACACCGACGGGCATCAGTCGCTCGTGATCCGCCAGCCAGATGGGACGGTCGTGCTGGCCGGGCAGGCGCACGACTTCGCCAGCCACTTCGGCTCGGCCGTGTTGGCTCATCGCACGCAGGCCGGCGGGATCCGGTACCCGGAATGGATGGAAAGGCTTTTGGATTTTGATCCGCGAAGAGTGCTCTTCGCACACGACAACTCAGTGTGGGAGCCATAGCGTCTCTGCTCATATGAGGCGGCTAATCGTAGTGGCGCTGCTGGTGCTGTCCGGATGCACGCAAGCGGTGGAGAGCGATCCAACCTTGGCCAGTCTGCGCCAGGTCGACGATCTGCCGTTGTATGAGATGACCTATGTGGGTGACTACGATGAACTGGCCGGGATTAATGAGAAGGCCCCGAGCCCGTTTGGCTGTTCGCTCTTTGTGGCTTCGGGTGATCCGGCGCGGCCGCTTTTCGCACGGAATTTTGACTGGGACCCGAATCCGGCCCTGGTGTTGCGCACCGATCCGCCCGACGGGCACGCCTCAATCTCCATTGTGGACATTTCCTACCTGGGTTTGAACAGTGGCAGCAATCTGCTCGGCGATGCGGATGCCCAGCGCAAGCTGCTCAAGGCTCCCCTGCTGCCCTTCGACGGGATGAACGAGCGCGGCCTGGCTGTGGGGCTGGCCGCGGACGAAACCGGGCGCGCTGGAATCGATCCGGCCAAGCCAACCGTTGGCAGCGTTCGAATTCTGCGGCTGATCCTGGATCAGGCGTCCAATGTGGACGAGGCACTGGATGTGCTCGCGAAGTACAACCTCGACTTCGACGGCGGGCCGGCGCTGCACTACCTGTTCGCCGATGCGGCCGGAGCAAGTGCGGTCGTGGAATTCGTTGACGGCCAACTGAAAGTGGAACGCGGTGGGCCGCCGTGGCAGGCGCTGACCAACTTCCGCCTCGTCGGAGCATCCCCTGAGGTGAGGCAGGCCGATCACCGCTACGCGACCGCGTCGGCGACGTTGCAGGGGAATAAGGGTGTGCTGGATTGGCGGCAGGCGATGGGTGTGCTGCAAGCCGTGGCCCAACAGCACACCCGCTGGTCGGTGACCTATGAACTGCGCACCGGCAAGGTACACGTGGTGACCGGCAAACGCTGGCAGACCGTGCACGAGTTCTCGCTGCCGATGACAGGAGCAGCTGTCAAATGAGCGTGCGTGCCAATGCGCCCACGTCGGGTTCGATGTAGTCCGCGCCGAGCCGGGCGGCCAGCTCATACGAGGCCAGGGTGTGCTCGGGCCGGTACCCGGAGGCGCCACGGTGCCCGATCACCAGCGGCCGGCTCGGCTTGCCCGAAGTCGTAGGCGAAGCGGACGCCGAAGCGGGTGCGGCGAGCAGCAGCGAGGAACTACCGGCGGCCAGCGCACCGAGGGCTAGAAGTTGTCGTCGATCAGTCATGCCCGTAGTGGAGTTCAGCGCGGCGAACGTCAGGCAACGAAAGTCAGTCCGGCAGGAAACGGAAGTGCGTCGTGATGCGGGTGCCGTCGATGATGTGGAAGGCCAGCCCGGGTGGCTGCCCGTAGTCGATGGTGTTCTTCCAGGCGAGATCGCCGCCGACCTCCCACGGCAGGCACAGTGTCGAGGTCACTCCCGGTGCCACGAGCACCGGCCGTCCGGCGAAGGTGGCGGCCGCGGCTGTGTGCGCGTGCCCGCACAGGATGGCCATCACATTCGGATGTTCGTCGATCAGTGCCGTGAGCCGGTCCTGCGAGGACTGGGCGAGGTTGATGTTGTCGATCAGCTCGTGGTGCAGCGTCACAGGTGGGTGGTGAAAGCCGATCAAGGCAGGCTTCTGTGCCGCCTTTAGTGAAGATGCCAGCCATTCCAAGGTCTCCTCGGCCAGCCCGCCGTCGTCGCGGCCGAGGATGACCGAGTCGGCGAGCAGCAGCACCGCCTCGCCGAGGTCATGCATCTGGTTGAGCGGCCATTCATAAGGGGTGTAGCCGTCGTGGTTGCCCGGGCAGGTGTAAACGGGCAGCGCCGAGGTGAGCACCTTGGCCGCCTGCTCATGCTCCAACGGCAGACCGCTGTTGGTGATGTCCCCGGTGACGACGACGGCGTCGACGCGGCCGGGCAGGTTGTTCAGGTAGTCCATCACCTGCCTGCCGCGAGCGCCGCTGCGGTCGTGCCCGTCGAAGTGAGTGTCGCTCAAATGCGCCAGCACGATCACGGCGAAACCACCGCCGGCTCGTGTGTCACCGGGAAGTTCACCGAGTTGGCGATGAAGCACTTCTCGTGCGCGGGCTCGTGCAGCTGCTCGGCTTTGGCCACCATCGCGGGGTCGCTGACGGTCACCTGCGGGCGCAGCACCACCGAGGTGAACTTGTCGTCGTTCATCGTCCCGAGTGGAGTGTCGCGATAGTCGGTGACGACGACTCCCGCGTCTGAGCACAGGTGCAGGTACCAGAGCATGTGGCACTGCGACAGCGAAGCCACCAGAAGCTGCTCGGGATTCCAGCGCTGCGGGTCGCCGCGGAAGTGCGGATCGGAGGACCCGGCAATGTCGGGCCGGCCCTCGGCGCTGACCACGTGGTCGCGAGCATAGGCCCGGTATCCACTCGTGCCACTGCCCTGGTTTCCGGTCCAGACGACGTCGACTTCGTAGTGATGCACGCTCACATTCCGAGCCTGCCATAACGGGAGGCCAATTGCCCTAAACTGAGGGCGTGGAGCTGAGTCTCGGCGAGCAACTCCTGCTGCTGAGCTACGACGATGCGAGTGGCAAGCCGTTGATCCCTGCCAGCCATCTCGACTACGGACAGGCCGGGGCCTATCTGCTCGAGCTCTTCTACGCGGGCCGCATCGGCATCGAGCACGGCAAGCTGGTGGCTTTGGACCGGCAGAGCCCTGATCCGGTACTCGTCAAAATGCGGGCCGAAAGACCGCGCAGCGCCGTCTGGTGGGTGCTGCATCTGGCCTCCCCGCAGCGCCGCCAGGAGTTGCTGGAGCGCCTGGTCGACAAGGGCCTGCTGCGCCGGGCCGAGCATAAGGTGCTGGGGATCTTCCCCGTGCGCGCCTACCCCGAGGTCGACACCACGCTGGAGCGGCAGATCATCGATCATCTGCGCGAGGTGCTGATCGGTGCCACCGAGCCGGATCGTGAGTCGGTGGGGCTGCTCGGCCTGATCCACGTCTGCGGGCTGGATCAGAAGCTCTTCCCCGACCTGGACGTCAAGCTCATCCGCCGCCGGATCCACGAGCTCACCGAGGGCGACTGGAGCGCTCCGGCCGTGCGCAGAGCCATCACCATCATGAATGCGGCGGTGCTGGCCGCCGTCTCCGGCGGAATTGTGTCCTCCAACGCAGGAGCTGTCACCACACCCTGAACGAGCGTTAGCGTTCGGTCATGGAAGGCATGCCCCGGCTGGACACCCGGCTCTCCGAGACCTATCTGCGCTTCGCCGAGCTTGAGGCCAAAGGCAACTGCAAGATCTATGAGTATCTGTGTACCGGGGTAGCCCGCGACAATGAGTTGCTTTCCCTGATCGAGGCGCTGCCGTTGGCCAAACGCCAGCCGAACCTGCTGCTGGCCGCAGCTCGCTGGCACGGCGCTCCGCTGGAGTCCTATGTGGACTTTTCCGAGTGGACCGTACGAAATTGGGGTCAGGTAAGCGCCACGATGCGCACCCGCAGCACCCAGACGAACGAAGCGGCCCGGATGGACACCATCGCGCCCGTGCTCGCGAAACTGCCACAACCCTTGGCACTGCTCGAAGTCGGGGCGTCCGCCGGGCTCTGTCTCTATCCGCAAGCACCCGAGATTCAGGTCGCCTGGCGCGCCGGGCTCGACCTGAACCCGTTGGACGTCACCAACGACGATCACATGCGATGGCTCGAATGCCTGGTCTGGCCGTCGCAACCGCATCGCCTGGCCCGCCTTCACGCGGCCATCCAGATCGCGCGACGCCACCCGCCCTATCTGGTGCAAGGCGACCTCAACCACGACCTGGAAAGCCTTATCGCGCAAGCACCTTCGGACGCGACGCTCGTCGTCTTCCACACCGCTGTCCTGGCCTATGTTTCCGAGCCGGGCCGGGCAGAGTTCGCCCGGCGGATGAGCAGCCTGGCCGGGCACTGGATCTCCAACGAGGCACCCGGCGTCCTGCACCACATCGAAATGCCTCGCGGGATGGCCAACGTCCTGGCCCTGGACGGCACGCCGGTCGCCTTCACAGGAGGGCACGGCCAGGCCTTTCAGTGGTTAGTCTGATCAGGTGTCCACTGACGACGACGCCACCCGGCCCTGCGCACACTGCGGCAAGCCTGTCCCGCAACGCGCGGCGGCCGGGCGGCCGTTCCGCTACTGCCGCGACAATGACGGCGCCTGCCAGGCGGCCGCTCGCAACTCGCGGATGCGCCATCGCAACTCCCCCGGCCTGCCGGGCCAGGTCGCCAAGGCCTACGAGGTGGTCGAGCGGCTCGAGCAGGTGGTCGACACGCTGACCGAGGCCCTGGCCGCCGAGCTTTCCCCGGTCGGGGTGGAGCGTCAGCTCACCGAGGTACGCGCGGAAGCCGCCGCACACGTGGCAGAGGCGCAGCGCCGCACCGACGCGGAGATCACCGGGTACGTGGCCGAGCGGGATGAGGCGCGCCAGGACGCCGATCGCGCTGCGCGCCTGGCCCGGGCCGCGACCGAGGCGGCTGAGACGTCGCGTGCTCACGCCGAAGCGGTACAGGCCGCGGCGGACACGCAAGTGGCCGCGGCTCAGGCGGCGATGGAGCAGGCGCAGCGCGAGGCTTCGCGGGCCGGCGCGGCGGAGAAGGCGGCACTGTCCGAACGCGACGCCGCCAAGCAGGAGGCGGCCACCGCCGAGGCACTGCGGGTCGAGGCCTACCGGGACCGTGACATCGCCAAGCGCGATGCCGCCGCGGCTGACGCACTTCGTGTCGAAGCCACCCGGGAATCCGAAACGCTGCGCGGCGAGCTGGCCCGAGCCGAGCATCAGGCCGCGTCACTCGCTCAGGATCTGTCGGGGGTACGCAGTGCGCACGCCCGCGATTCCGAAGAGTTGCGCCGCACCCAAGACCTTGTGGCGCAACGCGATCGGGAGCTGGCCCGCCGCGACAGCGATCTGGAACGGCTGCGCTCCGATCACGGCGCCCAGGTCGCCAGGCTGGAAGCCGAGCGCAGCGCCTCCCTCGCCGAATCCGCGGCTTTGCGAGCCAGGGTCGACGAGTTGACCGGCCAGGTTGGGCAACTCGCCGATACGCTGACCCAGCTCACCGCGCGAATTGCCGTTCCGGCCCAGCAACCGGCAACTGTCGCATTACCGACAGAGCAGGTCATGGCCGACCACTGACCAGCTACCTTGCGACGCCGTGGCCCTTCACGCGAGAGTCCGGCTGTCCATCAGCGTTCGGCCTTGGGTGAAGGCAATCGCCGTGCTGTTTCTGATGGCCCTCGCCGGCGGGGCTGCCGTGGGCATGACACTCACCCGCGGGCCGATCAGGCTGCTGTTCCTGCTGGTCATCCCGGTCATCGCCTATGTCGCGCTGCGCTTGGCGCGGCACCGCTGGTGGCTCGAAGGATCGGTGTTGTTCAAACAGCGCGCCTTCCGCGCCAAACGCATCGACCTTTCCCACGCCCATGTGGAGACCGGCTACATCGCGGGCGGTTCAAGACTCACCACGATCAAGGTTTTCGACCCGATCCACCGGACCCGGATGACCATCCCGCTGCTCACCGCCGCGGGGAAGACCCTGCCGCCCGAGGAGATCAAAAGCCTGCACGACGCCATCATGGCCGGTCAGCGCTGGCGGCAGAAGAAAGCCGCCGACCGCGCCGCCACTGTCAGCTCCTATTTGCAAAGTCTCGCCTAGCGCGACGCGACCAGGTGGAACAGGCGCGCGGTGAGCACATAGGGCATCCGGTCCGACAGCGCGATCTCGAGGCGCTCCAGCTCGGCGAAGAAGGTGGCGTCGTATTTGCGCTCGTCATCCGGAATGTAATCGCAGACCGACCGGATCCCGTAGTGCCCGAGAACGCCCACTCCCAGCCCGCGCAGCACCGCACTGACCTCCTCGGCCGTGCGCGGATACACCGGTGTACCAAAGGTTTTCGTGTAATGGTGCGGCGCGTCCAGGGACTCGAGTGCGGCGGCCAGATCCATGTCGCGCACCGCCGTGCGCATCGGCTCTGAGTGCGCGTTGGCAGCCAGCACACTGAGCAGACCACCCGGGCGAAGTGGAGCGAGCACGGTGACCAACGTGGACTCCACATCGGCCACGTATTGCAGCAGGTTGTGGCATAACACCAGGTCATAGGCCGCTTCGTCGACAACGTCAGCCAGCTTGGCGGCGTCGGACTCGATACAGGTCACGCGATGTGCCACGCCGGTGCTCACGGCCAGCGACCGGGCCGAGGCCAGCATCTCGGTCGAGTAGTCGACCACAGTCACATCGTGCCCGCTGGCGGCCATCCTTACGGCCTCGACCCCGTTGCCGCCTGCGACGTCCAGAACTTTCAGCGGCCGCCCGTCCAGATGCCGGCGCAGATTATGCTCGGCGAGGGTGTAACGCAGGCGTCCCCAGGGCGCATCCTGCCACTGCCGCCAGGCGGCCATCGCCGCGCCAAAAGTATCCCTGGTCGGACCAGCCATGACCCCGACCCTAACCGGCCAGCTCACCTCGCCGATAGTGGCGGCGGCAAAGGACCTGATATCTCACCTGCGACGGGTCGTCCGCGGTGTCACCGATGACGATCTGCTCGCCTTCGCGGGCCACCGCACCACCGGTGATGCGGGCGTTGAGTCGGCCGGGCTTGCCGCACCAGCACAACACCTGTACCTGAAGCCGGTTCACCTCATCGGCGAGCTCGAAAAGGCGTTGCGCTGCCGGGAAAAGCTGCGAACGGAAGTCGCTGGCCAGCCCGAACGCGTAAACGTCCACATTGCTCTCATCGACCAGATCGGCCAGCTGCTCGATCTGCTCGACGGTGTAGAAGCACGCCTCGTCGCAGATGAGGTAGTCGATGCGCTGCGCCTGGCTGTTCACCAGCTTGACCAGATCGAGGTCCGGATCGACCTCGATCGCCTCGGCGGCCAGGCCGATGCGGGTGGTGATCTGTGGCCGCATCGATCTGTCCAGCCGGGTCAGCACCAGGCCGTTGCGGCCCTGGCGAGCATGGTTGTGGCCGATCTGCAGGGCAAGCGTCGACTTGCCACAGTCCATCGGACCCCAGAAAAAGCGCAGCGCAGCCACGAGTAAAGCTCAACCCCCACAATCCATCGGCCCGCTGAGACACCAAACAAACCGCAGCTTAGGCACGAGGCGCGAGATTACTACAACTTCGCCGGTGGATTGTTTCCGGCCGCGATGATGGCCCGCCGCATCGGGACCGCCAGCAGCAGGAAGAAGCCGATGACGAAGAAGAGCAACACCGAGACGATGCCGACGCGATAGCTGTTGGTCAGCTGGAACACCAGCGCGAAGGCCAGCGGGCCAAGCCAACTCGTGCCCTTGTCGGAGATCTCGTAGAAGCCGAAGTATTCGGCCTCCTTGCCCTTCGG
>DPJL01000211.1 GCA_003543035.1 Micromonosporaceae bacterium | reverse complement strand
GGGGGGGGCGGGGGCGCGCCGGGGGGGCGGGGGGGGCCGGGCACCGCGCGCGCCCCACGCGGCCGCCGGGCGGCGGGGGGGGGGGGGGGGGGCGCAACCCCCCCCCGCCGGCCCCGGCACTGTCTATCCAGTTAAGACGGTCCAGACCTTAGCTTCAGGCGCGCGGGGCCTCAGCCTCGGCCACCCAAGCGCCGCCCTTGACCGTGAAGATATAGATCTTGACCTGGTCGGGAGCAAGCTCGCCCTTGGCGTCCCACTTGTAGGTGACACCGGAGGCGGAGCCCGCCTTGTTGTAGGAGCTGATGAACGACAGGATGTCCGCGCGGGTGTTCTTACCACCCGCAATGGCCTCCAGGAAGATGTTGGCCACGTCGAACGCCACGTCGGCGTAGACACCAGGGTCGGCGCCGTTTGCCTTCTTGAAGTCAGCCACAAACGTGCCCTTGGCCGCGGTGGCCGGAGCGCACGGGCAGCTCGCCTGAACGCCCTCAGCGGTCGTGGCACCCGAAACGGAGATCATGTTGGCGTCGTTGATGCCATCACCACCGATGAACTTGCCGGTGTAACCACCCGCGCGGAGCTGCTTCAGGAACGGCGCCGCCTCCTCGGTGTAACCACCGTAGAAGAGGACATCCGCACCCGAGGTCTTGACATCGCTGACCACGGCGGAGAAGTCCTGCTGGTTGTCGGCGACCTTCGACGACTTGATCACGTCGGCACCGAGGCCGGCCTTCACCTTGTCGGCCAGACCCGCGCCGTAGGCGGACTGATCGTCCGCGACATAGACCTTGGTGGACTTCACGACCTGCTTGATGTACCGAGCGATAGCCGGGCCCTGCGCGTCATCGTTACCAACACCGCGGTGGAAGATCTTGTATCCCGGGTTGCTCAGGCTCGGCCTGGTGGCCGAAGGCGTGATCGCCGGGAGGCCCGCCTCTTCGAAGATCGGGTTCGCGACCTCGGACTCACCCGAGAACGAGGGCCCGATCATTCCGACGATCTTGGTGTCGGCAATGGCGCTCTTGGCCAGACCGCTGGCGTTGGTCGGAGCACCCTGCGAGTCGAACGGAACCACGGATACCTTGCAGTTCGGGTTCTTCTCGTTGTATTGCGCCACAGCCAGGTCAGCGCCCTGCTTGATCGGCGTGACCAGACCGGCGTCGGCACCGGTGAGGGCACCGAAGAAGCCGAGCTTCAAATCGCACGCCTTTGCGGCGGGCGTCTCTTCTTGCTTACATGCCGCTGCACCGGCGGCGACGAGCGCGAACAGCGCAACGCCTCCGAGTACACGCGTAAACCGCTGCCTCAAGGCTAGAGCCCTCCTCCATCCGGGGATCCGGAAGCCACCCCGCGCCTATTGGCTCTTGCGGGGACCGCCGGACCAGACCGTTGTCTCGGTCTGGCCGGGGACGTTATCCCACTTCGAGCCAAAGTGGTAAGACCTTCGGCGCGGCGTTGACCTAAACGTTACGTAGCCGATGAGATCAGGTTTCGTTACTCTCCGCATCCGAAGCTTCCTGAATTATCCGTTCGGCTACTTCACGCATGGTCAATCGGTGATCCATGGCTGTCCGTTGGATCCACTTAAATGACTGTGGTTCAGTCATCCCATATTGGGTCATAAGTGCGCCTTTAGCGCGTTCTACCGCTTTGCGTGTTTCGAGTCGATCATTTAACCCGGCGACCTCCGCCTCCAGGGCTGCCACCTCGGCGAATCGCGACATGGCAATTTCTATGGCCGGCACCAGATCAGTCTGCTGAAACGGTTTCACCAAATACGCCATCGCCCCTGCCGCCCGGGCGCGCTCCACGAGATCGCGCTGGCTGAAGGCGGTCAGGATGATGACGGGCGCGATCCGCGAGCCGGCGATCTTCTCCGCCGCGGCCAGCCCGTCCATGATGGGCATCTTGATGTCGAGAATGCACAGATCGGGCCGCAGCTCCTCGGCCAGCCGAACCGCAGTCTCCCCATCGCCGGCCTCGCCGACGACGTCGTAACCCTCCTCGCCGAGCATCTCGGCGAGGTCGAGCCGGATCAGCGCCTCATCCTCCGCGATCAGCACCCGCTTGCGCGCCGCACCCGCCTGCACCTCGGTCACCGAACCACAACCCCTTACCAGAACGTCGTTGCTTACCCGGCAGCCTAGTCGGGTAGAGTGTGCGAGGCCCTGCGGGTGGTGCAAAATGCCATCGGCGGGCCGGCCAGCCGGGATGGTGTAACAGGCAGCCACGATGGACTCAAAATCCATTGCTCGAAAGGGCGTGCGGGTTCGACTCCCGCTCCCGGCACCAAAACTGTCGTACGGCTGTTCGATGATTCGTTTCGTGCATCCACCCCGCTTTCGAGCCGCCGCGATTGCTTGGCATTCGGAAGGCGTGCCGTTCGGCGAGATTTGCCAACGCCTGAACCTGCCGCGCAGCACGGTCATCAACTGGGTTTACCGCAGGCACTCACGTCCGATGGGACCGCCGCGGACTTGCTGGCGCTGCGCCGACACGCCAGATCCGTCACCAGATCCCGCCGCCTATGCCTACTTGCTTGGCCAATATCTAGGCGACGGGCATCTTGTCACCACCGCCCGGGTTCCGGTACTCCGCATCTCTTGCACCGACGCGTATCCCAGGATCATGGACGAATGCGAAGAGGCGATGCGCGCGGTGATGGCGAAGTCGGTGCAGCGGGTCCAAAGCGTCGGCTGCACCAATGTCCAGGCCTACTCCATGCATTGGCCGTGCCTGCTCCCGCAGTGCGGCCCTGGTAAGAAACATCAGCGACCGATCGTCCTTGAGGAGTGGCAGCGGGAGATCGTGGCGGCGCATGCGGGGAAGTTTGTGCGGGGGTTGTTTCACTCCGACGGGTGCCGAGCGCTGAACAACGTGACCGTAAGGGGCCGCCGGTACTCGTATCCTCGCTACTTCTTTTACAACGAATCCACGGACATTTTAAAGCTTTGCGGTGAGGCGTTGGACCTGCTCGGGGTGCAGTGGCGGTTCAATCGGCGCAACTCACTCTCCGTAGCAAAACGTGAAGCAGTCTCCATTTTGGACGCCTACGTCGGTGCGAAACGCTGAAGTAGATCGGTTGATTGACATTCATCCAAAGCACCGTTGATGCTCCTTGCGTACGTCTTCGCAGATAGAGGGGGCACAATGCTCAAAGCACGCCTGGCCATCGGCAGCGCCATCTGCCTGGTGGCCGCACTGGTGCTGAACGCGCCGGTCAACGCCCAACCTGCGACGGGGCCCGATCGGGCGCCCGATGCCATCGAGGTCTACACCGGGGAAGTCAAGACCGAGCAGATCGCCGAGTTCGTCAAGATCGGGGTGAGCCGGGAAGACGTGACCACGAGTGCAAGCGGCGAAGGCAAGGTGAAGGTAGAGGCGATCCTCTCCGCCAAGCAGGCCAAAAGCCTCAAGGCACGGGGGATCAATCTTGCCGCGAAGACCATTAGGGGGGTACCGGCTTCAAAGGCCATGCGCCAGAAGGCACTCGCCGGTAACACCGTCTACCGCTCCTACAGTCAGTCCGGCGGCATCAGGGACGAGCTCATCAAGACGGCCAACGAGAATCGTTCGCTCACCAAGCTCGTGGAGCTCGGCAAGTCGGTCAACGGCCAGCCGATTCTCGGGGTCAAGGTGACGAGCCTGGCCCGCTGGCTGCCCGACGGCCTCAAGCCGGCCACCATCTACGTCGGCACCCAGCATGCCCGAGAGTGGATCACCCCGGAGATGGTGCGGCGCCTGATGCACCACGTGATCGACCAGTACGGCACCGATCCCGAGATCACCAAGCTGTTGAACACCAACGAGCTCTGGTTCGTGCCGGTGGCCAACCCGGATGGCTATGACTACACGTTCACCCCCGACAATCGCTTGTGGCGCAAGAACTTGCGCGACAACAACGGCGACGGCCTGATTACCGGGGTCGACGGGGTGGACCCGAACCGTAACTTCGCCTACCGGTGGGGCTACGACGACGAGGGTTCGTCGCCGGATCCGGGGAGCTCTACGTACCGGGGCCGGGGGCCGAATTCGGAGCCCGAATCCAAGGCGCTGGACAATCTGTTCAAGCGCGTCCGGTTCGAGTTCTTCATCAACTACCACTCCGCGGCCGAGTTGCTCCTCTACGGGCTTGGCTGGCAGGTGAGCACGCCGACGCCGGATGACGTCATCTACGAGACGATGGCTGGCGACGACACTCACCCGGCGGTGCCCGGTTATGACCCGGATATCTCCGCGGAGCTCTACACCACCAACGGCGACACCGACACCCACATGACCGTCAACTACCGCACGCTCGGCTTCACCCCCGAGATGACGACGTGCGAGACGGTGTCGAATTCGATCCCCGACGACGAGTGGTTCGCCGAGGACTGTGCCAGTGGTTTCAACTTCCCCGATGACGAGGAGCTGATCCAGGCCGAGTTCGTCAAGAACATTCCCTTTGCGCTGGCCACGGCCAAGTCGGCCAAGGACCCGGCGAATCCGGTCTCCGTGGTGGGCCGCACCACCCCCGACTTTGTAGTGGACAAGTTCGACGTCTCCTACGGGTCGACCCAGCAGGTGGCGACGATCGCGCGTCGCGCGATGCATTTCGTTCGCATGCACTACTCCGTCAACGGCGGGCGCGAGCGCATCAGCTCGGTGTCCGAGTGGCGGGGCGGCGAGCGCTACGGCGACACGCACGACGACTTCTACGCCGAGATGCGCGGGAAGGTCACCGGCGCCAAGGCCGGCGACAAGGTCAAGGTGTGGTTCACCGGCCTCAAGCCGGGCTCAGGCTTCGTCACGAGCGAGAACTTCACCTACACGGTGAGCTCCGACATCGGCGGCGACGTGCTGGTGCTGGCGGCCGAGGACACCACGGGCATCAGCCCGGTGCAGGGTGTGCCGAGCGCCAAGTATGCCGACGAGATCGCGGCTTCGCTGAGTGCGGCCGGCTATTCGAGCGACCTCTACGACTTCGATCTGCAGGGTCGCAAGGCACCGCATCACCTCGGGGTGCTCTCGCACTACAAGGCTGTCGTCTGGGAAACCGGCGACGACGTGATTCAGCGGGCTCCGGGACAGGTCCCGGGGACCACCGCCAAGTCGGCGCTGGAGATCGAGCTCTCCGTGCGCGATTACCTCAACGAAGGCGGAAAACTGTTGCTGGGCGGGCAGTTCGCCCTCTTCGCACAGTCCGCGGACGGCGGCTATCACTACAACCCGTTCGCTCCGCCCGAGTGCACCACGCCCAGCGCCTACCCGTGTCTGCCGATCCTGAACGACTTCCTGCAGTACTGGCTCGGCGCCTACACGTATGTCAGCGACGGCGGGACGAACCCCGGCGGCGACCTCTATCCACTGACCGGAAACGCCGGGCAGTTCAACGGCTTCTCCGGTACCCCCAACGCACCAGGGTCGGCGGAAAACCAGGGACACAGCGCTTCGTTCCTGTCCACGTCGAGCTTCCTGCCTCCGGCGCAGTTCCCGCAGTTTGGCGGATCCGCGACGGTGGACTGGCTTCGGCCGGGTGGAGCGCCGTTCGATCCACACACCGGCGACTGGTATGTCTACAGTGGACGGACAGACGTCTCCTACAAGAGGCTCGCCAGGACCGTCGACATGACAGCGGCCACTTCCGGCCAGCTGAAGTTCGCCACCTCTTACGACACCGAGCCGGACTGGGACTACCTGTTCGTCGAGGCGCACGAGGTGGGTAGCGACATCTGGACGACGTTGCCGGACGCCAATGGGCACACCGCAACCGGTACCGGTGACAGCTGCGCGAGCGGCTGGCGTGATCTGCACCCGCACTTGAACCACTACCAGGGCGCGGATTGCTCCCCCACCGGCAGCACGGGCACCTGGCACGCGGCCACCGGCCCGGGCGGCGGCTGGCAGGAGTGGTCCGTCGACCTGTCGGCTTACGCCGGCAAGCAGGTCGAGGTTTCCATCTCCTATGTCTCCGACTGGGGCACCCAGGGTCTCGGGGTCTTCCTCGATGACACGAAGGTGATCGTCAACGGTGTCACCATCGCGGAGACGTCCTTCGAGGACGGTCTCGGCGGCTGGACCGTTGCCCCACCACCGGCGGGCTCCCAGCCCGCACCGTCCTTCATCCGCACGCAGACCGCATTCGAGGAGGGCGCCGTCGTGGTCACCCGCGACACCGTCTTCACCGGTTTCGGTCTGGAGGGCTTGGCCCCGGCCGCTCGTAGCGACTTTGTCGCGAGGGCCATGCGTCATCTGCTCGGCAGCTAGCTCCGTATGAACCCGCATCCCCTGACAGCTATTGTCAGGGGATGCGGGCTGCCCGGCTTCTTTCCCTTCTGCTTCTGCTGCAGACGCGCGGCCGGATGACCGCGCAACAGCTCGCGGAGGAGCTTGAGGTGTCGGTCCGGACCATCTATCGCGATGTCGAGTCTCTGCATGCGGCGGGAGTCCCGCTTTACGGCGATGCGGGGTGGTCGGGTGGTTATCAGCTCCTTGACGGGTACCGGACCCAGCTCACCGGCCTGACCACGGACGAAGCCGAGTCGATGTTCCTCACCGGCCTACCCGGCCCAGCAGCCGAGCTGGGTCTGGGTGCGGTCGTGACGGCCGCTCAGCTCAAGCTGCTGGCGGCGCTCCCGGCCGAGTTGCGGGATAGGGCCGGCCGGATCCGCGAGCGCTTTCACCTCGACGCCCCGGGCTGGTACAGGGATCCCGACGACGTCCCGCATTTGATGGCAGTCGCCAACGCCGTGTGGGGCCAGCACCGCATCCGGATCAGGTACCGGCGCTGGGAAACCCCCCGGGAGGTGGTCCGGACCCTTGAGCCCTATGGGGTCGTGCTCAAGGGCGGCCGGTGGTATCTCGTGGCGGCTGCCGAGGGAACGCCACGCACCTACCGGGTCTCCGAGATCCTCGAGCTGCACCCGCTGGACGAGGGGTTCGTGCGGCCGGAAGGCTTTCAGCTCAACGATTATTGGCAGTCCTATTTGGACGAATTCGAGGCGCGCAGGCAACGCGGGCAAGCCGTTATCAGGTTGTCGGAGAAGGGTTTGCGCCGGTTACCTGACTTCATGGGCCACGCCGTGGGACGAGCCGCCCATGAGAACGCGGGCGAGCTGGACAAGGACGGCTGGGTGAGCACGACGATCCCGATCGAGAGTGTGGTTCACGCCCACGGCGAGCTCTTGCGCCTCGGCGTCGACGTTGTCGTCGAAGAGCCCTACGAGCTGCGGGAGATGATGAGCAGCACGCTCAAGGAGCTAAGCGTGCGTTATCAGCTCTGAGGTCACGGCCACCGGCAGCTCGCCGCTGATCACATGGGCGATGGTCACCTCGGTGAGGATGCGCCGTTCCGCCTCCTCCAGCGCAGTCCACACCTGCTGCAGGGCGCTGGCGCTCTGCGCCCGGGGCGAGCCGAGCGGGCCGTCGATCACCTCGATGATCTCAAGCAGGGAGATCTGGTTGACCGGTTTCGCGAGCCAATACCCGCCTTCGGGACCGCGCTGGGCATAGACGATTCCGCCGCGGCGCAGCTGCAGCAGGATGCTCTCGCAGAACTTGGGCGGGATGTCCTGGGCCCGGGCGATCCGCTCTGCGGTGACCGGAGTGTCCCCGCCCGTGGCGAGCTCGAGCACAGCGCGGAGGGCGTAGTCGACGCGAGCGGATAGGCGCATGGGATCAAGCTTAGGTGAGACAACTTCGCAGCAGCGACGGGTCGACGTTTCCGCCCGAGATCACCGCCGCCGTCCGGCCTCCAGGCAGGAAGCCGCGGCGGTAGAGGTATGCGGCCACGGCGATCGCACCGCTAGGCTCGACCACCAGCTTTGCCGAGAGCGCCAGGACCCGGACTGCCTTGAGGATCTCGTCGTCATCGACCGTGATGATGTCGTCGACATATTCACGCATGTGCGCGAAGGTCAGCGCCGAGGGCGCAGTGCGGACACCGTCTGCCACGGTGCGATAGGTCTGCTCGGTAGGCCAGGTGATCAAGCGATCGCGTTGCAGGCTCTCCTTGGCCTCACCGGCGAGCTCCGGCTCCACGCCGATGATCCGGGTCGCCGGGCGCAAAGCCTTGACCGCGGCGGCGATTCCGGAGATCAGGCCTCCGCCGCCGACCGGCACGATGATCACATCGGCCTCGGGCAGCTCCGGCAGATCTTCCAGGATTTCCAGACCGATCGTGCCCTGCCCGGCGATCACCGCAGGATGGTCGAAGGGCGGGATCAGGGTCGCGCCCTTCTCCGCCGCGAGCTTCTCGGCGACGACGAGCCGGTCGGCCGGCGAAACCATGACGACTTCGGCACCCAGCTCGGCGATGGCGTCGATTTTGACCTGTGGGCTGGTGTCCGGCATGACCACCGTGGCCGGGATCCCTTTGCGCGACGCCACAAAGGCAAGCGCCCGGCCATGGTTGCCGGACGAATGGGTGATCACGGCGCTGGGCGACAGCGCTCCAATGGCGTTGGCCGCGCCCCGGATTTTGAAGGCCCCGATGGGTTGCAGGCTCTCCGGCTTGAGCCAGAAGTCCTCACCGAAGGGCATGAGCGGGGTGCGCCAAGCGATTCCGGCGATGCGCCCGGCGGCCGCCTGCACATCCTGCAACGTCACAAGGTCCATGCCGGTCAGGCTCCCACTCGGCGCAGGAGTCCCTCTTGAACGGCGGTGCCGATGTGCCTGCCGTCGCGGGTGAACATCCTTCCGGTGGCCAGACCCCGGCCACCCGAAGCGGTGGGACTGGTGCAGTCGTAGAGGAACCACTCATCGGCCCGGAACGGCCGGTGGAACCAGACCGCGTGATCCAGGCTCGCCCCGATCACCCCGCCGGGACCCCAGACCTCACCGTGCACTGAGAGCACCGAATCGAGCAGGGTCATGTCCGACGCGTAGGTCAGCATGCACGCGTGCAGCAGCGGGTCATCGGGCAGCTTTCCATCAACCCGCATCCATACCCTGTTCTGCGGGTTGGCTGCCCGGTCGCCGGGGCGCAGCCAGCCGGGCTCGTCGAGGTAGCGAACGTCGAAGGGACGCGGCATCAGCTTCCAGATCTCGATCCGCTCCGGATAGTGCGCGATCAAGTCGGCCAGCGTCGGAACCTCTTCCGGGCCGGGCACCTCGGGCGCGGGGTCGTGATGGTCCAGACCCTTCTCCTGCAGGTGGAATGAGGCCGACATGAAGAAGATGGTCTTTCCGCCCTGCTGAGCGACCGAGCGGCGTACGGAAAAGGATCTCCCGTCGCGGATGCGCTCGACGTGGTACTCGATCGGCTCGGTCGGATCGCCGGAGCGGACGAAGTAGCCGTGCAGCGAGTGCACCATCCGCTTGGGATCAACCGTGCGCCCCGCGGCGACCAGGGCCTGCGCGGCGACTTGGCCGCCGTAGACACGCATCGGGCCAAGCGGCGGATTCTGGCCGGTGAACCGCAGATCGTCCACTTGGGACAGATTCAGCAGTTCCACGAGGTCATCAACCGATGCTTGGCCCGATAGCGGCGCATCCGAGTTGTCGTCAGTGCGAAATTGCGGCGTTCTCACCTCATGAAGGTATCGCCAATGAGCCGAGTTGGTGCACGCGCAGGGTATTCGTGGATCCCGGAGTCCCGGGCGGGCTGCCCGCGACCACTACGACGTAGTCGCCGACATTGGCCCGGCCCAGGCTCAGCAGGCGTTCGTCGACCTGGCGGAACATGTCGTCGGTGTGGTGGACGAAGGGCATGAAGAAGGTTTCCACTCCCCAGGAGAGAGCGAGCTGGTCGCGCACGGCTCGTTCCGGGGTAAAGGCCAGCAACGGGAGCTCGCAGTGCAGCCGGGACAGCCGCCGCACGGTGTCGCCGGTGACGGTAAAGGCCACCAACGCCTTGGCGCCGACCGAGCGGGCGATCTGCGAAGCGGCCACGGTGAGCGCGCCACCGCGGGTGCGCGGGTCGTGCTGAAGCCGCGGGACGGCGATCTGGCCTTCCTCGGTGGTGGAGATGATCTTCGCCATTGTGCTGACGGTGAGCACCGGGTACTTGCCCACGCTTGTCTCGCCGGAAAGCATCAGGGCGTCGGCGCCATCGAGCACGGCGTTGGCGACGTCGGAGGCCTCAGCGCGAGTCGGGCGCGAATTTTCGATCATCGAGTCGAGCATCTGCGTCGCCACGATCACCGGCTTGGCGAACTCGCGACCGAGCTGGACTGCCCGCTTCTGCACCAGCGGCACCTGCTCCAGCGGGAGCTCGACGCCGAGGTCGCCCCGGGCCACCATGATCCCGTCGAAGGCCAGCACGATCGCCTCGAGATTGCTGACCGCCTCCGGCTTCTCCAGCTTGGCGATCACCGGCAGCCGGCCCCGGCCGACCCGGTCCATCACCTGGTGCACGAGGTCGATGTCCGCCGGCGAGCGGACGAAGGACAGCGCGATGAAGTCGACGCCGAGCTGCAGCGCGAACTCGAGGTCCTCGATGTCCTTCTCGGACAGTGCGGGCACCGACACGTCCATGCCGGGCAGCGACAGTCCCTTGTTGTTGCTGACCTCGCCGCCCTCGGTGACCTCGCAGGCCACGTCCTGGCCTTCCACCGCGGCGACCACGAGGCCGACCTTGCCGTCGTCGACCAGCAGGCGGTCGCCGGGCTTCGCGTCCTGCGCCAGACCCTTGTAGGTGGTGGACACCCGGTCGTGGGTGCCGGCCACGTCCTCGACGGTGATCCGGACGAGCTCGCCGGTGCGCCACTCCACCGGCCCCGCGGCGAAGGTGCCCAACCGGATCTTCGGCCCCTGCAGGTCGGCCAGGATCCCGACCGCGCGCTCACACTCGTCCGATGCCGCCCGCACCAGCCCGTAGACCTGCTTGTGGTCGCTGCGGCTGCCGTGGCTGAAGTTCATTCTCGCGACATCCATACCGGCCGCGACCAGCTCGGATACCTTTTCCGGCGTGGCGGTGGCTGGCCCGAGAGTACAAACGATCTTCGCGCGTCGGCTCACGGCTAGCGAGCCTAGCCCCGTTGGCTGGAACGATCCCGTAGTACCGGTCAGTAGCAACAGTTTCGATTCAGAACACCTGGTGAACCGCAGCCACATGCGATGAACGACGCGCTCCTCTCGTTGAGTGTGAGGAAAGCGTCGTTCGTCGCACTCGCGGCAGCTCACCGGCCCGGGTCGCTGATCCCCACGTGGTCGCTTGCCCACTCGTTGAACGGGCGAATCTCCCGCCAGGCCTTGCGCACCCGGTCCAGACAGGCCGGCTCGTGCAGCACGTCGTCCGGCTCCCAGACCCGGATCCCGTACACCGACCGGTACCGCAGCAGGTCGATCCTGGGGTGGTCGGCCGGGTAGTCGCGCGGCCGGGTCTTGAGCTGGTCGCCCTTGATCTCCCACCCGCGGCGCTCCAGCTTGGTCAGGATCCCCTGCAGGGCCGCGCCGCGGATGTCGTCGGCCGCCGCGACCCGGAACCGGGCGATCTGGTCGCCCTCGAGGTGGAAGCACCCGCCACCGACCCGCAGGCCGGCCGGGCTGACCTCCACGTAGTAGGCGCCCGCTCCCCTGCCCTGCTCGATCACGCCGCCACAGTTGGTCTTGTATGGACTCTTGTCCTTGGCGAAGCGGACATCGCGGTAGGGGCGGAACACCTTGGCCGAGCCGGCCTCCGCGCCGAACTCCTTCTCCAGCTCGGCGAGCATCGCCTCCATCGGCGCCCGGACGTCGGCGGCGTAGGTCTCCTTGTTGTCCTCCCAGTACGGCTTCGAGTTGTCCGCAACCAGCCCGTCGAAGAAGTCGACGGCATGCTCGCCAAAACCGGTGAACTTCACGGTCGGGCAGCCTACGAGAGCCCCCCGACAGGGGGGCCCTCCGGGAGAGGCGGTCAGGCTGCCTGTGCCGTGTTGTAGAGGTTCTGCGCGTCGGCGCCGAAGTACGGGCCGAACATCCAGCCCGGGTCGAGCAGACCGAGGAACACGTAGCGGAAGCTGTTCACCGAGTTCTGCACGCCGCTGCCGGTGCCCTCGTTGAAGCTGAGGAACCACGGGCCGCCGCTGGAGCCGCCGGTCATGT
>DPJL01000422.1 GCA_003543035.1 Micromonosporaceae bacterium | reverse complement strand
CTCCCCCCACCGCCCGCCTGCCGTCGGGGGTTGGGTTTTCCCCCCCCTGCCGTAACGGCGGCAGCCGGAGAGATCTATGAGGCCGGCTCGGAGTCGCCGGGGTAGATCGCGCAGACGTACTTGTCCCAGTACTGGCCGGCGTAGTAGTCGTGGCCGCGAAGGACTCCTTCGACGCGGAACAGGCTGCCCTGGCCGCTTTGCAGCTGAGGCCAGTTGATTCCGGGGATTTCCATGTAGATCTTTTTGAGCGGGAACGTGTGGAAGAGGTGCCGTACGAAGAGCGAAACCGCTTGCGCCGCAAGGCCTGTGCCCGAGATGTCGGGGCTGAAGACCGCACCGACATAGGTGTGCCCCAGGCTCAGCTCTTCGCTGTAGGCCACCACGTGCCCGACCGGCCTGTCGTCCTCGATACGGCGCACCACGAATTGCAGTAACACCATGTTCCACAGTTCCGATTTGAATCGGTCGATCGGCGGAATCGAGCCGCGGTAACGCCATCGGAAGCCCGTCTCCGGGGAAATCGCAAGCGCGTAAAGGAAACCGAAGTCGTCCGGAATGATGGGCGCCAAGCGCAAAGCCTGCGTTTCCAGCACCGGCGCCAGCGGGTCTCGCGGCCGCGGTGCCATTGCGTGGTCGGGGATCCCCGGCACGCCGTTCACCCGGACGAATAGCCGCGGCGCCGCCATATTGTCCAAAAGGGACAGTACGTCGCCGACAGTTGCCGGGAGCTGATCCTCGGCCGTGATCGGCGCCCCATTGGCCTCCAGCCAAGTGATTACGCGCATCATGGTGAGGCTGTCCATTGCCAGCCCATCGCGGAGCGAGGCATGGTCGCCGAGCGCTGAAGGATCCAAATCGAGCAGCGTGGCAAGCTCTGCACGTGCGCGCTCACGCGGTGGGACGGTTGCGAGGTCTGTCGTCATCGGACACTCCGGTCTGCTAGAGGCGCACTGCTATCGGTCAACTCGCCGGCGAAGTATCTGCGCCGGGTTTCCGCGCGGCGCAGCTTGCCGGATGAGGTCTTGGGAAGGCGGCCCGGCCGCACGGTAACGACATCCGCCGGCGCCATCCCGGTCTCGGCAGCCACGGCGATGGCGACGGCCTTTCGCAACTCGGCTGTGTCTGAGCCACGGCACTCCACCGCGACAACGAGACGGTCGCCGGCATCGGCCGGGATGCCAAAGGCGGCAGCACCTCCGGGACGCACGCCAGGCACCTGTGCCGCGGCCGCCTCCACGTCCTGCGGGTAGACGTTGCGCCCGGCGGCGAAGAGCACGTCCTTGGCTCGCCCGCACACGACCAGCTCGCCATCGGTGAGGTAGCCGAGATCGCCCGTACGAAGCCAGCCACCGCCAACCACGGAAGGACCGCTGACTTCGATGTGGCCTACTGTCCGTGCGGCGACGACAAGGCCCGCCGTCTCGTCCACAATCCTTATCTGGGTACCAGATACAGCCCGCCCCAGCCGGACCAGGCGCCGTGAGGACAGCCCCTCGATGGCCGGCAGAGCTTGCCCGTCGCGTTCGAGCGTGTCCCGGTCCACCTCGTCGACGGTGATGCCGTCGCCGATCGGCGAGAAGCTCACCGCCAGAGTCGATTCGGCCAACCCATAGGCGGCCACGACTGCCCCGGGATTCAGCCCGTGCCGGCCGGCGGCGGTGGTGAACCGAGCCATCATCGCCGCGTCGATCGGCTCGCCACCGGAGTACATGTAGCGCACCGAGCTCAGGTCTGCGATGGCACTGCCGGGCCGTTCAAGCAGTTGCGCCATCAGGCCGTAGGCAAAGTTTGGTCCGCCGGTGCTGGTGGCGCGATGGCGGGAAAGCCGCTCGAGCCAGCTGCCCGGGCGAAGCGCGAAAGCCACCGGCGATTGCAGCACCAGTGGGCAGCCCCGCGACATCGGCAGAGCGAGAAAACCGATCAAACCCATGTCGTGGTAAAGCGGCAGCCAGCTCATCCAGCACGCGGTGGCGGGATCGAGCGCACCGCTTCCGATCGTCGCTTCGATCGCGTCCAGGTTGGCAATGAGGTTCCCATGGGTGACCGGGACACTGCGCGGGTTTCGGGTGGAGCCGCTCGTGTATTGCAGGATGGCAAGGTCATCGGGGTCCGGCCGCACGGCCATGACTGGAGCCGCAGTCGTCTGCTCCAAAGTGGACAGTGGCAAAACCTTCACCGCGTGTGACAAGGCGGCGCAGGATTCCTCGTCCGCGACCAACAGATCAAATCGCGCGTCGGCGATTATCGGCAAGAGATGAGTACGGTTGGGCAACGGCAGGATCGTGAACGCCGCTCCGCGCAGCCACACCGCCTGGATCGCGGTGATCAGGCCGACACATGTGTCGCCTAGCAAGCCGACCCTGCTACCGCGCCCGATCCCGTGCTGGGCAAGCACAGCGGCCATTCGCTGCGCGCGCTCGTGCAATGCCGACCACGGCAGGCAGGTGTCCGGCCCGGAACCAGTCCCGGCTACCGTCAGGGTTGCTGTCCCGCAGGACGATTCAGCGATGGCATCTAAGACGGTTCGCATGGCACGCAGCATGCCAACGGGCTTTCATTCAAACTGCACACCTTCCTTCATCGATCTATTCATGCGCGCCGCGTCATCTGTTATCCGATCGATAAATCCAATAGCCTAGATTTTCTGCGGAAGCGCCCAAGGCAACGGGAACCCGTGGGAGGTCTAGTGAGATACCGGATCCTGGGAGCGCTTCAGGTCCTGGGCCAGGACGGGCAGCCGTGCGCCTTCGAACGGCGGCACACCCGGATACTGGCGGTGTTGCTGCTCTCGCCCAACCAGGTCGTCGGCCGCGACTACCTCATCGACGCGGTGTGGGACGAGACACCGCCGGCCACCGCCGGACGGCAGCTGCAGAACTGCATCTCCAACCTGCGCCAGCACCTGCCCGGCGGGGGCGATTGGAAGCATGTCATCGCGGCCGAGCCCACCGGGTACCGGATCCATCTGGACTCCGGACAGCTCGATGCCCAGGTGTTCGAGGCCGGTGTGGCAGCGGCCCGGCAACAGCAGGCCACCGGGCATATCTCCGACGCGGCAACGAAGTTGCGCGATGCGCTGGCGTTGTGGCAGGGCCCGGCGCTGGCGGGCATGACCGGCCGGGCCATCGAAGCGGGCAGTGCCCGGCTCAACGAGCAGCGGCTGGCCACTTTGGAGGATTGCCTCGAGCTGGAGTTGCGGCAGGGCCGCTACCACCAGATGGTCGGCGAGCTCATCGAATTGGTCTCCGCCCATCCATTGCGCGAGTGCATGGTCGGGCTGCTGATGCGGGCGCTGCACGGGTCCGGCCGGCAGAGCGAGGCCCTGCGGGCTTATGACGACTTGCGCAAGCGCCTCGCCGACCAGCTCGGGCTCGATCCCAGCCAGCAGTTACAGGAGTTGCATGCGAGCATCCTGCGCAACGCGATACCCATTGTCGCTTCCAACTCAGCCCCTGTCCCTATTGGACAGACCGCGCTACGCCAGCTACCTGCGCCGGTAAGACACTTTGTCGGCCGCGATGCCGCCCTCGACGAGCTTGACAGCCTGATCGCCGCGGCGGGCCAGGATGCCGTCATGATCTCGGTGATCCACGGTACCGGCGGGATCGGCAAGACCGCGCTGGCGGTCCGCTGGGCACACAGGGCGGCACCACGCTTCCCGGACGGGCAGTTGTTCGTCAACCTGCGCGGCTTTGACCCGACCCGGGAGCCCATGACTCCCGGCGAAGCGATCCGCGGTTTCCTGGATGCTTTCGCGATTCCCGCCGACCAGATCCCGGTTGGCGTGGACGCTCAGGCAAGCCTGTACCGGACCCTGTTGGCCGAGCGCCGCATGCTCATCGTGCTGGACAACGCCCGACACGTCGACCAAGTCCGCCCATTGCTGCCGGGAAGCAGCGGTTGTCTGGTCATCGTCACCAGCCGCAACGAGTTGACCGGCCTTGTGGCCGTGGAAGGTGCGCACCCGCTCACCTTGGACCTGCTCACCGCGCCCGAAGCACGCCACCTGCTCGCCAGCCATCTGGGGCGGGCTCGCCTTGACGCCGAGCCCAGCGCCGTCGACGAGCTGGTGGCGCGATGCGCCCGGCTGCCGCTGGCCCTGGCCATCATCGCGGCCCGGGCGGCCGCACACCCCACCTTTCCGTTGGCCACATTCTCGGCCGAGCTGGCCGACGCGCAGCGGCGCCTCGACGCGGTGGACGGCGGGGACCAGTTCACCCAGGTCCGCTCGGTTTTCTCCTGGTCCTACCAGCGACTGTCCACACAGGCCGCTCACCTGTTCCGTCTGCTGGGTCTGCACCGCGGGCCGGACATCACGGTGGCGGCCGCGGCCAACCTCGCCGGTCTCCCCTTCGGCCAGGCCCGGCAACTGCTCTCCGATCTGGCCAGGGCGCACATGGTCACCGAGCACATGATGGGCCGCTATGCGTTTCACGATCTACTCAGCGCCTACGCCACCGAGCAGGCCCAGACTTACGAAGCGGAAACCGAGCGCCGGGCAGCGGTGCATCGGCTGCTCATATACGACGTACATGCCGCCGCCGCGGCCGACGCGCTGCTGACGC
>DPJL01000423.1:3663-6163 GCA_003543035.1 Micromonosporaceae bacterium | reverse complement strand
CCTCTCCCGATCCCAGCCTGCTCGGGCTCGCCGCCGGCTACCTGTGGCGGCAACGGCGGCGCAGCGAGACCGCGGTGCGCTTTAGCAACCTCGAACTGCTTAAAACCCTTGCTCCCAAAGGGATCGGCTGGCGTAGGTACCTTGCCGCCGGGTCGTTTCTGGCCGGGCTGGCGATGCTCGTGTTGAGCATGACCAAACCGTCCATGGAGATGGACCGGCCGCTCGAGCGAGCCACCGTGGTGCTGACCATCGATGTCTCACTGTCCATGCAGGCGGCGGACGTTTCCCCGACCCGGATCGAGGCCGCGCAACAGGCGGCCAAGCAGTTCGTGCGGGAGTTGCCCGAGGGCTACAACCTGGGCCTGGTCTCCTTCGCGCGGACCGCTCAGGTGCTCGTGTCACCGACCAAGGACCGTCAGTTGACCCTCGAGGCGATCGATGCGCTGCAACTGGCCGAGGCCACGGCGACTGGCGAGGCGGTCTTCACGGCGCTGGACGCCATCCGCGCGATCCCCTCCGATGGAACGAATGAGTTGGCTCCGGCACGCATACTTTTGCTTTCCGACGGGTACCGGACCTACGGCCGCCCCATTGAAGAGGCGGCCGCGGCTGCGGTCTCCGCCGGGGTACCGGTGTCGACGGTCGCCTTTGGAACCGACGAAGGGATGGTCGACATCGCCGGGCAACTACAGCGGGTGCCGGTGGACCGGGAAGCCTTGGCGCAGCTGGCCGAGACGACCGGCGGCTTCTTCTATGAAGCCGCCTCGGCGGAGGAGCTGAAACGGGTCTATGACGACATGGGCTCGTCGCTCGGCAGCCGGACGGTGCCGGTTGAGCTGACGCGCTGGTTCGCCGCCGCAGGGCTCTTGCTTTCCCTGCTGGCGGGCGTGTTCAGTCTGCTGTGGACACCGCGGCTGATCTGACGTCTTCTGCGCAGGCCACAGGTCTGTGCGCCTGCTGCGTCGGCAAGGGCTCGCTATGCGGGCCTTGCCGACAGGAAACTCAGCGGGCGCCGACGAGCATGAAGATGGTCGCAACCCAGGTGGCTGCGAGCGTGAACCCCAACGGGGCAAGGTAGCGGCTCATGGCAACACTCCAGTGGCAACTGTCTATTGCTGGGACAGGGCACATGAAGGTCATGACCGGGCTGAGGTGATTGGAGAACTCTCAGTCACCTCGGGAAATCTGTGGCACCCGGCCATGACTGGGAGGATCGCTATCTCGCATAGCGACTCACCTCCTTGGGTCAGGCTTCGGGCAGCTCACAAACGTGGTGATACTAGCCTAGGGTAAGGGGTGACCCGCATCAGCCGTCCTGGCAATGTGTCCTAGCCGGGCGGTGAGGCCACCGAAACGAGTTGGAGGAATCCTCCAAAATCCTTAGGTGGTTTTCGTCATGGGTCGGCGGCGGGCGCCGACAGGCCGAGCCATAGGGTGTGTCGAGTAGACACTCCACTCGACGGGAGCAGACAGTGGCTCGAACCGTGCTCGTGACCGGCGGAAACAGGGGCATCGGCCTGGCGATCGCGCAGGCATTCGCCAAGCAGGGCGATCGGGTGGCGATCACCCACCGGGGAACCTTCGACTCGGCGAGCGCTCCCGACGTCTTCGGCGTCGTGTGTGACATCACCGACAGTGCGGCCGTCGACAGTGCATTCACGACGGTGGAGAACGAGCTCGGCCCGGTCGAAGTGCTGGTGGCCAACGCGGGCATCACCGATGACACCCTGCTGATGCGGATGTCCGACGACCAGTTCACCCGGGTTCTGGACACCAACCTGACCGGCGCGTGGCGCTGCGCCAAACGCGCCAGCACCAAGATGCTGCGCAACCGCTGGGGTCGGATGATCTTCATTTCCTCGGTGGTCGGCCTCTACGGCGGGGCGGGGCAGGTCAACTACGCGGCCAGCAAGGCGGGTCTGGTGGGCATGGCCCGCTCGATCACTCGCGAGCTGGGAACGCGCAACATCACCGCGAATGTGGTGGCACCCGGGTTCATCGACACTGAGATGACCGCGGCTCTGCCCGACGCGCGCAAAGCCGAGATTCTCAAGGCGATCCCGGCCGGCCGGCTCGCCGCCGCGGAAGAGGTTGCCGCAGCCGTCACCTGGCTGGCCGGCGACACCGCCGGATACATCACTGGCGCCGTCATCCCGGTGGACGGCGGTTTAGGGATGGGCCACTAGATGTTGCATTTGAGTATGGGCCACTGAGGAGAGTTGACAGTGTTACTTGAGGGCAAGAGCGTTCTGGTCACCGGCGTGATCACGGAGCAGTCGATCGCGTTCAACGTGGCGAAGATCGCGCAGGAGCAGGGTGCCAAGGTCGTGCTTACGGGCTTCGGCCGGATGTCCCTGGTGGAGCGGATAGCCAGGCGACTGCCGGAAGAGGCCCCGGTGATCGAGCTGGACGCCACCAACGTCGAGCAGCTTGGCAGCCTGGCCGACCGGGTCCGTGGGCTCGGCGTCGAAAGCCTTGACGGGGTGGTGCACTCCATCGG
>DPJL01000423.1:0-3271 GCA_003543035.1 Micromonosporaceae bacterium | reverse complement strand
TTGCCGTTGATGGAAAAGGGCGGCTCGGTGGTCGGGCTCACCTTCGACGCGACCATCGCGTGGCCGGTCTACGACTGGATGGGAGTGGCCAAGGCGGGGCTGGAATCCACTTCTCGCTACCTCGCCCGCTATCTGGGCCAGCGTGGGATTCGCAGCAACCTGGTCTCGGCCGGTCCACTTAGGACGATGGCCGCCAAGTCGATCCCGGGCTTCGAGAAGTTCGAGGAGTCGTGGGTCGAGCGGGCACCGCTCGGGTGGGTCCTTACCGACACCGAGCCCACCGCCAAGGCGGTGGTGGCGCTGCTCTCCGACTGGTTCCCGGCCACCACCGGCGAGATCATCCATGTGGACGGCGGCTATCACGCGGTCGGAGCGTAGGGCTTAATCTTTACAACATGTATGACGCGTTTCTGCTGCTGTCTTTCGGCGGCCCGGAGCACCCCGACGATGTGCTTCCGTTCCTGCAGAACGTGACCAGAGGCCGGGGTGTCCCGCCGGAGCGCCTGGCCGAGGTGGCGGGGCATTACCAGCGCTTCGGCGGCGTGTCCCCGATCAACCAGCAGTGCCGCGAGCTGGTGGCCGCCATCCGGGCCGATTTCTCGGTGCACGGCCTCGATCTGCCGGTCTACTGGGGCAACCGGAACTGGCGCCCGATGCTCGCCGACACCATCGCGCAGATGCGCGATCACGGCGTTCAGCGGGCCATCGCGCTCGCGACCAGTGCCTACGGGTCGTATTCGTCGTGCCGGCAGTACCTCGGGGACATCGCGGCCGCCCGCGCGGCGGTGGGACCTCGCGCGCCGCTGGTGGACAAGCTGCGGCACTTTCACGACCACCCAGGGTTCGTGGAGCCACTCGCGGACGCGGTGAAGACCGCCTTCCACAGGCTGGATCCGGCCGCGCTGGAGACCACGAGGCTGATCTTCACCGCTCACTCGATCCCCACCGCGATGAACGCCACGAGCGGCCCCGACGGGGGTCGCTATGAGGCGCAGCTGCTTGAAACTGCGAGACTGGTTGCGGCGCGCTCGCTGCCCAACACCGGCTGGGATCTGGTGTGGCAGAGCCGTTCCGGGTCACCTCATACGCCGTGGCTCGAGCCGGACATCAATGATCACCTCCAGGTGCTGGCCAAGGAGGGCACCACCCAGGTGGTGGTGAGCCCGATCGGCTTTGTCTCCGACCACCTCGAAGTGATCTGGGACCTCGACGAGGAGGCGGCCGCCACGGCTCGCCAGCTCGGCTTGGGCTTCGCGAGGGCGAAGACTCCGGGCACCGACGCGCGGTTCGTCGCAATGGTGCGGGACTTGGTCGAAGAGCGGATGCTGGCATCCTCCGATCCGACTCGACGTGGACTCGGTACCCTCGATCATTGGGATGTCTGCGCCAGCCACTGCTGTCCGGCGCCCGCACGCCGTTAGGAGAGTGGCTCTACATGACCCGCCACATCGAAGCATGGCTGACCGATATGGACGGCGTGCTCATGCACGAGGGCGTCCCGGTGCCTGGAGCCGCCGAATTCATTGGGCGCCTGCGGTCCTCGGGCAAGCCTTTTCTGGTACTCACCAATAATTCGATCTATACCCCGCGTGACCTGCATGCCAGGCTGACCAGGATCGGTTTCGACCTGCCTGAGGAAGCGATCTGGACCTCCGCGCTGGCGACGGCGCAGTTCCTTTCCGACCAGCGCCCCGACGGCAGTGCTTACGTGATCGGCGAGGCGGGGCTGACCACCGCTTTGCACAACGCCGGATACATCCTGACCGACTTCGACCCCGACTATGTGGTGCTGGGGGAGACCCGCAACTACAGCTTCGAGGCGATCACGACCGCGGTGCGCCTGATTCAAAAGGGAGCGCGGTTCATCTGCACCAACCCCGACGTCACCGGTCCCTCCGCGGAGGGTGTGCTGCCGGCCGCGGGCTCGGTGGCCGCGATGATCACCAAGGCGACCGGGATAGAGCCCTATTTCGTCGGCAAGCCCAACCCGATGATGATGCGCTCGGCGCTCAATCGCATTGGGGCGCACTCGCTTTCGGCCGCAATGATCGGTGACCGGATGGACACCGACATCCTGTGCGGTCTGGAAGCCGGTATGCACACCATCCTGGTACTCACCGGAATAGCCACCAAGTCCGATGTGGAGCGATTCCCTTACCGGCCTTCACGGGTGATCGCCTCGGTGGCCGATCTCATCGACGAGGTCTAGCCGGATCTAGCCGCCCTCTAGCGGGCCGTGCCAGCGTCCCGCGCATGAAGTGGCTAGCATCTATCGCTTTCACCGCCGCGCTGGTGGTCACTCCGCAGACCTCCGCTGCCGCCGCATGTACCTGGTCGGCTTCGCCGTTGAGCGTGCCCTCCGGCGTCACCACGAGCTATCCCACCGGCCACGCCGGGACCGGCCTGATCGTCGGCTCCGGCTGGGTGTCGAACCATTGGGAGGGCATCATCTGGCGCAACGGCAGCCCGCAGAAGTTGCCCGCTCCCGCAGCCGGGCCGGGCTCCAACTATCCGAGGGCTGTCAACGCGAACGGTGTCGTCGCCGGCTATTGGACCGGCAACGACGGCACCACTTTCGGCTGGCGCTACACCAATGGGAGCTACCAACGCCTTCCCGGTCGCGGCACCCGGCCCTCCGTGCCCACCGACATCAATGCGGCCGGTGACATCGTGGGCTTCAGCAACTACTTCGCGTGTTGCGACCCGTCCCACGCTCTACTTTGGAAGGTCAGCAGTCCCAGCGTTTACACCGACTTCGGGGTCGGCTTTGCCGAAGGCATCGACGACACCGGACGGGTCGTGGTGAGTTGGGGCGTCATCTTCAACGCGAACGGCTCGAGTACCAACCTCGCGAGCCCGGGATCTTCCTTCAAGGTCACCGACTTTTCGGCGGGCCGCATTGTCGGGTACAGCGGAACCCAGTCCCCGTACACGATCGTGGAGTGGAACCTGAGCGGCAACGTGGTGCGCCAGATTCCCAACGGCACCCCGTACGAGGTGAACTCGTCCGGCTCGATGACGATCGCCAGGGACGGCAAGAAAGCCGTGCTGCGCAACGGGTTGGCCGAATTCCTGACCTCGCCCACGCCTGCGCAACGCATCCTGCTGGGTATCACGAACGATCACGCGGTGATCAGCGACGCGAACAGTGCCACGCAGATCTGGCGGTGCAGCTGACAGTTACGGCTGGGGTCGCTTGTCGGTGACCCCAGCCATAGGGCGAGTGGGGATCAAGTGTAGATCTGGGTGGGCGCCGTATCATTAACAAAAA
>DPJL01000416.1:9193-28709 GCA_003543035.1 Micromonosporaceae bacterium | reverse complement strand
TACTGCAACATCACCAAGTGCTGCACCGAGGTGTGCCCGGAGCACATCAAGATCACGGACAACGCGATTGTCCCGATGAAGGAACGCGTCGTGGACCGGCGGTATGATCCGATCGTGGTAATCGGACGCAAGATCCTCCGGCGTGATCAAATGCCGCCGCTTGTTCAGGAGCACCCGTCGGTGCACTCGGGACACGTTACGGTCGCCGAAGACAAGGCGCCGGTCAACTTCAGCCGGGAGCTGCTGCCCCCGATGCCCACCGCAGTGGACGACAAGGGCCACGTCAACCTGAACGAAATGCTGTCGGACCGCTCAGCGGCCGCTTCGCCGTTCGGTGACGAGATCACCTTCCCGGTGGACCCGAAGTCGCTGAATTACTACCACCCCGACAAGCACTGAGCTTTCCCGTTGCGGCCCTTTCTGCTCACATGTGGGCGGGGAGGGCCGCAACTATTGGAGCGTCGGCAGGGAGCCAGGGGACGGTGTTCAGCTCCGTGGCCGTGAGCCAGCGAAGCTCGGCGTGTTCAAGGGGCTCTGGTGTGCCCTTGATGAGGGTCGCGGCGTAGACGCGAAGCACGGCCCGGCCGTGGCCCAGCAAGACATCTTGGCCAACCCTGGCGCCGATGGTGACGACAACGCCCAGTTCCTCTTCACACTCGCGAATCAGCGCTTCTTCCTCAGTCTCACCCGGCTCGACCTTGCCGCCCGGAAACTCCCACTTCCCGGCCACCTCAGCCGGCTCGGACCGCTCGCAGGCCAGAACGCGGCCGTCTTCGACGATCGCAGCCCCGACGATGACGCGAATTTCTGAATTCGCCGATGGTGTGAAGTTAGACACGGCGGACAGCGTGCCAGATGAACGCACCTAAAACGTTTGGGGGACGGCGTGGCGGCGAAAGGAGTCGACAGCCAGCCGTTCGGAGGAGGGCTGCGTCGTCGACGAGCCAAAACCACTGGTGGCAACCAAATCTGGCTGTACACACCGTCCTGCGAAGTACCCGAAGTCGGTTTTGTGCGCGTGGACACACAACGAGTTAGCAGGCAGGATAGGTCACACCGATTGTGTGACGGCGCGGACAAGATTCGGCCACAACACGGCAACGACGCTGGAGGTGCGGATGGGCGTGGTCTGGAAACGGGGCCAGAGGCACGATTACCTCAGCGAGGCATTCTCTCAGCTGCCCGGCTGGATGCGCGATGGTGATGGCATCAAAAGAACCCTCCAACTCGACGACGCTCAGCACACTGTGCTGACCGAGCGGATAACCGTTGCGGCAGACGCTTTAGGGGTCCGGCCCCACATTCGCCGCCTCGACGGCCGCACTCAGATCAAGGTCTGCTGTGGATCTGAGAGCGCGCTCACCCCGTCTGAAGTTGGCCTGGCTGCACGGATCGAAGCCATCTACTCCCAAATCACACGTTGAATCGGAACTCGACGACATCTCCGTCGGCCATCACGTAGTCCTTGCCCTCGATGCGCACCCTCCCGGCTGCCTTCGCCGCAGCCATGGATCCGGCCGCCACGAGGTCGTCGAAGGCCACGATTTCGGCCTTAATGAAGCCGCGCTGGAAGTCGGTGTGGATGACGCCGGCCGCTTCCGGAGCGGTGGCACCAACCGAAATCGTCCACGCCCTCGACTCTTTCGGGCCCGCGGTCAGATAGGTCTGCAAGCCGAGCGTGCGGAAGCCGATCCGGATCAGCTGATCCAGGCCCGGCTCGGATTGGCCGATCGACTCGAGCATCTCGCGCGCCTCGTCCTCGGGCAGGTCGATCAGCTCCGACTCGATTTTCGCGTCCATGAACACCGCTTCGGCCGGTGCGACCAGAGCCCGAAGGTCGTCCAGGAATGCGTCGTTGGCCAGCTCGGCTTCGTCCACATTGAACACGTAGAGGAACGGCTTGGCGGTCAACAGGTGTAGCTCACGAAGCTCGGCAATGTCGATGCCGGCCTTGGCAGCGCCCGCGTAGAGCGTGGTCCCCTCGTTCAGCAGCTCTGCCGCCGCCTTGGCCGCGGCCAGGGCACCAGCCCGCGTCTTGGTGGTGCGAGCCTCTTTCTCCAGCCGCGGGATGGCCTTCTCGATGGTCTGCAGATCGGCGAGGATCAGCTCGGTGTTGATCGTCTCGATGTCGTCCTTGGGCGAGATCTTGCCATCGACGTGGACCACATTGGGGTCGCTGAACGCCCGGACCACCTGGCATATCGCCGAGGCCTCCCGAATGTTGGCAAGGAAGGCGTTTCCGCGGCCCTGACCCTTCGAGGCACCCCGCACCAGACCGGCAATGTCCACAAAGGACACCGGGGCGGGCAGGATCTTCTGCGATCCGTGGATCTCGGCGAGCTTGCCCAGCCGCGCGTCGGGCAGCCCGACCACGCCCACGTTGGGCTCGATAGTGGCGAAGGGGTAATTCGCCGCGAGCACGTCATTGCGGGTCAGCGCATTGAAAAGGGTGCTCTTGCCGACGTTGGGCAGGCCGACGATGCCGATGGAAAGACTCACTAGGTGAGCTTACTTGGCGTCATAGCGGCTCCCGATCTCGTCCCAGGTCGGCGCCGGGCCGGGCAGCTTCGCCGCCGAGACGTGATGAAGACCATCCAGAATCAGCATCAGGTACCTGTGCCGAAGCTGGCTGGTGCGAGATTCATCCCCCACATCGACCGCCTGCAACTGCTCCAGCAACAGGGAGATGTCACCGACCTCAATCTCGGAGCGCACCTCCCCGGCCGTCTTGGCTCTTTCCAGTACTCGCCGAGTGTTTTCAAATGCTCTTGGCACCTCGGCCAACAGTTCTTCGCTGACCGTGAACTGTCCGGCCAGCCGAATCGTCAAAGATCCCGAACGGGCATCCAGTGCGTCTCGCATGAATGACACGAAAACCTCCCATGGCCCGTCTTGCGACATCGCCGCTGATTCGGCAATATCGGCATATGTGCGGATGGCGTCAGTGCACAGCTTCTGGAGTAACTCGTCCTTACTGCGGTATCGCCGGTAGAGGGCACTTATGCCGACGCCTGCCCGCTCCGCCACAGCGGAGATGGGCGCACCCGGGTCGGCGATGAAGACGGCGCGCGCAGCGTCGAGGATTCGCTCATCGTTGAGCGCGGCTTGCGCCTTGCGGCCATTCATTGTCATGGGGGCAGATTAGCACTGGAACGAAGTATTCCGTTCTGGTAAGTTAGAAGAACGGAACACTTCGTTCCACGAGTTTGGAAATCCTGGGGCAAGGGAGAGCCAATGATCAAGCCATTTCGCATCGACATTCCGCAGGCAGACCTCGACGATCTGAAGCAGCGACTGGCCAACACGCGGTGGCCCAGCGAGATCGCCGATGCCGGCTGGAGCCGCGGAGTTCCGGTGTCCTATTTGAAGGAGCTCGCCGAATATTGGCGCACCGCTTATGACTGGCGCAAGCATGAGGCTGAGCTCAACGAGCTTCCGCAGTTCACCACCGAGATCGACGGTGCGAACATCCACTTTGCCCACGTGCGATCGTCCCATCCGGACGCCTTCCCGCTGATCCTGAGCCATGGCTGGCCCGGCTCGATGGTGGAGTTCCTCAACGTGATCCCGCTGCTGACAAACGACTTCCACCTGGTGATCCCGGCGCACCCCAACTTCGGCTTCTCCGGCCCGACCGGCGAAGCGGGCTGGGATAGCACTCGCATTGCGAAGGCCTACGCCGAGCTGATGAGCCGACTTGGCTACGAACGCTATGGCGCCCAAGGGGGCGACTTCGGCCAGTTCATCTCGATCGCGCTGGGCAAGGTGGACGCGGAGCATGTGGTGGGCATCCACGTGAACGCCGCGAGCTACGGGTTCATCCCGTGGGGCGAGGTGGATGAGGCAACCATGGCCGAGCTCACCGAGGTGGAGAAGGGACGTCTGCAGCGGCTGCAGAACTTCCTCTCGGATCAGAACGGCTACTTCCAGATCTCGGCCACTCGGCCGCAGACGCTCGGCTACGGGCTGAACGACTCCCCCGCGGGCCAGCTCGCCTGGATCATCGAGAAGTTCAAGGAGTGGACGCACAAGGCCGACCTTCCCGAGGACGCAGTCGGCCGCGATCACCTGCTGACAAACATCATGTTCTATTGGCTCACGCAGACCGGTGCGTCATCCGCCCACATCTACTACGAGAGCATGCACGGCGCCGGCGGATGGTCGCCGCCGTCGCAGGTCCCGGTCGGGGTCGCCGCTTTCGCGGAGGACGTCTCGATCAGGCGATTCGGCGAGCAGTCGAACAACATCACGCACTGGACCGACTTCGACAAGGGCGGTCACTTCGCGGCGATGGAGGAACCCGAGCTGCTGGCAGCCGATGTTAAGAGCTTCTTCCAAAACCTGCCCTAGGCAGGCTGCGGTAGAGGGGTGACAGCCGCGCGGTCCCAGTTGGCAGGGGCCGCGCGGCCCACTTTATGGCTCTTAGCGTCGCGTCCGAAAACCGCTAGCAACCGCCTCCGGGCCGGAGCAGACTTGCCGACGTGGACCTTTATCCAGCGATAAGCAGCAGGGATCGGCGCTTCGACGGGCGGTTCTGGGTCGGCGTGACATCGACGGGAATTTATTGCCGTCCATCCTGCCCGGCCCGCACCCCGAAGCGGGAGAACGTCCGCTACTTCCCGAGTGTTGCCGCCGCTTCGAAGGCCGGGTTCCGTGCCTGCCGCCGTTGTGCTCCTGACGCAGTGCCGGGTTCCCCACAATGGGACGTGCGAGCGGATCTGACGGCACGCGCGGTGCGGCTTATCAACGATGGCGTGGTGGACCGGGGTGGAGTGCCCGAGCTCGCTTCGCGCCTCGGCTACACCGAGCGGCACCTGAATCGGCTGCTCACCGATGAGCTCGGGGCAGGGCCGCTGGCATTGGCCCGCGCTCAGCGAGCTCAAACGGCCAAGACCCTGATTGCCAAGACCGGTATGGGTTTGGCCGAGATCGCGTTCGCGGCCGGCTTCGGCAGCGTTCGCCAATTCAACGACACCTTCCGTGAGGTCTACGGTGTGGTGCCGTCGTCTTTGCGCCGAGCGCCGGCTCAGGTGGACGGGGCGATTTCGCTGAAGCTCAGCTACCGTGCGCCGCTGGACGCCGAGACCCTCTTCGAATTTCTTGGCGCACGGTCGATCCCGGGCATTGAGTCCTATCAGGACGGTCAGTATCGGCGGACCCTGCGGTTGCCGCACGGCCCGGGGACGGTCACGCTCAGCTCGGCCGATGACCACATCGCCGCCACAATCAGCCTGACCGACGTCCGCGATCTCACTCCGGCAGTGGCCCGGTGCCGCCGACTGCTCGATCTGGACGCCGATCCCACGGCTGTGGACGCCGCCCTGGCAGCGGACAGCGCACTTGCCGACTCGATTGAAAATCATCCGGGGGTACGCCTTCCCCGTGCCGTGGATGGCTTCGAAGCCGCGGTCAGAGCGATTGTGGGCCAGCAGATCAGCGTCTCCGGCGCCCGGACCGTCCTTTCCCGACTGCGTACTTCGGCTACGGCGGCGCCAATTCGGGGAAATGGCGCGATCGACTCGCCGGGAGGGGACCATTTCCCCGAAATGGCGCCGACCACCCACTACTTCCCCACCCCGGAGGAGTTGCTGGAGTTGCCCGACACCGCCTTCGCCATGCCCACAAGGCGCCGGGAAACGTTGCGCACCTTGGCTCGCGCCATCCTCGACGGCCTGACCCTGGACAGTGGCAGCGATCGGGCGGCCACCCGAGCCGCGCTGTTGGAGCTGCCGGGGGTGGGTGAGTGGACCGCCGGCTACATCGCTTTGCGAGCCCTCGGCGACCCGGATGTGTTTCTGCCGACCGATCTCGGCTCGCTGCACGGAGCAGCCAAGCTCGGTCTGCCCACCAATCCTAAGGAGCTTGCCAAGCACGCCGAAAGCTGGCGGCCATGGCGTTCCTATGCTCAGATCCGACTTTGGAGAGCCGCCTAATGATCACTATTTCCACGCCGGTAGGCCCTTTCACCATGACAGGCAACGGACTCGCCGTCACCGCGGCACGATTCGGCAACAGCGATTCATGGCCACGTAGCCTCGCCTCGCAAAGAGCGACGAGCTCCTCTAGGCTCCGTGCGGCCGGTGACCTTCCACGCGGTGACGTCCCGCAGAGCGCTGTCGACGCGGTGAAGGCTTATCTCGACGGCGATCTGACCGCGATCGACACCGTGCCCGTGGCACAGAGCGGAACGGTCTATCTCGAGCACTGCTGGGATGTCTTGCGAACGCTGGACACGCCGATCACCTACACCGAGTTCGCTCAGCTCACCGGCAAGCCGGGAGCCGTGCGGGCCGCCGCGCAAGGCTGCGCTCGCAATCAGATAGCGCTTCTGGTGCCTTGCCACCGGGTGCTGCGAGCCGACGGTTCCTTAGGCGGGTATCGATGGGGTCTCGACATAAAGCGCTGGCTTTTGCAGCATGAGGCAAATTCCTACTAGACCTATAGGGTTTGCGGAGATATCCTGAGCGAGTGCCAACCGTTACCCTCACCGTCACACTCACCGGCCCCGGCGCACAAGAGTCGGCCGACCGTCTCGTGCAAGCCATCTCCGAGGTGGAACACGACTTTGAGCAGCGTGTGCCCGGCCCAGTAGTAATCGACACAGCCAGTCGCAAGGTCGTCCTCGGGGGACAGGCAGTCCGCTTCACCCGCCGCGAATACGACCTGCTGCTCTTCCTCACCTGCCATCCCGGCGCGGCCTTCACCCGGATGCAGTTGCTGCGAGCGGTGTGGGGACACGAGTTCAGCGGCGAACGAACCGTGGACGTGCACGTCCGCCGGATCAGGGTGAAGCTGGGCGAATACGGCGACGCCATTGCGACCATCCACGGCTTCGGCTACCGCCTCGAAGGCTCGGAGAGCTTCTCCGTCCTGCGGCACCTCCCAAATTGACATTCCCACTGGGTACTGTCTGCTCCCATGACAGAGGAGCAGAAACCCGACGAGAAGAAGACCGAAGAGGTAAGCCCGGATCCCACTGACCAACTGGTCACCACCAGCCACGAAGTCAACGGGCTGCGCTACACGGCCACCGCCGGGCGCGTGGTGCTCCGATTCGAGTCGCACACCGAGGACAAATTCGACGGGCACAAGGCCAAGGCCGAGATGTTCGTGGTCTCTTATGTGCTTGAGGGGGCGGATCCTGGTACCCGCCCAGTGGTTTTCGCTTTCAATGGCGGGCCAGGGTCGTCGAGTGTGTGGCTGCACCTGGGCTTGCTAGGTCCTCGCCGGGTGGTCATGGGCGACGCGGGTGCCCTGCTCCCACCGCCCTACGACCTTGCCGACAACGCCGAAACCCTGCTGCGCCACGCGGATCTGGTCTTCATCGACCCGGTGTCGACCGGCTACTCGCGGGCGCTCAAGGGTGAGAAATCCAAGGAATACCACGGGTTTACCGCCGATATGGAGAGTATCGGCGAGCTGATCCGGCTCTGGACATCGCGCAACGGCCGTTGGCTGTCCCCGAAATATCTGTGCGGCGAGTCCTACGGCACCCTGCGCGCCGCTGCATTGGCTCAACACCTGCAAGAGCGCCATACGTTGTACCTCAACGGCCTCATCCTGATCTCCAGTGTGCTCAACATCGGCACCATCGAGTTCCACCCGCACCTCGACATCGCCTACCCGCTCTTCCTGCCCACCTATGCCGCCATCGCGCATTATCACGGCTTGCACGGCGATCGGCCGCTGGCTGAGGTGCTGGCCGAGGCAGAGGAGTTCGCGAGCCGCGACTATCCGTGGGCATTGGACCGTGGCGCCCGCTTGACGGCGGAGGAGCGGCAGTCGGCTGTGGAGCGACTCGCCCGTCTCAGCGGACTTTCCGTGGAATATGTCGATCGCATCAACCTGCGGCCCGAGCACATCCGCTATTACACCGAGGTGTTGCGGTCGCAGAAGCGCACCGTGGGCCGGCTCGACGGCCGGTTCCTGGGCTGGGATTCCGACTATGGCAAGGAATATTGGAGCTCGGACCCGTCCGGCAACGCCATCATGGGCCCCTACGGGGCGGCGATCAACCAGTACCTGCGCCAGGAGCTACAGGTCGAGCAGGACCTGCCCTACGAGGTGCTGGCGTGGAAGCAGGTCAACCCGTGGTCGTTCAAGGAGTTCGAGGGGCAACACGTCAACGTGGCGGACAAGTTGGCCGCGGCGATGCGCGCCAACCCGCATCTGCGCGTACAGGTCGCTTGTGGATACCACGACGGCGCGACCCCTTACTACGCCAGCGAACACACCTTTGCCCACCTCGAAATCCCCGCTGAGCTGCGCGGGAATATCGAGTTCAAGTACTACGAGGCGGGTCACATGATGTACGTCCATGAGCCCTCGCGCGTGGCGCAGTCACAGCACCTTGCGGACTTCGTGCAGTCTTAGGGCGTGGACACTGTCGCGATTGTCGTCATCTGCCTCCTCGCCGGTGCCGGGCTCGGGTGGCTTGCCGCCCGGGCCCGCTCCGCGCCTGAGCTCGCCCGGCTCAAAGCCACGGTGGAGCTGCAGAGCGTGGGCGAGGCGCGCTTGGAGCATGCGATGCGCGCCCTCTCCTACGAGGCCACCGCTCAATCGCAGGAAGCGGTTGCCCGCGCTATCACTCCGCTGAACGAGACCTTGCGCCAGCTCGAGCACGACCGCATCGACGCCTACGCCGAGCTGCGCTCTCAATTGCGCGTGGCCAACGAGCAGACCGGCCAACTCGTTGGTGCCCTTCGCACCTCCCATGTCCGCGGCCGTTGGGGCGAACATCAGCTTCGCCGCGTCGTCGAGGCGGCGGGGATGTTGGAACACTGCGACTTCTACGAGCAGTTGACCGTGACGCTCGACGATTCGGTGCTGCGGCCGGACATGGTGGTGCGCTTGCACGGCGGGCGCAGCGTGGTCGTCGACGCCAAAGTTCCTCTCGACGCCTATCTCAATGAGCAGTTCGGCTTGCACGCCAAGGCACTCAAGTCACACGTGGACATCCTGAGCGCGCGCAGCTATTGGGAAGCCTTCGCGCAGTCACCCGAGTTCGTGGTGCTCTTCGTTCCCGCCGAGCCCTTCCTGGACGTTGCGCTGCAACACGACCCGTCGCTGCTTGAGCACGCCTTCACGCGAAACGTTGTGCTCGCGACACCGTCCACATTGGTGGCTCTACTGCGGACGGTCGCCTACACGTGGCGCCAGGAGGCCCTGTCCCGCAACGCAATGGAGATTCACCAGCTGGCCAAGCAGCTTTACGGCCGGCTCAGCACGGTCGGCGGCCACCTGACCAAGCTCGGCAACTCGCTGAACTCGTCCGTGGTGGCCTACAACAATGCTGTCGGCTCGCTCGAGCAACGGGTGCTGGTAACCGCACGACGGCTTTCCGAGCTGGGTATCTCCGGCGACTCCATCGGCGACCTGACCCCGATCGAGCTTGCCCCACGCCAGCCGCAGGCACCCGAGCTGCTAGCCGAGGAAGCCCACCAGGATCACGCTTTGTAAGAGTTCTGTTCGAAACGAATCCAACGTTCATCAATCTTGATACATTTCGATGCATGAGAACCCTGCGTATCGTGGCGGTGTTGGCCGCCACTCTCCTTACCGGGCTGGCAGTGTCGTCGCCGGTACAGGCAGCGCCTATCCCGTTCGCCGCGGACTCGGGCGACCAATGCCGCTACGGGTCCACCCGGGGAAGCCTCGATTGGCGGCTGGCCGGCACGCCACCGCGTGCCGTCGCAGTGGACGTTCGCGGCACGCTCACGGATCGGCCTGTGCCAACGGATCCGGGCCCCGCTTGTCCCGACGACCGGCGCTTCAGCATCGCGACGTTCACTGTCTATGCGGGCAACGTCGTGGTGGACAGGGAAGCTCAGCGGGCTGACAACAACGTGGTGTCCTTCGGCTTCGTCCTGGGCTCGAACTCGACGGTGGCAAGGATTGACCGCCTGGTCATCCAGGTCTGCCGCCACTCCAGCACTTTGCCGCCAAGCTATTGCGGCCGGGCAGTGGAGTATCGCGCGCCCTAGCGGCCGGCAGCTGCGGCTTTCATATCCTTCTTAAGCTCCTGCGGAAGGGAGAAGACGAGTCGCTCATCGACCGTCAGGACCTCTTCCACATCGGCGAAACCGCGATCGGCCAGGTGCGTAAGCACCTGCTCGACGAGCTCTTCCGGGACGCTCGCACCCGAGGAGAGGCCGATCGTGGTGGCCCCTTCGAGCCACTCGTCCTGGATCTCGTGCGCGAAGTCGATCAGGTAGCCCTGCCTAGCCCCGGCCTGCACCGCGACCTCGACCATCCGCACCGAATTCGACGAGTTGCGAGAACCCACCACCAGCACGACGTCACAGTCGAGGGCGATCTGCTTCATCACCTGTTGCCTGTTCTGCGTGGCATAACAGATGTCGTCGCTCGGCGGGGATTGCAGCAGCGGCAGCTTCTTCTTCAGCTGCGCCACGGTTTCCAGGGTCTCGTCGACACTCAGCGTCGTCTGCGAAAGCCAGACCACCCTGCTCGGATCGCGAACAGTGACCCTGTCCACGCCGTCGGGCCCGTCAACAAGCTGGATGTGGGCCGGAGCCTCACCACTGGTACCAATGACTTCTTCGTGGCCTTCGTGGCCGATCAGCAGGATGTCGTAATCCTCCGCGGCAAACCGGCGCGCCTCGTGGTGCACCTTGGTAACCAGCGGGCAGGTGGCGTCGATCGCCTTGAGATTGCGCTCGCGGGCCTGCTCGTAGACCTCGGGAGCCACGCCGTGCGCGGAGAAGACCACGGTCGATCCCTCGGGGACCTCCTCGTTCTCTTCCACGAAGATCGCGCCCTGCGCCTCGAGCGTCGTGACCACGTGCTTGTTGTGCACGATCTGCTTACGCACATAGATCGGCGCACCGTAGAGCTTGAGCGCCTCTTCGACGGTCTGCACCGCCCGGTCGACGCCCGCACAGTAGCCGCGCGGCTTGGCGAGCAGGACACGCTTGCGGGCGGGAGTTTCGGTCACCCGGTGATTCTATCCTCGACTCCATGACTGAACCCGGCCAGCAGAGCACGCCCGAGCAGCCTTGGCCGGTCCGGGTGGTGAGCCAGAAGGTCAGCGCGTGGATCGGCAAGCTGGGCTGGGTCTGGATGGATGGCCAGGTGGCACAGCTCTCACGGCGCCCAGGAGCCAACACGGTCTTTCTCACGCTGCGGGATCCGTCAGCTGATCTCAGCCTCACCGTCACCGCCAGCCGCGACGTGCTCGATGCGGGTGCGCCCCTGCTCGAAGAGGGTGCCCGCGTTGTCGTGCACGCCAAACCCGAGTGGTTTGCCCAGCGTGGGACGCTCTCGTTGCGTGCCGTCGAGATCCGCCAGGTCGGGCTCGGCGAGCTGCTGGCCAGGCTTGAGCAGCTGAAGAAGCTGCTGCAGGCCGAAGGCCTCTTCGATCCGCGACGAAAGCGCAGGCCACCTTTCCTGCCGAGGCGGATCGGGTTGATCACGGCCCGGGCCAGCGCAGCCGAGCGGGATGTGATGACCAACGCGCAGCGTCGCTGGCCCGCGGTCGACTTTCGGGTGCTCAATGTCACAGTCCAGGGACCGACGGCGGTCCCGTCGATCATCGGAGCCCTGCAGTCGCTCGACGCAGATGAGAGTGTTGACGTGATCATCTTGGCGCGTGGCGGTGGATCGGTGGAGGATCTGCTCCCCTTCAGCGATGAGGCGCTGTGCCGGGCGGTTTTCGCCTGCCGGACCCCGGTGATCTCGGCGATCGGCCACGAGCCGGACACCCCGCTGGTCGATTGGGTAGCTGACCTGCGCGCTTCGACCCCCACCGATGCGGCGAAGCGGGTCGTGCCAGATCTCGCTGAGGAGCTGCGCCTCATCGCGCAGGCTCGCCAGCGGGTCACTCAGGCCGTACGTCATCGGATCGACCGCGAGCAGCAAAGACTCGACTCCTTCCGCAGTCGGCCCGCTCTCGCCAGGCCGCAGGCGCTGATCGATCGGCTGGAAAACGACCTGCATCAGACCGTTGATCGCATTCGCCGAACCGTGGACCACCGACTGTCCAGAGCAGACGGTGAGCTCGGGCACACCTTGGCGCGACTGCGGGCGCTCTCCCCCGCGGCGACCCTTTCTCGCGGCTATGCCATCGTTCAGCGTGCTGACGGGCATGTGCTTCGTGAAGCCGCCGAGGCGCGCAAGGGCGAGGCGCTGCGCGTAAGGCTGGCCGAGGGCGAGCTGACCGCTAAGGTCACCTCATGACCTCCCCGTCCTCCCCCTCCGACGAGCTCACCTACGAGGCCGCCCGGGCCGAGCTGGCCGAAGTGGTCGGCAAGCTCGAGTCAGGCGGCGGCACCCTCGAAGAAGCGTTGGCTCTGTGGGAACGCGGCGAGGAGCTGGCTGCCATTTGTCAGGCACGCCTCGACGGCGCTCGCGCACGGCTGGATGCTGTTCGCCCGCAACAGCCTTAAACCCTTTTTGTCGGATGCCCGTCGTGGTCCAGGCCGTTCCTCCCGTGACGCCGCCACCTCCGCGCGCCAAGGGCAGCAACTCCACAGGAGTTGCGGTTATCGGCCCTGTCTATGCCACAACTCCTGTGGAGTTGCGACGCCGTGGGGTCCGCGGCGGGTTAGGCGCGGGCTGTCGGCGCGGAGCGGGGAGGGCGGGCGGCGAGGGCTACGGCGACAAGGGCTAGGGCTGCTCCGGCGACCGTCCGAAGGTCTGGACGTTCCGCAGCGGGCGCGATGATGTCGATGAGGAGTGCGCCCAGGATCTGACCCGCGATCATGCCGAGCCCCATCAGGAGCACGCCTACCCAGCTGACCACTGCGGCAGCGACCGCGATGAAGACGATGCCCAGGAGTCCGCCCGTATAAAGCCATGGCTCGCGGGGCAGTGGATTGGGAGCCCCGCGCACGGCTACCTCTATCGCCAGCACGATGAGCAGTGCCGTGGTACCCACCGTGAAGTTAATCAATGTCGGCGGCAGCACGGAGCCGGCGGCCTCTCGGACCAGCCCGTTGACGCCTTGCTGCCAAGCGATACCGATGCCGGCGAGGGCCGGAAGTACTGCCAGGCCAAGCGCTTTGGCGTCACCAAGCCGATCGCTGACGGCGATCACGACCGCGATGACGCAGAGCAGCGCCCCTATAGCGCGGGTCCGGGTGATCGCCCGTGCGCCTCCCGGAACGAGTCCCATCCGGTCGACAGCGAGACTGGAAGCGGATTGGCCGGCAACGACAGCCACCGTGAACACCGCCACCCCGAGTGTCGCCACCGTGAGCCCTTGCGTGGCAACAAGAAAGGCACCGAAAGCACCGCCGAGGCATTGCCACCAAAGCAAAGTCTTGTCTCGCAGCGCTTGCTTAACCGACCGCAGTTCCTTGCGTATGAACGGGATCGCGAACAACAGCAGGATCAAGCCAACGCCGAAGGAGATGGTGGCCGCCGCTATCCCGTCATCGAGTCGTCTTCCGAGCTCTCCGTTGATCCGAGCCTGCAGGGCCGCGCCCGCTCCGGCCAGCACGGAGAGGGCTACGCCTGCGGCTTTGGTCACTCGAAGTCGACCACGGAGTAGTTGGCGAGCTTCTCCAAGCGGTGGTAGGAGTCGATGACCCGAACGGTGCCGGATTTGGAGCGCATGACAATCGACTGGGTGTATGCACCACTGTCGCGATAGCGCACGCCGCGCAACAGATCGCCCGAGGTCACACCGGTGGCGACAAAGAAGGCGTTCTCTCCTCGCACCAGCTCATCCGTAGTCAGTACCCGGTCGAGATCGTGCCCGGCGGCCAGCGCCTTCTGCCGCTCATCGTCATCACGTGGCCACAGTCGTGCCTGCATCGCGCCACCCAGACACTTGAGCGCACAGGCCGCCGTGATGCCCTCGGGCGTCCCACCCACGCCCATCAGAACGTCCACAGTGGACTGTTCACGCGCAGCATAGATCGCACCGGCGATGTCGCCATCGGAAATGAAGTAGATCCTCGCGCCCGCTTGCCTGATCTCTTCCACCATCTCGGCGTGCCGCGGGCGATCCAAGACGCACACCGTCACATCGGAGACCCGCGACTTCTTCACCCGGGCAATGCGATGCAGATTTTCCGTCCAACCCGCGGTGATGTCGATGACGCCGGCGAAATCCGGCCCGACCGCGAGCTTCTCCATGTAGAAAACGGCACTCGGATCAAACATCGAGCCGCGCTCGGCAACCGCAAGCACAGCTAAGGCGTTGGGCATGCCCTTGCTCATCAGAGTCGTGCCATCGATCGGATCGACTGCGACGTCAACCTCAGGCCCTGTCCCGTCGCCGACCTTCTCCCCGTTGAACAGCATCGGGGCGTTGTCTTTCTCACCTTCGCCGATGACGACCGTGCCCTGCATCGGCAGGGAGTTGATCAGCTTGCGCATCGCGTCGACCGCGGCGCCGTCTCCGGCCTCTTTGTCGCCGCGGCCCACCCAGCGGCCGGCCGCCATCGCCGCCGCCTCGGTGACCCTTACCAGGTCAAGCGCTAGGTTGCGATCAAGATCTTGAGGGGTCCGGGTAGCCATGTCACTCCTTGTTGATCTGTCGCGCCGTTGCGAGAGATGGTCTCATGCTGGCATATCACGGACGTTAACGGTCGTTCGGGTGTTCCCGGTTAACCTGGCATGCTGTGAGTGTGACCGCGCCTGTTGAGAAGAAGACCCGCACGCCGAGAGACATGGCACTCTCGCTGATCGTGCTGCTGATCCCAGTCTTCCTCATCGTCGGCGCCTACCGCTTCCTTTACGGCGGAGACACCATCGTCACGGTCGACCCCACCGAAACGATCGCGAGCGCCCAGCGCGCCGGCATGGACCACCTTCCGCCGGCAGGGGCACCGGAAGGCTGGCTGATCGTCACCGCTCAATTCCGCGACGGGGTGCTTCGCATCGGGTACCTCGACCAGGAGAAGCGTGGCGTCCAGCTGGTCCAATCCCGCACCGATCTGGCGACTACCGAGCGCGCCAAGCCGGGCGAAACCCGGCTCGTCGGCCGCAGCGGTGACGTCACGGTGGTCCTGCTCGGCAAGGGGGCCGACCTCGGCCCGCTCGCCAAACTGCTACCTATCCCGGTAAGCGAGAGCGGCAGCGCGAAGTGACTCGTCCAGTGGGGTCGGCTGAAGCCCGAAGGTCTTCTCGGTGAACGAAGAGTCGACCGTGAACGGCCCACTGAACTGGTAGTAGGTGGCCCGCAATTCCTTGACCACCTTGGAGAACAGCCCCACGGACCAGAGCGCGCCATAGGGCAAAGCGGTCACTCTCGCGGGCTTCTGGCCGATGAGCTCGTTGGCGCGGCTCGCCGCGGCTCGCACAGATATCGCCGGTGCCGTTGGCACCAACCAGGCTTTGCCCCAAGCGCGTTCGTCCTGCGCGATCGTGACAAGGGTCGTCGCGACATCGTCCACATTGGTCCAACTGTGCGGGGCGTCGGGGTCGCCAAAAGCCAAGGCGGACTTGCCTTTGGCCGTCCGGGACAGGACCACGTCGCACAGCACGCTGTTCGCATCGACGCCGATGTAGTCACTTGCGCGGGCCTCGGTGACACGCACCTTGCCCGACTCGTGTGCCGCGAGCGCGTCCTCCCACATCTGCCGGCGCACGCGCAGCTTCGGATGCGTTGCGGTCAACGGAGTGTGCTCCGTGATCGGGCCGTCGACCTTGCCGTGCCCGTAGAGGTTGTTGGTGGTGACGAGCACGGCGTCGTTTGCCCCGGCCGCCTTCAGCAGCGACGCCGCGATCGGCGGCCAGTCGGTGAGCCAGTTGTAGTACAAGGGGTTCGCGCAGTTGTAAAGCGCGGCAGCACCTTTGGTTAGCTCGGTCAGCCGGGCGGCATCGGTCGCGTCCGCCGCGACCAGCTCGACCCCAGGTGCGGATGGGCCACGCCCACTGCGGCTGATGACCCGCACTTTCTCGCCTCGCTGAGCTAGCAAACGGGCGGTTAGCGAGCCGATGGCCCCAGCGCCGACGATCACGTGCATTTCGTGCTCCTTGACTCGAAGGGAGAGCAGTGCTCTCTCATAAGAGCACGAGGTTCAGGTCGAGTCAAGAGCAGTGCTCTCGTTTTATTGCTATGCTCCGGAAATGACCGCGCCATCGATCCGTGCCCGGGTAAGAGAAGAGCTGACCAGCGAAATCAAGGCTGTTGCACGACGCCAACTGACCACCGAAGGGGCCAACCTTTCCCTCCGGGCGGTCGCCCGCGAGCTTGGCATGGTCTCGTCGGCGGTCTACCGGTACTTCCCCAGTCGGGACGATCTGCTGACGGCATTGATCATCGACTGCTACAACGAGCTGGGCGAGGCGGGCGAGAAGGCCGTCGAAGGCGCCGAAGGTCTGCTCTCACGGTGGCTTGCTTTTGGGCATGGGATCCGAGATTGGGCACTGGCTCATCCGGCTGAATACGCGCTCATCTATGGCTCGCCGGTGCCCGGATACAAGGCACCTCAGGACACCGTCGGGCCTGCCTCCCGTACCACCACGGTGATTGTGAAATTGCTCGTTGAGGGCTATCTCGCCGGCGAGCTGAAGGGCACTGACGAGCGCCCGCCATTGCCCCCGCCGCTCGAGACGGAAATGCGCCGAGCGATCAACGAGATCTTTCCCGAGATGCCGGTCGGCTTGCTCGCGAGGGGCATGACCGCATGGGTCCAGCTCTTCGGTGTGATCACCTTCGAGCTCTTCGGGCGCTTCAACAACTTCATCGAGGAAAGCCGCCGCGACTTCTTCGACCACCAGATGCGGGTTATGGCGCGGCACGTGGGGATGTAACTTAACTCGCGTGATCGTGGTGGTGGGTGAGCAGGTGGTCGACCTCGTGCCGGCCGGTGACGGGCTGCTGAAAGCGGCCCTGGGCGGTGGCCCGGCAAATACCGCCATCGCGGCCGCCCGCCTTGGTGCCTCGGTGGCGATGGCTGCCCGGACAGGGCGGGACAGGTTTGGCGCGGCGTTCACCGAGCGGCTCACAGCATCCGGAGTGGACACCCGGTTCGTTCGGCCGACGACGCAGCCTTCCGCGCTCGCGCTGGCCAACGTGGACAGCACCGGCGAGGCGCATTACGACTTCTGGCTCGCGGGAGCGGCCGACTTCGGCTGGCGCAGTGCCGAGTTGCCGCAACTCGAGGCGGACACCACGATCCACCTCGGCTCGCTGGCTGCTTTCCTGCCCCCGGGAGCAGATGTGCTCGAGCGATGGGCACTGGGCCACAAAGACCGCTGCACCATCAGCTTCGACCCGAACATCCGGTCCGTGGCGCTTGCCCGGCCCGATTCTCTGGTACGACTTGAGCGGCTGGCCGAGCTGTCAGACGTGATCCGGGTCAGCGCGGGCGATCTCTCCCACGCCTATCCACATGTCGACCCTCTCGTCACGGCAAGGCGATGGCTCAAGCACGCTCGCCTTGTCGTGCTGACCCACGGCAAGTCCGGTGCCACCGCGTTGACCAGCTCGGCCGAGGTCAGTGTGAACCCGCCACCGGTGTCCATTGTGGACACTATTGGCGCGGGCGACACTGCCACGGGTGCGTTGCTTGCCTGGCTGCAAACCAACGAGTGGCCGACCGCTGAGCCGGCATTGCGCGAGATGCTCACCTTCGTGGTGGCAGCCGCCGTACTGACCTGCACCCGCGTCGGCGCAGACCCACCCACCCTGGCCGACCTCCACTCCTAACCACAGCGTCGCAACTCCACAGGAGTTGTCGCTTAGACCGGGCTAATAACCGCAAGTCCTGTGGAGTTGTCGCAGGAGTTGACTAGCCGCCGCCGGAAGAGTGGCCCGGGAAGAGATGCGCGGATGGGTCGATGGCGATGGCCGCGTTGTTGACCGCCGTCGCCGCCTCGCCGAAGCCGGTCGCGATGAGCCGGACCTTGCCGGGGTATTCCACGATGTCACCGGCCGCGAAGATCCGCGGCAGGTTGGTGACCATGGTGGAGTCCACCAGGATGTGCCGCTTGTCCAGGGTCAGGCCCCATTCGGCGAGCGGCCCGAGATCCGCGGTGAAGCCAAGCGCGGCAACGATTGCGTCGGCCGGGAGGGTCTCGGATCCGTTCAGCTCCACCGACTCGACCTGATCCACCCCGGTAATCTTCGTGACCTGCGAGTTGATGGCGATCCGCACCGGTAGTGCCTTGACCTTCTCTACGGTCGCGGCGTGCGCGCGGAATTTGTCTCGCCGGTGCACGAGCGTCACGCTGGCCGCGATCTCGGCGAGCGCGAGCGCCCAGTCGAAGGCGGAGTCGCCACCGCCGACAATGATCACGTGTTTGCCGGTCAGCTCAGCCGGCTGTGGCACGAAGAAGACGATGCCCTCGCCGGTGAAATCTTCCGCCGCGGGCAACGGGCGCGGAGAGAACGAGCCCATCCCGCCGGTGATGATGATCGAGCCACAGGTCAGCTCGCTGCCGTCGGCGAGGCCGAGCACCGGGAGGTCATCCACATAGGACAGTGTCTTGGCTTGCACGCCAAGGCGGTAACCGGGATTGAACGGTGCGGCCTGTTCCACCAGGTTGGCGATGAGATCACGCCCCAGTACCTGTGGGAAGCCGCCCACGTCGAAGATCTGCTTCTCCGGGTACATGGCCGTCACCTGGCCCCCGGCTTCCGGCAGGGTGTCAATCACCGCTGTGGAAAGCCCGCGGAAGCCGGCGTAATAGGCGGCGAACAGCCCAGTCGGCCCCGCCCCGATGATCGCGATATCGACGTCGCTCATGGCCGCAAACCTAGCCGGGAGTGGCCATCTCCTCAATCGTGGATTGCTTGATTGCCTGGGCGATATCCGGCATGAAATGGGAGATCTGGGTATAGATGCCGGGATATTCCGCCCGGCCGCAGCCGACTCCCCAGCTGACTATGCCCACCTGTACCCAGGAACTGCCGTCGCGGCGTAGGAGCGGACCACCGGAGTCGCCCTGGCAGCTGTCCTTGCCGCCCCTGCGCAGGTCTCCCGCACAGAGCATGTCGGAGGCGACGAATCCATAGTCTTCGCGGTAGAGCTGCCCGCAGGTGCTGTCCGAAACGTAAGGCACCTGAACCTTGCGCAGATGCCGTTGCTGGCTTAGCGAACTCTCCCGGGTCGCACCCCAGCCGACCACCGTGAAGGCGCCGGAATCCAGGTTGTCGCCGCTGGGCAGATCCACCACGGGCAGGTTGACCGCGTTGGCCAATCGCACCACAGCCCAATCATTCCCACTCGTGACGCCCCTGAAGCCTGATGCGCGCTCGACTGCTTCGCTGCGTACGTCGAATGCCTTCGACGAGTGCAGGTCGCTGGAGCCCGCCGTGACCACGATCGACGAGGTCTGGCCGGTCCGGCTCACGCAATGCGCCGCGGTCAACACGTATCGGCTGCCAATCAAGGAGCCGGCGCAGCCATTGGAAAGCCGGACCACCCATGGGAACTCGCCCGACCCCGCTTCAGTCCCGCCGATCACCTCCACCCTCGGATCGTCCGGCCGGGCTTGGGCATGTGCCACGCCCGGCGTCGAAATCAACAGGGTCACTACCATCGCCACAGCCCTCATAGCGAGATGTTACGTCCCAAATGTCTGTTTACATGGTCATTTG
>DPJL01000416.1:0-8970 GCA_003543035.1 Micromonosporaceae bacterium | reverse complement strand
CTCGTACTGGCCAGCCTTCACCAGATAGGTCTCGTGCCAGATACCCACGTCGCCGTTGCCTGCGATCGCCTTGTTGAAGGCTCGCCAGGCCGGGCTGTGTGGCATCGAGGCGTCCCGGGAGAACGCCTCCAACTGCTCCGGGCTCCGCCAGTACTGAATGAGCACCGGTCCCGTCAGCGTGACGGTCATCAAGTAGCCAAGCATGCCGGCCTCGGGTCTTTCACTGAGCGCCCGAAGCATGCGTGGCATCGCGGAAAAGACGATCCACCACTTGTGAATTTTCCAGGGCTTGTTGAACCTCATGCCGATCAGGAAAACCACGAAGTCGCCCTCGATGTCGGCGCTCATCCTGCCCTTGACCACACTCGCCATCTCAAGACCCTTCTCGTGGATATTAGATAGTGTTACTATCCACCATATGAGGATGTCGGAGTTAAGTCAACGCAGCGGGGTTTCGGTCCCAACCATCAAGTTCTACCTGCGCGAAGGACTGCTCCACGCCGGGACGGCCACCGGCCGCAATCAAGCCGATTATCAAGAGGAGCACCTTCGCCGGCTGCGCCTGATCCGCGCCCTCATGGAGGTCGGCGGCTTGACCGTCTCCGGGGCCAAGCAGGTGGTCGACGCCATCGATGACCCGGAGGTGTACGGGCACAAACTTCTTGGCGTGGCACACGAAGCCATCGCACGGCAATCGCGTGCTGACCGATCGACGCCTCAATGGCAAGCCGCCAGGAAGGAAGCGCTCGAGCGGTTGGAGAAGCTCGACTGGTGCGTGCATCCCGAAGCCTCCGCATTGGACCAGCTCGCGGATGCCATTGCAGCGCTGCGGGAGCTCGGACAGGATGACTTACTGTCGCTTATGGACAGTTACGCGCCGGTGATGGAAAAGCTTGCCAAAGCTGAAGTCGCGGCGGTGATCGCTCGCTGTGAACCGGATGCCATGGTGGAAGGGGTAGTCACCGGAACCGTGCTGGGCGAGGCGATGCTTACGGCACTGCGCCGCCTCGCCCAAGCTCACATCTCGGCTGGTCTAGTGCCCGAGCAGGACGACTAGTACCAGTTGTTGTTCTGGAAGAACTGCCAAGCGCCACACGGCGTGTCGTAGCGCCCGCTGATGTAGCCCAGGCCCCACTTGATCTGCGTGGCCGGGTTGGTCTTCCAGTCATCGCCGACCGTGGCCATCTTGCTGCCAGGGACTGCCTGCGGAATGCCATAGGCGCCGGACGAGCCGTTCGACGACAGATGGTTCCAGCCGGACTCCTTGGTCCAAAGCTTTTCCAGGCAAGGCATTTGGTCCAGCGCGAAGCCGGCCTCCAGCATCAGAGCGCATCCAATGGCCCTGTTGCCGCTGTATACATTGCAGCTCTCCGGAATCGGCCCGACGGTAACCGTGCGGTTGACCGTCTTGCGGCTGGCCTCTTCTTCGGCCTTCTTCCGCGCCGCCTCAGCTGCGGCTTCCGCTTCCAGCCGCGCCTTTTCGGCGGCTTCAGCTGCGGCCTTCTCGGCTCGCTCCTGTGCATTCCGCTTGCTCCAGGCGAGGACATTCGCCCGAAGAACGGCCTGTTCTGCTTGCTCCGCCTCAAAAAGCGCCTGCGCGCTCGCGGCGTCTCGCTCTGCTCGATAATCGGCCAGGTAGAGCCCTCCGGTGACGCCGAGGACGAGGGTCAACATTGCCGCAATGCGGATGCCGGCCAATCGCCAACTTCGGGTCAGCTGAAGGCTCTGTCGATGTCGGGGCACGGGGGTGATCCCTTTCCTCGTCAGAACGCAACAAGGACCCACCCTTGCGCAGGCGCTTAACGCTGCGCATCCCCCGCCCGAGTAAATGTGACCTCAGGCACGCCATATATCACCCCACAGTGGGGTGAATTCACCCCTCCAGGAGGTCCGTCACCACTTCGGCAATCACCGAACGTTCCGACCTTGTGAGGGTCACATGAGCGAACAGCGGATGGCCTTTCAATGTCTCGATCACTGCGGTCACACCGTCATAGCGGCCTACGCGCAGATTGTCCCGTTGTGCGACGTCGTGGGTGAGCACCACCCTTGACCCGGAACCGATCCGGGATAGGACAGTCAGCAAAACGTTGCGCTCCAACGATTGCGCCTCGTCCACAATCACGAATGCGTCGTGCAGGCTGCGGCCACGGATGTGCGTGAGCGGAAGAACCTCAAGCAGGCCACGGCTTAGCACCTCATCGCGCACGTTGTCGTGCACGACCGCGCCGAGCGTGTCGAAGACCGCCTGCGCCCACGGCGACATCTTCTCCGACTCTGACCCGGGCAGGTAGCCCAACTCCTGGCCACCGACCGCATACAACGGCCGGAAGACAATGACCTTCTTGTGTTTGCCCCGCTCCATGACCTGCTCAAGGCCCGCGCACAAAGCGAGAGCAGATTTTCCGGTACCGGCTCTGCCGCCCAAAGACACGATCCCCACCGAATCGTCGAGCAGCAGGTCGAGCGCGATGCGCTGCTCGGCCGAACGTCCGCGCAGGCCGAAGGCTTCGCGATCGCCTCTTACCAGCTGAACGGTCTTATCCGACTGCACCCGGCCAAGAGCCGAGCCACGACCGGCGTGCACGATCAGCCCGGTGTGGACGGGGAGCTCGCTCGCCTCGTCCAACCCGATCGGCTGACCTGCATAGAGAGCAGCCATATCGGCGTCGGAGACCTCCACCTCGGCCAGACCCGACCAGGTGGGATCGACTGCCTGACCGTGCCGGAACTCATCTGCCGCAAGGCCAACCGAGGCGGCCTTGACCCGCAAGGGCATGTCCTTGCTGACCAGAGTTACGTCGAGACCCTCGGCCGACAGTCCAATCGCGACGGACAGAATGCGCGCATCGTTCGAACCGTTCCTGAACCCCGCCGGGAGCAGCTCCGGATCGGCGTGATTCAGCTCCACCCGGATCGTGCCGCCCTCGTCATTGACCGGGAGCGGAACATCGAGCCGTCCGTGCTTGATCCGCAGGTCGTCGAGCTGACGCAGCGACTGCCTGGCGAACCAGCCGAGCTCGGGGTGGTGGCGCTTGCCCTCCAACTCGGAGATCACCACCAGCGGCAGCACGACATCGTGCTCAGCGAAGCGGCGCATGGCTCCGGGATCGGCCAGCAGAACGGAAGTGTCTAGAACGTATGTGCGTCTCGCGACATCGACCATGACTCACGCTAACCAGGCTGGTCAAGAATTACCAGGCCAACGCGCGCTTCTAAAAGTTCGTCGATATGCCGTGGGGCCGACTCCCACGGTCGCGTGCAGGTGCTGGCGCATCGCGGTGGCGGTGCCGAAGCCGGATTCGGTGGCGACCCGGTCGACCGGCAGATCGGTGGCTTCGAGCAGATGCCGCGCCCGTTCAACCCGTTGCCCGATAAGCCATTGACCCGGGCTGAGACCCGTCTCGTCGCGGAACCGGCGGGTGAACGTGCGCACGCTCATTCGCGCATGACCCGCCAATGTGGACAGATCCAGTGGCTCATGCAGCATGTTTTGCGCCCAAACCCTTGTGGCGGCAGTGCTTGCGCCGTCCAGGTCGGGCACCGGGCGCTCGATGAACTGAGCCTGTCCCCCATCTCGCCAGGCCGGTGCCACACAGCGACGAGCGGCTCGGTTGGCGATGTCGGTGCCGTGATCTTTGCGTACCACGTGGAGGCACAGATCCACTCCGGCGGTCACTCCGGCACTCGTGAGAATGTCGCCATCGTCGACGAAAAGCACTGTGGGGTCGAGCTTTACCGCCGGATACAGCTGCTGGAAACGATCGGCGTGCCGCCAATGGGTGGTGGCCGGACGGCCATCGAGCAGACCGGCCGCCGCGAGGACGAATGCTCCCGTGCAGATCGAAATCAGCCGGGCGCTCGTCGCGTGAAGTGCCTGCGACACGGCCGGGTCGAGCACTCCGTCGGAGAAGGGTGGGCCGCCATGAATACCGGGAATCACCACCGTGTCGGCCTCGGCCAGGATGCTGAGATCGTGCGGCGCGACGATCTGGCAAAGCCCGAACTCGGCCGTCACCGGCTGGGCACCAGGCGTGCAGATCTTTAGCTCATAGCGACCGCCCGTGCTGCCGAAGACCTGCATCGCGGTCCCCATGTCCATCGGCACCACGTGATCAAGAGCGAGGATTGCCACTCGATGGGTCATGGCCTGATTCTTTCACATCGTGGCTCTCCGGCCACTGGCTCGATCAAATGACTTTCGACAGGCTTGATCCGTGCTTCGACGGGTTCATTTCGCCTGGATAGTTGTCGCCGTCGCGTTCCTCACGCTGCTCGGCGCCGCCGGTTTCCGCTCCGCCCCATCAGTGATGATGGTGCCCCTACAAGACGAATTCGGCTGGCCAAGGGCAACCATCTCCTTCGCCGTCTCGATCAACCTGCTGCTCTTCGGCCTGATCGCCCCCTTTGCCGCGGCGCTAATCGAGCGCTTCGGCATTCGCCGCATAACCGGCATAGGGCTGCTGCTCATCGCCTTCGGTAGCGGCCTGCCCATCTTCATCACGGCCAGCTGGCAGCTCGTGCTGCTCTGGGGTGTGCTGGTGGGAGTCGGCACCGGCTCGATGGCTCTGGTCTTCGCCGCGACCATCGCCAACCGCTGGTTCGTCAAGCAACGCGGCTTGGTCACCGGGCTGCTCACCGCCGCCAGCGCCACCGGCCAGCTGGCATTCCTGCCATTGCTGGCCTCGCTGGCCGAACAACACGGTTGGCGAACCGCCTCATTGGTGGTCGCCGGATGCACCTTACTCGTGGCCCCACTCGTGTGGCTCTTTCTCCGGGAACGCCCGTCCGACAAGGGTTTGCTCCCCTACGGCGCTCCACCGTCCTATGTGGAGGAACGTGCCAAGTTGGGCAGCGCTCTCGGCACTCTGCGCATGGCGTCGAAGTCGAGGACGTTCTGGCTCCTGGTCGCGGGTTTCGCCATCTGCGGCGCGACGACCAACGGGCTGATCGGCACCCACTTCCTGCCTGCCGCACACGATCATGGGATGGCTCCGACCACCGCGGCCGGACTGCTTGCCCTGATCGGAATCTTCGACATCGTCGGCACTGTCGGCTCAGGCTGGCTCACCGACCGCGTCGACTCCCGGCTACTACTCGGTGTCTACTACGGCTTGCGTGGGCTTTCGCTGCTCACCCTGCCGCTCCTGCTCACCAACAGCGTGCGGCCCAGCCTGCTGATCTTCGTAATCTTCTACGGCTTGGACTGGATCGCGACCGTGCCACCAACCGTGGCGCTGTGCCGGGAACACTTCGGCGCCTCCGGCACAATCGTGTTCGGCTGGGTCTTCGCCTCCCACCAGATCGGCGCCGCCATCACCGCCACAGCGGCCGGCTTCGCCCGGGACACCTTCGGTGACTACGCCGCGACCTGGATCTTCACCGGCGCGCTGGCGATCGTGGCGGCCGGACTCTCCGTCGCCATCCGCGCCCTCCCCGCACGCACCCCTGCCCCCGCCCCGGCCTGATCACCGTGATCAGGGAGTTATCGGCTCGCCACACCGGAGACACGCCCAGAGGACTCCCTGATCATGCGGATCTTGGGGCTGGACCACAGCGGAGGTGGCGGCCTCGCGGGAGGGATGGTCTGGACCACGACGGGCATCGGACCAAATGCTTTTGATCTGAGCGCGACCCGGCGAGCTCCAGGGGATCAGACGCGTCATGATGGTCGTGTGCAGATCTCGGCAAGAGGCGACTATGCGGTGCGAGCGACGCTGGAGCTGGCCGCCGCCTATCCATCGACGCTGTCCGCGCAGGCGCTGGCGGACGCCCAGGGTCTGCCGCGCAAGTTTCTTGAGGCCGTGCTCGCGGACCTGCGGCGTTCGGGTGTGGTGCACGCTGTGAGAGGCGCGGACGGCGGCTATGTGCTCAGCCTCGCGCCGACCGAAGTCACCATCGGCATGGTGCTGCGTGCGGTGGACGGGCCGCTGGCCGGGGTGCGGGGGCATCGTCCGGAGCAGACGAGCTATACCGGGACCTCCAGCCATCTGCCCGAGCTGTGGGTGGCTGTGCGGGCAGCGGTGCGCAGCGTGGTGGACGAGGTGTCCCTGACCGAGGTCATGAGGGGCGAGCTCCCAGCGCGTATCAAGGATCTGACTGCAGGCCCTGATGCCTGGCAGCCGCGTTAGGCTGCCCGTGATGAAACTCCGTAACCTTCTCTACTCCCTCTATGGCAGACGGCTGGCAGCCAGCCTGGACAGCAAACTCCGACCCCGGCACGTCGGTGTGATCGTTGATGGGAACCGGCGATGGGCCAAGGAGATGGGCTACGTCGACCCAAACGACGGCCACCGGGTCGGGGCGGAGCGGATCAAAGAGCTGTTGCGCTGGTGCGATGAGGCGCACATAGAGCTGGTCACGCTCTGGCTGCTGTCCACCGACAATCTCTCGCGGCCACCGTCGGAGCTGGATCCGCTGCTGCAGATCATCGAGGATCTTGCCACCGAGCTCGCCGAAGAGGGGAATCCGTGGCAGTTGCGGATGATGGGCGCGCTCGACGTGCTGCCCGCACCGCACTCGACCGCGCTGAAGGCGGCCGAGGAGAAGACAGTCGGGCGACACGGCGGCGCTCAGGTCAACCTCGCCATCGGCTATGGCGGTCGCAAGGAGATCGCTGACGCGGTGCGTTCGCTGCTGCAGGAGCACGCGCGGGCGGGGAGCACCTTGGAGGAACTCGCGGAGAGCCTCGATGTCGAGCACATCGCGGGACACCTCTATACCAAGGACCAGCCGGACCCCGACCTGATCATCAGGACTAGTGGCGAGCAACGGCTATCCGGCTTCCTGCTTTGGCAGTCGGCCCATTCGGAGTTCTACTTCTACGACGGCAACTGGCCCGACTTCCGTCGCGTGGACTTTTTGCGGGCGCTGCGCGCCTATGCGGGCCGTCAACGGCGCTTCGGCTCCTAAGTAGACACTGTCAGACCGTTACGCCACAATGCCTCCGTGGGAGAACGACTCAACCTAAGGCGAGGCAGTGATCACCAACGTCTACATCGACGGTATGAACCTGTTCTACCGTTCCCTCAAAGGGACGCCCTACAAGTGGCTTGACCTTGTCGCTCTGTCCAGAATCCTGCTACCCAACGACACCATCCGCATCGTCCGCTACTTCACCGCCAAGGTGATCGATAATCCTCGCAACCCAGGTACACACCAGCGGCAGAACACATATCTTCGGGCGTTGGGCACCCTTCCTGAGATCAGAGTCCATCTTGGACACTTCAGACAGGATCGCGTACGGATGCCGGTGGCAAGCCCGCCACCCAACACCATCGAGGTGATCAAGACTGAAGAGAAGGGTTCGGATGTCAATCTAGCGACTTATCTGATGTTGGACGCCTTCGATGGACGCTGCGAGCAACAGCTCGTCATCACGAATGACGCCGATCTCGCCGAACCCATCCGCGTGGTGAGGCAGAGGTTGCGTAGGCCTGTGGGCATCGTCAACCCGACGTCCAGTGGCCGGAGAACAACTCGACTCCAGGGGGACTTCTTTTTGCAAGTCACGCCCTCGATGCTGGCGGGCGGGCAGCTTCCTGCTTCGCTGAAGGATGCACGAGGACCGTTTAGCAAACCATCTGATTGGTAATGCCCACAAACACCTGTGGCCCGCCTCAAATGAGGTCTGGGCCACAGCTTCCCCAGCGACCGAAGACCCTGGGGGGGGTAATGAGGCCATCTTGCCACAGATGCAGCAAGATGGCCAACCAAAGGCCCACCTCGAAGTGACGAGCCTCCACGGCCCAGACGACCGTAGCCGCTGGGTCCTCGCAATCCCTCCGCATACCCGTCTTCGATCCAGGCCACGGCCTCAGCGATCGTCATCGCTGAGAGGACTACATTTGCTATGTTGTCATAGAGGCAGTCAACTGTCCAGATTGGATCTGGTACCCGCCAGATTGTTATTCGTGGACGCCGAGGCGGGCTTTGAGCGCGTCGAGCTCGGCCCAGAGGACGCCGGGCAGCTTGTCACCGAACTTGTTGAACCACTCGGTGATCTGCGGCAGCTCCTCGCGCCACTCGGCCGTGTCGACCTCGAGCGCCTTCTCCACGTCCTCGGCTGACATGTCCAAACCGGACAGATCCAGATCGGCCGGGGTCGGGACGAAGCCCACCGGCGTCTCAACCGCGCCACCGGTACCCTCGAGCCGCTCGACAACCCACTTGAGCACCCGCGAGTTCTCGCCGAAGCCTGGCCACAGGAACTTGCCGCCCTCGCCGCGCCGGAACCAGTTCACGTAGAAGATCTTCGGCAGCTTGTCCGCATTGCCGTCGACCCCCTTGCCCATGGAGATCCAGTGCCGGAAGTAGTCGCCGGCGTTGTAGCCGATGAACGGCAGCATCGCCATCGGGTCGCGGCGAACGACGCCGACCTGGCCGACAGCGGCGGCAGTGGTCTCACTGGACAGCGTCGCGCCCTGGAAAACTCCATGTACCCAGTCGCGGGCCTGGCTGACCAGCGGGATCGTGGTCTTGCGCCGTCCGCCGAAGAGGATTGCCGAGATCGGCACGCCGCGCGGGTCGTCGTACTCGGGGGCGAGGATCGGGCACTGCTTGATCGGGGTGCAGAAGCGCGAGTTGGGGTGCGACGAAGGCTCCTCTGACGAAGGTGTCCAATCGCGACCCTTCCAATCGGTCAGGTGCGCCGGCGGCTCGCCCATGCCCTCCCACCAGACGTCGCCGTCATCCGTGAGCGCGACGTTGGTGAAGACGGAGTTGCCCGAAGCCAAGGTGCGCATCGCATTCGGGTTCGTTTTCCAGTCTGTCCCAGGCGCGACCCCGAACAACCCGAACTCGGGGTTCACCGCATACAACCTGCCGTCGTCGCCGAAACGCATCCAGGCGATGTCATCGCCGAGGGTCTCGACCTTCCACCCCGGAATCGTCGGCTCGAGCATCGCGAGGTTGGTCTTGCCACACGCGGAGGGGAAAGCCCCCGCGATGTAGTGCACGACCCCCTGCGGG
>DPJL01000290.1 GCA_003543035.1 Micromonosporaceae bacterium | reverse complement strand
CACCAGCCGCCCGCCGCGGCCGTCGCCGAGCCGCACCCGGCCGCCCGGTTATGGCTATGACAAGGCTGAGCACATGACCATTGCTCGGGCTTCGGTGTGGAGAAGCTACTTCGGCTAAGGCTGAGCAGAAATAGTTGATGCCGGTGCGGCAGCGAGACCGCTGAGGATCGCTGCCGCACCGGCTGACTGAGGGGGAATCAGTCGTCGAGGGTGGTCAGATTGGCCCGCCTGCGGCGCATCAACAAGAGCAGCGCGGCACCCATGGCGATGGCCACACCGCCTGTGACGAGCATGCTCATCACCGCGGCGCCCGTCCGCGGTAGCGGTGGCTGGCTGCCCGAAACGCTCGTGCCGGGGCTGCCAGAGCTCGGGTCAGGACTCGGAGTCCCAGCCGACGCGCTGGTCGAGGCGCTTGCGGACGAGCTGGCCGAGGTGCTCGGCGACGGGCTCGTAGACGAGCTGGCCGAGGCGCTCGGTGACGGACTCGTCGACGTTGCGGGGCAGGTGTGCGTCAGCACGAAGAACAAATCTTCGCCGGCGCCGGTGATTTCGGCCGACGCCGCGGTGAGAGTCCATCCGGCGTCCAGCACGATCCACGCCTTGCTCGTGCCTTGGTCGACAATATCGCCGCCATCGGTGGGGATTGTCCTGACTAGATAGCCACTACCTGTGTAGAAGGTCGCGGTGACCGAAACGAACGCGCCTGCGGCCCCGCCCTGGGTCGGCAGGTTGAAGACCCAGACGTCCTTGTCAGCGAACGGCCCGCCACCGAGGATGTCACTGCACTCATGGTCGGTGTGTTCCGCGGCCGTGGTGGGGACGTTGCCCTCGTTGATGTCGATGGTCGTGTTGGCCCACGCGGGTGAGGCGAAGGCGGCAACGCCGACGGCCGTCAGCACGGCCAGCAGGCGAGCAAACCCGAGTCTTGGCATATATGAGTCCTCATGAAGTGACGCTGGATGTCCGGACACAGAACTAGCGCCACATCCCCGGTTTATGTCACCCGGCGCGGCGAGGGCGGTGGGATGGCAGGCTTACTCGGCTTCGGTGAATGCGACTTATCCGGCCTCTCCTCAGGTGGGACCCCGCAGTATGCGTCCACATTGTCGGCTCCGCCGGCAGCCGCCACCAGCTCGCTGAACGCCGGACTCTCCAGCGCTTTGCCTCTCTCACCAGGCGGTTTGGCGAGGTAAGCCTGACACAGTCCATGCAGCGCCTCGCTCGGTGGAGACGGATGAGCCGAGGCACCCGTCTCGGCCGGCGTCGGACTGGTGGTGGTCTCGTGCCCAGACGTCGGAGAAGTCGTACTGCGCGAGGGCACCGGCGGCGGATCCATTTTGAAGGGCCCGGGAATGATGCCTGTGGTCGACGCGAAAGCCAAACCACCCACGGCAACCGCCGCAACGCCTGCGGCAATCGCTTTGAAGGTGAGTAGACGCCGCCAGGGGAACCCGCTCTTCTGCGCGATCTTTGCCGCGCGGAAGGCCATCACCGCAACGTTTTCACCGGCAAGCTCGTGCGGCTTGGCCGGGGCGGCCGCACTGGCGAGCAGGTGGGAGAGCGCCCCGATGCCCACACGATGGGTCGCGTCAGCACCGTCGAGCAGTTGCTCGGCGGTCTCGCGATCCAGATCTTGTGGGTACTCGTTCATCTCATCCCCTTCAGCGTCGCGGCCCATGCTCTGTGTCACTCACCGTTCTCACCTGGAGTCCGGCTGAAGGTTTCGTTCAGGCGGCGCAGCCCGCGGTAGGCCGCCGTTCGCACGGCTCCTGAGCGCTTGCCGAGGACCTGAGCAGCCGACTCGGCGTCGAGCCCGATCACCACCCGCAGCAGCACCGCCTCCGCCTGGTCCGGTGGCAACGACGCGATCATCGAGAGCGCCGCATCGGTCGAAATCGTCTGCATTGCCGATGTCGCGGTGTCTTCGGTACCAGGAAGATCCACCAAAGCCTCGACCGGGATGGCAACAACCGGGCGGCGTTGGTGGCGGCGTAGATGGTCCAGCGCTCGGTGCCGGCCAATGGTTACCGCCCAACGGCGGAATCCCATCCCATCGCCCTTGAAGGTCCGCAGATCTCGCACCACGTGTAGCCAAGTCTCTGATGCCACGTCTTCGGCGTCGCCCCCCACCAGCACCTGCAGATATCGCAGCAGCCCGGGCTGGATGGCCCGATAAAGCTGCCGGAACGCCGTTTCGTCGCCATGGCGAGCTGCTTCGACCGCGGATGACAGGTCATCTGGCATCGCGGCGTTCGGCATGGTCTCGGTCACTAACGGTCGTCCTTCCGACGGCCACTGATTGTGCACGCAAAAGCTACCTGTCGCGCTAGGGGGCCACGAAGGTGTGACAGAGCGCAGGCAGACAGCGCTGTTATACCGTCGCGGATTGCCCGCGATGCACAGGAAGAACCGGCGAGGCGATGAGAAGACCCGTTTTTGTGGATCACACCGGCAGGCGTAGGCGCGCTGCCATTGTGCTGGGCAGCGGGCTCGGGGTGCTTCTCGTGGTCGGTTTGATAATGCTGACGGCCGGGTTGCTGTCCGGTGCGCCGGTGCGTTTGCCCGGTTGGCCCGACACCGCTCAAGGTGACCTGGAAGGCACAGTTCCCACGCCCGCGGCTGTGACGCAGCCCACATCATCCAAGGCGCCCGCTGCCAAACCAACCGTGAGTGTGCCCGCGCCTCAACCCTCGGTCACCGCGACCGGGCCGGGCAATGGGAACGGCAACAGTCACGGCCGGCCGAGCAAGACCCCCGGAAAGCCATAAGGGATGGCGCGACATGTCGCGCAGCGGCGTGCACGTGCCAAGCAGCCGCGAGCCCATTGGGTGCTGCTTCTGCTCGGACTCGTTGTGCTGCTTGGCTTATTGACCCTCAACGGGTACGCCGGCGGGGTGCTCGGTGGATCGGGCCGGCCGCAGCCACCCGGCGAGACCCATTCAGTGCCTGAAGGGGTACTAGAAGGAGGTCCGCTGATTCGAATGGATGAGGCAAAACCTCAGAGCCGCACCATTCCGGCGAAGACGATTGCCCTCACCTTCGACGACGGCCCCGATCCAATTTGGACTCCGCGCATCCTGGAGATCCTGGCCAAGCACGATGCCAAGGCGACGTTTTTCGTCATCGGCGCCCGAGTCAACGAGCATCCAGATATCGCTCGCCGGATTGCCGCCGAGGGCCACGAGCTCGGATCGCACACGTTCACCCACGCCGAGCTCGCGGCGACACCGGCTTGGCGGCGAAGTCTCGAGATTGCGTTGACCGGCAACGCTATCGCGGGAGCGACGGGGTTCCAGACCACCCTTTTCCGGCCGCCGTTCTCGGCCGGCCCTGACGCTCTAACCGATGCGGATTACGCGACGCTGCGGGAGGTGGGTCAGCTCGGCTACGTGGCTGTTCTCTCCGACCTGGACACCAAGGATTGGCAACGGCCGGGTGTTCCGCAGGTCCTCAAGGCGGCGACACCGGAAGCGGGCAAGGGCGCCGTGGTGCTCATGCATGACGGCGGCGGCGACCGCGCTCAAACCGTTGATGCACTCGAGCAGTTGATCCCACAACTCAAGGCACAGGGCTACACGTTCCGCACCATCACTGGCGCCGTGGGGGTCCCGTCGGCACATGTGCCGGCCGACGCAAGCGTGAAGTTGCGCGGAGATGCGCTGCGGTGGGCTCAGACGGTGGCGAGCTGGGTCACCCAAGGCATCGCCTGGCTGCTGGGGATCGCTCTAGGACTTGCCGCCATCCGCCTGCTGGTGCAGCTCATCGCGGTCCGGATGCACCTACGTCGAGTGCGGCAGCGATGGTCCCGACGGCGTGCCGAAATCCTCGACCCGGTGTCGGTGATCGTGCCCGCTTACAACGAGGCCGCCAATATTGCGGCGACTGTGCGTTCGCTGTTGGCCAGTGACTATCCCTATCTGGAGGTCATTGTCGTCGACGACGGCTCGACTGACGGGACAGCAGAAATCGTAGAGCGGATGCGATTACGCGGGGTCCGAGTGGTCAGGCAGGAGAACGCCGGTAAGCCGGTCGCGCTGAACACCGGGATCCGGATTGCCCGCGGGCAGATCCTGGTGCTGGTCGACGGCGACACCGTGTTTCAGCGGGACACCATCTACAACCTCGTACAGGGGTTTGCCGATCCGGCTGTCGGTGCAGTTGCGGGCAACACCAAAGTGGCCAACCGTAAGGGTTTCCTGGGCCGCTGGCAGCATCTTGAATACGTGATCGGCTTCAACCTCGACCGTCGATTCTTTGACGTCGCCAAGTGCATGCCCACCATCCCGGGCGCGGTCGGAGCATTTCGCGCCGACGTCCTGCACCAGGTCGCCGGCGTTTCCTCTGACACGCTTGCCGAGGACACCGACCTCACCATGGCCGTGCTGCGGGCCGGGTGGCGGGTGACATATGAGGAGCACGCCATCGCGTGGACCGAAGCGCCGTCGACGCTCAAACAGCTTTGGCGGCAACGCTATCGCTGGTGCTACGGCACGATGCAAGCGATGTGGAAGCATCGCCGCGCGCTCGTGGAGCGCCGCAACGGCCTGCGGCGAGGGCTGCTATATCTAGCTATCTTTCAAGTCGGTCTGCCCTTGGCGGCACCGGCTGTCGATGTCTTCGCGGTTTATGGACTTCTTTTTCTTCCTTGGTACCAGATGGCACTCGCCTGGTTAGGCCTGCTCGCTTTGCAGACCTTCACGGCCGCGGTGGCTCTGAAATTGGACCGGGAACCTTTGCGCCCCTTGTGGTCCATCGCCTTCCAGCAGATTGTCTACCGCCAGTTGATGTATCTCGTGGTGGTGCAGTCTGCGGTGACCGCTTTGGTGGGTAATCGCCTGCGATGGCAACGGATGACCAGGACCGGATCGGCTGCGGCGCTGCTCACTCACCGCTAGTTCCAATGTGGACAGTCACTTACAGTGACTCATCCGAACGTATCATTACGAACTCACACGATCGTCTCTAACGTCCTGCACACATCAGGAGGTGCGGCGCGGAGAACCCCATCCGTGCTGCGACAAGAGAGGTGATTCGATGAATCTGAGGCGCACCCTCAGCGCGGTCGGCATTTCGGCCCTCGCTGCGGCAGCCGTCTTTGCCTTCAACCCAGCCTCGGCCACTGTGGCCGCCGGCGTGGGTGGCGAAGAGATCTGTGTCGAGCCGGCGGATGCCGCGGCGAACGCCAAGGCGAAGCCGGGCGGAGCGGCGAAGCACGACCCGAACGAGATCAGCGAAACCGAAGCGGCTTCTCGGGAGAAGAACCTAGCCGCCGCATTGCGGCTGCGGGACAAGTACGACGCGGGAATGGGCGTGCAGGCGGGGGCGATCGTCACCATTCCGGTGGTGTTCCACGTGATCTCCGAGGACGGGACCAGGGCCAACGGCAATATCCCGGATTCGTTGATCAATGATCAGATTGACGTGCTCAACCAGTCGTTCTCCGGCGCCACCGGTGGTGCTGCGACAGCGTTCCAGTTCTCGTTGCAGTCCATCAATCGCGTGACCAACCCGGCGTGGTACCCCATCGTCTACGGCTCGTCGACCGAGAGGGACATGAAGGCGGCGCTTCGCACCGGTGGAGCCGGCACCCTGAACATCTACTCCGGACTGCTCAGCGATGATCTGCTGGGCTGGGCCACCTTCCCGAAGTCGAAGATGAACACGACCGACGGTGTGGTCATCCTTGCCGAGTCGGTTCCGGGCGGCACGGCTGACCCCTACGACGGTGGCGACACCGCGACCCACGAGATCGGTCACTGGCTGCACCTTTACCACACCTTCCAGGGTGGCTGTAAGGGTAAGGGCGACCAGGTGTCGGACACTCCGGCGGAGGCTTCGCCGGCCTTCGGTTGCCCGGCCGGCCGGGACACCTGCACCGCCCCGGGTGCTGACCCGATCAACAACTTCATGGATTACACCGAGGACGACTGCATGTTCCAGTTCACCGCTGGGCAGGCGGCTCGGATGCTCAACGCGTGGAACGCATACCGCGCTTAAGTAACACACTTTCCTGCGACATCCCGGCGTCGGTGCGCGGCGTCGGGATGTCGCCTTTTCTATGCGCGATCAGCTCTGCCGCAACGGCGGCATGGGGATCTGAATGCCGAAAGTGCTTGCGGCGACGCCCATTCCGCCCTCACAGGTGTTGGGCGGTGAAGTGCCGATGCCTCGGGTGGAAGGCTTTTCCGCGGCCCAGAACATGAAGCCGAGCAGGCCTGAGGTCACTCCGGCTCCGTTAGGGGCAGCGGATTGCACGAAGGGCGCGGTCGCCTTCTGCACCGAGTTGGCGAAGTTGTTGCACTCGGGCAGAGGGGAGCGTCCATAGGCGACGTAAAGCCCGCCAGTGAACTTGGCCGGGGCGAGCGGCGGTACCGGCGGGTTGTACTGAGGTTTGCCGTCGATGTGCTCCTGCCAGTTGGCCTGGGCCGCCGAGACCGACGGCTGCCGCGCGGGAACCATGGCGTTGGCGTAGTCGAGCACCGGTGTGTCGGTGCGCAGCCAGTCCGCGGTTGCCTTGCGGTTCAACGCAATCAGCCAACGGTCGCCGGCTGCGACGTCGATCGTCAAGCGGGCGCGTGGATCGGAGCCGGACGCGTTGTAGGGATGTACCGCGCGGTAGGCGTTGATGAAATCCTGCAACGCGGTCAGGTTCGGATCCGTGTTCTGCTCATAGTCGATCTCGATGCCCACGCCAAGCTGGGTGGCGGCCGCCGCGGCCCGTTGGCCTAGCAGCGTCCCGCTGGTGGTCAGCGCGGCGTCCCAGTCATCCGTATAGGTGATGCCGCCGATGGAGAGCATGACCCGGACGCCCCGGGAGGTGAAGTAGTTGACGATCTCGGGCGTCATCCCTCTGGGTATGCCGTTGAGTGTGGTCGCGTCCGTGGTCTGGTTCAGCAGCTTCAGCGGGTTGACGAAGCTGAGGACGACCACGTTGACCGAGGGCTGACCGTTGCCGCGGTCGATCAGCCAATGGTTCTGGCTGTCGAATTCGGCTACCGAACGGACTTTGCCCCACGTGCAGAAGTCGTCGCTACAGTGCCACGCACCGTAGATCTGGATAGGAGTGGCGGCGGCGACAGCGGGAGTGGGCAGCGCACCGATTCCTAATAGCAGGACTAGAAAGAAAGTTAAATGTTTCATGCTCTAGAGGCGTCAGTCGATGGGAAAACATCACTGTGACGAATTTTGGACCGTCGTCGCTGAAGAGGGTGGGACCAGCTTGGCGCACCCCTGCTGGTCCCACCACTATCTCTTCACCAGTTCGGCTGGGTCGGGGCGGCGGGCAGCGCCACCGAAGCCGGATGGATTACATAGACGATGCCGCCGCTCGTGTTGAGCCAGGCCGCTTCGAACTCTGCCCGTCCCACTGTCTTACGCACGGCGGCATTGCTTGCCGCGGCCGGGTCGTTGAGCACAGGCTGGCCGGTGGCACTGAATCCCACCAGCACGAGCAGGTGACCGTTTGTGCCATAGGTGAGGCCGGGGATCTCGTTCTTCTTGAACGACAGCGAACAGATCAACGGCACGCCCGCGGCGATGAATCGCTCCGCCTCGTTGAGCGAGCGCAAGCGGGTGACGAAGCCCTCGAGCCCGAATCGGCCGGCATATGCGGTGTTGAAGGGCCAGTTTCCGGTACCCGCATAATTGCTGTCATAGGTGTTGCGAGCCGCATAGTCCACCCAAGGATCGGGGTAGGACGGATCGACCCATGCATAGTCGCCAGGTGTCGGCCCGGTGCCCCAATGGGCCACCACCATCGAGGTCGAAGTCGGGCTGCACCAAGCTTCGCCGCCGCCGTTCCACTGTGGATACTCGCCCTGATGGATGCTCTGCGAGTATTGCGGCACCGCAAGGACAACGCCTTGTGCGGTCTGGGGTGTGCTCGCGACAACGGATCCGGGCGCGGGCAGTTTCGAGGCGACCGCACCGACTGAGCGGACTTGCGGGATGACCGTGGTCCCGACTGGGCGCAGCAACGTCACTCGCAACTGCCATCGGGTCAAGCCGTGGCCCGCCGCGGCGATGAAGGTGTCGATGGCGACACGTCCGTCCAAATCAGACTGAGCGGGGACTGAGGTGCGGGCGATGACCGTGTCGTCGGCCGCCCAACGGCCCAGGGTGTACCAGACAGTGGTGTTACCGAGCGCGGTGACGCCACGCATTTCGATCTCAACCCAACTCCCACCCGGCGTACTCGCCGTCCACGACGCAATCGCTTCGGTTGCCGCGAAACCAAGCTGCACCTCGGGCGAGGTCCAGGTCGCGTAGTCGTAGCTGCCTGTACTGCCGGTGAACGGGTCGGTGTAGGTACGTTGCCCGATCGCACTGTTGAACATCAGTGCGCCGCCGGAGATGCCGACGCCCGCTGCGGCACCGGTCGCGAAGTCGGCATCGCTGCTCCACTTGCGATAGACCACATCACGCGGCGGGGGAGTGGGCTTTGGTTTGGCGATCGCTGGCGCTTCGGCGACAACACCCGCCGATGCCGCGGCACCGGCGAGCGCCAGGCGTAAGGCGTTTCTTCGATCCATGGATCAACTCCCTCATGGAAGAAATTTTCCTATGAGGTTCGCCTACCTGAAGCTATTTTGCAACAGCCGTTGGGCCTCGAAGGACGCGCGCTGGTAGGGCAAGGATGCCTTTAAGGAGTGCGAACAGGCCGTTGGCGGTGATGCCGATGAGCCGGAACGGCAACATGATCAGCCAGATGATCGGGTAGAGGATCAGGACCAGCAGAGCCAGCGGCCAGCAGATGATCAGCAGGATCAGCCACAGCAGGAATTTGACCATTGCGGGTCCTAACGCTTGTGGGGACTCAGAATTCGGAGAAGCCGCCGCCGAAGTCGTCGAAGCCACCGGCGTCCTCATACCCACCGGCATCGGCCATACCCGGGTCTTCCATACCGGCAGCCGCGTCGGTGGCATCGGGCGCGAAGGCGTCGCCGATCATATCGCCGATGACCATGCCGCCGAGGAAGCCCAGTGCCGCGCCACCGACACCGGCCGCGATGGCTCCGCCCATGCTCGGCCTGCCGCGATATCCGGATGTCTTGTAGCTCTGGTGACCGCTGTATGAATAGCCCTTCTGAACCGGGGCACCGTAGGAGGCCTGGGGCTGTCCGGGTTGCATGAACACGCCGGGCGCGCTGGGCGCGGGCTGCGAAAGCTTGTCCAAGATGTTGGTGACCCAGCGGTCCACTTCGCCGACCCAGCCGTTTTCCTCGGCGTTCAACCGCTCGATATCGGCGGCTGTCAGCTCGTGCCGGTCACCTGAGCCGGGGCGCCCGGCCAGCTCCGCGACAACCGTGAGGTGCTGCCCGTCGCCGGCGAAGAGGAAGACGATCTGCGGGATATGCGGGCCCGGTTGCTGGCCTTCGGGGATCGGGGCGTAGAACGTAATCGCTTGTGCCACCGGGACATTCAAGCCGGAGGCGGTGCCGGGCCCGAGCTCATTGCGAGCGAACCGCGAGCCGATGGTGCCCAGAGCGTCCACGATGTGCTGGTGAGCCGGCAGAGCATCGATGCGAGCCGGGTCGAAGTCGGTCTTGCCGCTGCCGGAGGACACCGCGACCTCAGTGCGCAACCCGACCTGAATGCTGGGGAGCTGCTGTCCATAAAGGACAGTGAACGGGGTATGGCCGGGCAGCGTGATGGTGAACGGCACCGCCCGCGACATCCCGGAAGCGAGGTTGAGGTGACCGCTGACCGGATAGCGGGCCAGCTCGACCTCGCCCAGCGCGCCATTGGCCACCAGGAGCAGCTGGATTCCGGTGATGTCGGTGTCGCCCTTGGCGCGGAGGTTGACCTGCCCCGCCAGAGCGCCGCCGGGTGTGCCAGGCTGGCCGGACAGGACGGTGTCAACCTCGACGCCGCCGAACCCCAGACCGGCC
>DPJL01000294.1 GCA_003543035.1 Micromonosporaceae bacterium | reverse complement strand
AGTCGGTCGACGTCGGTGCCGACGGGCGCTTCATACTGCCGCTCCTGAGCATCTCTGTTGGATTGAGCGTCGCGGTGCCCGGCACCTGAACCAGGCACCGCGTTCGCAGGTCACGCTGTACAACGAACTGGAATCGCGGGGACCCAACTATGGGCCGGGATACTCCGCGTGGATGTCGCCGTCGAACAGCCGCCAGCAGAAGTCGTTCATCCGCGCCGCAGCGGGGGCGTGCCGGGCAAGGATTCCCGCCACGTCCGCCCTGCGGAATGTCGCCGCTCGCGCACCGATGCACGTACGCCCGGTACTTCGGCGAGTTCAACCCGTCCAGACGGGACAGGTGAGTGTTTGGCGGCCGGGACTCCGGCTACTACCTGCGTAAGTTCGCCTGGACAACGATCGTCCGGCATCGGATGGTACAAGGCGGGGCGTCCCCAGATGACCCGTCGCTGACCGACTACTGGAACCAGCGGCGTCGCCGCAGCAAACTTCCCGTCAGCAGCGCCATGCTCAGGCTCCTACGCCTACAACGCGGTCGCTGCCCATTATGCCGGGGACTGCTACTGCACGCCGACCAGCAGCCACAACACCCACACGAATGGGAACGGTGGCTTAAGGGCCTCCGCACCGCGATCGGCAAACGCGCGATCACCGTGTGGGGTGCTGGTACACCGGACGAACGCGCCGCACTGCGTCTCATGCACTCCACTGCCACCGCCGGAACATCAACGGCGACAAGGGAACCAGCGCTTCTGTCCGTCTGTGAGCCTTTGGGCTTGCTTGAGCCGGTTGCCTGGAAACCGGGCATGGCCGGTTCTGAGGGGGCCGGGGCGCAGCAATGCGTCCCGGCTACCCAACGAATGCGAGTTCGCGGCCCTGCGCTACTTCGCCCTCAACGGCACCGACCACCGCACCCACGGTGAGCAAGACGCAGCGATCGGCGCCTACATCCGATGGCGAAATCGCCGCACCCGGCCAAAGACCAACTTCGCACCCAACTCACGAATCCGAGAACCGGGTTACACGATGAAAGCTGCGTGACACGGCACTAGAGATCTACCGCACCTGGACAACGTTATGAATAATCTATCCGCGCCGCGTTGCGGCTGTCCTGAATCCGTGAAAATGGTGTGGTGACGGCCGTCCGGGTAGACGTCGTAAAGAACGTTGGTGCTGCGAGCCAGTGAATAATCGGACGCGGGAGTGAGGGCAGGTGCCCTGAATTGTTGCTGTGAGCACGTGAGTCCACGTCTTGATACATATCTCTCCCGCCCGGACGGCCGTCACACTTTTGTCTGTCGCGTGAGGACGGAGCTGGTATGGGGATCGATGTGGTGGTGGAACGGGCCGCAGGCCTAGACATCGCTAAGGCGTCACTGGTTGCGTGCGTGCGGATACCGGGCCAGCGCAAGGGCTGGACGATGCACATGCGCAAGTTCGGCACGACTACCAAGGACCTGCTGGAACTGTCGGCATGGTTATCGGAGCATGGGGTAACCCTGGTCGGCATGGAGTCGACGTCGACTTATTGGAAACCGGTGTTTTTCTTGCTGGAAACGCAGTTCGAATGCTGGCTTCTTAACGCTGGGCATATGAAGGCGGTGCCGGGACGCAAGACCGATATGGCCGACGCTGAATGGATCGCTGATCTGGTCGCGCATGGCCTGGTCCAGCCGAGTTTCATTCCGCCGCAACCGATCCGCCGCCTGCGGGATCTGACCCGGCGGCGCACGCTGCTGTTGGCCGAACGGATGCGCGAGAAGCAGCGCATGGAGAAGCTGCTTGAGGACGCCGGGGTCAAACTGTCCATTGTGGTCACCGATATCTTCGGTGTGTCCGGCCGTAAGATGATCGAGGCGCTGATTGGCGGGGAGCGTGACGCACAGGTCCTGGCCGGGCTGGCCGTCGGCACGCTGCGCAAGAAGCTGCCCGCCCTGCAAGACGCACTGGTTGGCAGGTTCGACGATCATCACGCCTTCCTGGCCGGTATTCTGTTGCGGCACATAGATTTCCTCGACACGATGCTCGCTGAATTCGACCTGCGCATTGAGACAGAGATCGAACCCTACATGGCTGAGGTTGAGCTGCTGGACACCGTCGGCGGGATCGGCCCACGCTCCGCGCAGGTCATCATCGCTGAGATCGGCACGGACATGCAGCGTTTCAGCACCGCCGCACGGCTGGCCTCCTGGGCAGGGCTTTGCCCCGGCAACAACAAGACCGGCGGCAAAGCCAAACCCAGCCGCACACAGCCCGGCAACAAGTGGCTCAAAGCAGCCCTCGGCATCGCAGCACTATCAGCGATCCGCAAGAAAGACTCCTACGCCAACGCCCAGTTCCGGCGCATCGCCGCGCGCCGCGGCGGCAAACGCGCGCAATCCGCTGTCGCGCACAGCATCCTGATCGCGATCTGGCACATCCTCGAACGGCACACGCCCTACGAAGACCTCGGCGTCAACTACTTCATCAACCGCGACAACCCCGACCGGCAACGCCGCCGCGCCATCGCCCAACTCGAACGCCTCGGCCTCACCGTCACCATCCAGCCCACAACAGCCTGACCTGGACCGGAGGTTCATTTTCGAGTCAACGTCCAAGGTTAAAACATGTTTAGCCTCGGCTGAGGCTAGCCGAGCAAACGGGCGTTGCCCCAGCCGTAGTCCTTGTAATAGGGACCGTAGTTAAAATTCGAGGGAGGATAGAAAACCTCCTTCCATTGCACGAGCTGGCCGTCGTACCGCACCGAGGCAAACGATGGCCCTCGCCCACCTGGGCCCAGCAGCCGGACGTTTCCCCACCCGGACATCTTCCATGTGCCGTGGACCCAGCCGTTTCCTAGCGAGGTGTCCCGGAGCTCGTAATCCCAAAGATGACCATATGTATCGATCGCCACGAACTTACTTGCGTTGGAGTGACCAGCAATCTGGCGAACATTTCCCCAGCAACAGCCCGACAGAACTCCGTTGAAGTAGATGTAAGGAACGCCGTTCCTGTGTTCGAATGCCCAGAGGACCAGTTCACCCCTGGTGTTGACCTCGATGAACCCGGCGCCGGTTGTGAGGCCCACTCCGGCGATCAACCTGGCATTCGACCAGCCGGTATCCATGTGCCGGTAGCCGACGACCCGAAAGCCGCCGTTCGACCGGTCAACGTTCCACAACCGCAGATGATCGCCTTTGACCTCGACGAAGTAGTTCTGAGCGACGATCGCGACGAGTGAGGTCCCGCCCCAGCCGGTGTCCACCAGCCGGCCGCTGCCGTATGGCGCATCGGGCAAGGTGTAATACCACAACTCGCCGTTGTAGCGAACCTCCAGAAAACCATCTTCGTGCCAGACGCTCTGAATTGCCGGTGGCACCTCCACGGCCGAAGCTTCACCCGCGCCGGCGAACGCCAAGATGGCTGTCACGCCCACTGCCAAAATCCTTCTGCGGAGATCTTTCATGGTTTCTTCCCTTCTATCACGTGAGCCAACAAGTTCATGCATTTCCACGGCCGCAAGGTCCTCAATCTGTTCTACCGCTTTGACCCATCCGCGCGGGGCGGCGGCATGGCTCCGGAGTCGGCGACAGCCGTGGTGGGTGGGTTGGGCAACCACGTATCTGCCAGATCACCCGTTCATAGCCCGCATCCGGCCTGACAACACCTCTTCTCTACGCGTCGCTGTACGGGTCGGGTTCTTGCGCGCCAAGCACCTTGACTGTGCTGGCGAAGACGGCCTCGATTGGATCTACACGCTGAACCGGAGCTGACGCCAGCCCCGCTTCGAGCCGAGCACGTCGGTTCTCCGGCGGACCGCCCGAAACGGTAACTGCATCGAGTCTTCGTCATCTTGGCGTTCGGCGCTGTGATCGTGAAACGCTCGGAATCGCTGCGCTGTCAGGGTTCAGGGATTCTTTAAGCTGCCGGGTCGCGCGGAGCTCGAGATGGTCGTTGACACCGCTTCAGGGCGCCGCTCGCGAACAAGACCGTGTCACCAGCCGCCGTGCTGCAGTGCATCCGGTGACGGTCGGGAGATCAGCTCCCGTGCCCGGCGTGGACTGTGTGCCCGGGTGTGCCGGCTTGCTGGCCGGGTTCCACGACGACTGCGGCAGGCTGGCCCGCCATCATCAGCGGGCTGGCCACGGCCAAAACGATGGCTCCGCGGGTGAACATTCTTCGGTTCAGCATGATCGACCTTTCGACGGCCGAGGCTATGTCACGAAACGCCTCGACAAGATCTTTCGCAACAGAACGTTGGTCAGGGCCAGGAAGCGATATGGCCGTGAACAGACTCTGCTTACAACCAATACACGCGTCCGAAGCCCGAACGGTTCGGATGCTTTTGCTCACCGCCATTCACCACCCTCATACATTTGCATGTGGCACTCTCCGGAACCACTCAGGTCCCACTGACTGATAAGAGCATTCTGAGAGCGCTCTGCCAGGCCGTAACCGAACCCACGTGTGTCAACGGTCAGCGGAAAGTCCTCGTGGTGTGAGGTCCTCGGACATGTTGAACGTGTTGGCTCGGCCTGAGTCTTGACAGGTCCGGGACATCCTTGGCGACTCCACTCCACCACATCGCGAACAAGATTCACTCGTTCGTTTATGCATGACGGTGAATGGCCGCGATGACGGTGGCGGGCTGGAGTGGCTTGTGGAGCATCGTTATCGGGCTGTTCTGCAAGTGCTGGAAGGCGCTCCGGTTGCGGTCGCGGCCCGTCAGGCGGGTGCTTCGCGGCAGTCGCTGTATTCGTGGCTTGCCCGGTATGAGGCTGATGGGCTCGCCGGGTTGCATCTACCTGGCCGGGGGCCGGGAATGCAAGCTGGTCACCGGGATCGACGACCACTCGCGCTTCGTCGTTATGGCGCAGGTGGTGTCCCAGCCGTCGGCCCGGACGGTCTGCCAGGCATTCACCGAGGCGCTGACCCGATACGGAGTCCCTTCGGAAGTGTTGACAGATAACGGAAAACAATTCACTTGCAGATTCACCAAACCGCTGCCGGCCGAGGTGCTCTTCGAGCGGATCTCATGGGTTCTGTCGAGCCTGCTTTTACGGCAGGCTCGACATCGGTAGCGGCTGGCGGGTCAGCACTTTCCGGATCGGACCCAGGTTGAGGTCTTTCGGCAGACCGTGCGCCCGCTGGTCGTGAGGGGATCAACCACTGCTGGGATGGCGTGCCCTGGCTCATTCGGTGAGCACCTGACCATGAGATCGTCGGTTATCTCCTCTAAGCAGTCGTATCGGTACCTGCAGTGAGGTGAGCGATGTTGTTTGTTGGCGATGACTGGGCCGAGGATCACGTGCGCCACGAAGCGCGCGAAATCGAGTGGAGGTGAGAGACCTCTTCCTCCTGGCCGTCGCAGCGGCTGGGTGAAGCTGGGGGCAGCCTGACCTGGGAGACGCCAGGAAGGGTGGGAGCAGCCCTGACAACGCCGGGACGTGGTGGTACTGCCAGACACTGCGGGCCCGGTTAGCGAGACGGGAAGGTGTACGCAAGAAATCGGTGTCTGACGCCCCTTAACGGCCCACCAGCTCAAATCTGGCGGATATGGGCTGGGCGCGGTGCGTACCTGCCGCCTTCCGTTGGCAGGGAACTCCTTGGCTGTCATGTGTTCAGCAGCCGGGAGGCCATGGTGAATGCCTGCGGCGTAACCATGGCGATGCCGCAGGGGTAGAGCCGGACGCCTCACCCGTCGATCGATTTCGTGATGAACGTGGGAACCAACCGGTGTCGCCCTTACCTGTGGGCAGCCAGTGTGCAGGTGAGGGCAGGCGCGCCGTCTGCTGTGGACGCCGGTTGGGGCGGAGGCTCTGTAGTAGTCCGAGGCCGGGAAAGCCGGTCACATGGCGAAGAGAGCCAGCAAGTCAGTAGTGAAAGTGTTGGAATATCAGGAGATTCGCTGGTGAATACTGACGAACTGGAGTCGGCCCTGATGCGGGCTGAGATCCAGGTACTGGAGATCCAAACCAAACTGCATCGTTGGGCGAACGACGATCATGCTCGTCGGTTCGATGATTTGTTCAACCTCGTCGTAGACCCCAGGTTCCTGTTGATGGCCTGGGCAAGGGTGGCGGGTAACAAGGGTGCACGCTCGGCTGGAGTGGACGGGCACACCGTTGGCTTCATCCGGGACCGGATCGGCGTGAATGTATTCCTCGCCGAGCTGCGGGAGCAGCTGAAATCCCGCAGCTTCCGGCCGTTGCCGGTGCGGGAGCGGATGATTCCAAAGCCTGGGTCGCATAAGCAACGTCGGCTAGGCATCCCAACTATCGCTGACCGCGTGGTGCAAGGGTCCCTGAAACTGGTGCTGGAGCCGATTTTCGAGGCGGATTTCATGCCGTGCTCGTACGGTTTCCGGCCTGGCCGCCGCGCGCATGACGCTATCGCCGAGACGGTCTTCCTGACATCCAAGACCTATGAATGGGTGCTGGAAGGCGATATCACGGCGTGCTTCGATGAGATCTCGCATCCGGCCTTGATGGACCGGGTGCGACTCCGAGTTGGAGATAAGCGGGTGCTCGCACTGGTAAAGGCGTTCTTGAAGGCTGGCATCCTCACCAAAGGTGACGTCTTCAAGGACACCGATGTTGGTAGCCCGCAAGGCGGAATCCTTTCTCCGTTACTGTCCAATGTGGCCTTATCGGTATTGGACGAGCACTTCGCGAAGGCCCCGGGCGGAGCGCAATCCACCACGAAACAGCGGTGGACGCGCCGTCAGAAAGGGCTGCCCAACTACCGGCTTCTCCGGTACGCGGACGACTTCGTGATCGTGGTCTCGGGAACTCAGACGCACACTGAAACGCTGCTTCCCGAAGTAACAGAGGTCTTGGCCACCATGGGATTACGGTTGTCCCAGGACAAGACGATAATCACCCATATTGATGAGGGCCTTGATTTCTTGGGATGGCGTATCCAGCGTCACCAGAAACGGGGAACCAACCGGCGATACGTCTATAACTATCCTGCCAAGAAGGCCTTGCGGTCGATCAAAGGCAAGACCAAGGCGATCTGCCGGATGAACGTCAGCTTGCCGCTGTCAGTCCTGCTGCACAAACTCAACTTTGCGCTGCGGGGCTGGACCACCTACTTCCGCCCTGGGGTATCCAGTCACGCCTTCCAATACCTGCGCATGATCGTATGGCGTCAGGTGTTCGGATGGCTACGACGCAAACACCTTCATGCCGGATGGAAAGAACTACGCCGCCGCTACTGCGACGGCGGATGGTGGCCACGCGACGGCGAAGTAGCGCTGTTCAACCCCGGATCGGTGGCCACCACGCGCTACCGCCCACGGGGAACAACGATTCCTTCGCCATGGCCCAGCACGAGTTAACGAACACAACGCCCAAAAAGACTTGTGGAGAGCCGGATGCGGGGCCAACCCGCACGTCCGGTTCGGGACGGCGGCCTGCGGAAACGGGTTGGTGGCAACACCTTTACCGCGCCGCAGGCCGACCGCACCATGATGTTGAGATCGTCGACGAGCAGGGCCGGCGGCTGGTGCGTCGGCGCTTGCCGGAAGGCTTGGATGGTGTTGCTCGTCTTCACGCGCTGATCGCCGGGGGCATGCCGGCCGAGTGGAGCAGCCTGACGCCGGCGGACGCCGCCGCACGGGTAAAGATCGGTATTGAGACCGATCGTGGACCCTGGGTTGTCTCGTTGGTCGCCGCTGGGTACGAGGTGTTTGCGATCAATCCGATGTCGACCGCCCGCTATCGGCAACGCCACGGCACGTCCGGCGCTAAAAGCGATCCCGGTGACGCGCACGTGCTGGCCGAGATTGTGCGCCTGGACCGCGCCCATCACCGGCCGGTCGCGGCTGACTCCACGACTAGCGAGGCGATGAAACTGGTCGCCCGGAGCCACCAAACGATGATCTGGGATCGGACCCGGCATGTGCTGCGCCTGCGCAGCGCCCTCCGCGAATACTTTCCCGCGGCTATTGCCGCTTTCGACGACCTCGACGCCCCAGATACGTTGGCACTGCTACAGATCGCCTCTGATCCCGACAGCGCAGCGCGACTGTCGAAAGCGAAGATTGTTGCAGCGCTTCGGAAGGCGCGCCGGCACAACATCGAGGCGCGAGCAGCCAAGATCCAAGCCGTTCTACAAGCACCAGCTTTGCGTCAACCAGCAGCGGTGCAACAGGCTTTCGCCGCCATCGTCGTTGCTGAGGTCCGACTGATCACCGCCCTTAACAACGAGATCGACACCCTTGGCCAGGTGGTGGCCCAGCGTATAGGCGAACATCCTGATGCGACCATCTACACCAGTCAGCCCGGTCTCGGCGTGATCCTTAGCGCCAGGATCCTGGCCGAATTCGGCGACGACCCCGACCGCTACGCCAGCGCTAAAGCTCGCAAAAACTACGCCGGCACCTCACCGGTCACCCGCGCCTCCGGGACCAAGAAGACGGTTCTGGCCCGCCACGCCAGAAACGACCGACTAGGCGACGCCGTGCACCAATGGGCCATCTGCGCATTGCGCGGCTCACCGGGTGCCCGCGCCTACTACGACACAATGCGCGCACGCAACATCGGCCACCATGCTGCCCTACGCCAACTATCCAACCGCCTCGTCGGCATCCTCCACGGCTGCCTCAAAACCCGAACCATCTACGACGAAGACCGTGCCTGGGCACACCACCGCACCACAGCGGCTTGACAAAACAAAACCTGGGATGTCTGCCGAGAAAACGGCATCACACCGCGGCTGACCAAACCGCGCTCTCCAACCACAACTGGGAAAATTGAGCGCTGGCACAAAACTTTGCGGACCGAACTGCTCGACCGCGTGGGCGCCTTCGCCGACCAGAGCACCGCCCAGGCCGCGATCGACGGCTGGGTGCATGCCTATAACCATCAACGGCCGCACCAATCCTTGAAAATGGCTACGCCCGTGTCGGTGTTCCGGCCCAGCGCGGCGGCTGCCCCGCATCCGTCGATGCCAGTACCGGTCCCAGCGGTGGGCCTGCCGCCCCGTATCCCGGCTGAACTCGTGACACCCAGCGCCAAAACGGTGCTGTCCGAGTTGGATATCACTGCTATCGAGTGGGAAGCCGTGGTGCCGCCGGGTGGAAGGCTGAACCTGCCCAGTAACTCCGGCATCAAACTCGGCCAGGCCTACGCTGGGCGCACTGTCACCCTCTGGGCCGACGATCGCAGCATCCACGTCTGCCTGGACGGGCACCTCATCCGAACCGCGGCTCACGGTTGTCGCCAAGGGACCTGCTTGGCCTGCATCTCAAAGGAGCCCGGCTGGCCGGCCCCGAGCCTGGCCCGTCAGCGATGCCGGCATTGCCTCCGCCGCCAACGACCGTGGTCGAAGTCGACCGGACAGTCAACCGCGACGGGCGCTTCGCCTTGGGCGGGCATAACATCCAGGTGCCATCCAACCTCATCGGCAAGCAGGTGACCCTGCGCCTGGATGGCTACCTCATGCACGTCATCTGCGGCGGCCTGCTCGCCGCGACCATGCCGGCGCCGATTCCACCCGACCGGCGAGCCAAACTTTCCGGTGCCCGCATCTCGACCGAGCCGCTACCGCCTGCACCCGCACAACCTCCGTGGGCCGAGCGCCGCGTCCCCGCGGACGGCCAGATCATGATCGCCAGCCAGAAGATCCGGTTGAGCCCAAGCCATGCTGGAAAGACAGTCACCGTCATCATCCGAGGACACGCATTTGCGCGTACTGCACGACGAGATCGAGCTCAAACTCGTACCCCGCACAAATCCCGGCCAGGCTGTGAGATTCAAGGCAGTCGTTCGCCCCAAGACTTGATCACCGTCAAACATCACTAGGAACCGTCCAGCATGTCCCGAACCTGTTGAGAATCAACCAGAGCCACACTGTCCAATATGTCCTGGAGCCCCACACTGACACAGGGCAAGCCCGGGTAGCCCGCCCAGTGTGCCGCTGCCATCTCCTGGCCATGTTTGGAAAGCAGCGGTCAGGTGCACGGCGTGCTGGAGGGTTTTTCCTGGCATGCCTGGGGTGATGTAAACCAGTTGTGCTATGAAGATGCCGACCGTGACCCGTCTGGTCTTGGCCGCCGCACGCATCACTAGGTATCTGGTCTCGACAGCTCTGCGACATCTGCACGGCACGCCGCACACAGACGACGGTGAGCCCGTTCCTTCCCACCGACTCGATGCTGACAGCGAAGGCGTGGCAGCGCTTCCCGACGCGAAACGGTAGTGACAAGGCCAAGCAAGTGGGATTCGAAGGGCTCTACCTGCCGACGGCGAAATGGGCCGGTCGATGCATCCGCCAAGAAGAACTGCGTGATCAAGTCCTGCTGAAGCTGACTTGAAGTCTTCGATGGCTAGCATCGTCAATTCAGTCTGTCGTCTGTTCGATCGAGTGGTTCCCCAGAGTGTGAGCTCGCGGGCCCGGATGAGGTCGTTCGGGAGGCGATTTCATGTCGGTGAGGATGTGCGAATGGTTGTGGGGGCGACATAATGTGCGGTTTGCGGCGACGACGAGATCAAGTGCCAAAGACAGCCGTCATATCACGGCAACCACGGGGCTGGGCATGAGCTTGGTCGTTGATCGTGCTGTCATGATGAGGCAGATCCCCAAGGAAGCCCTGGCAGCACCTCGTCCTGCGCGACGGCGATGGGTCTGGGCAGTGGCGATCGCGGCCGGCATTGCGGCGATCTTCCTTGCCTATCTCAGGATGTCGCGAGCCATGGGAGTCAACGCGGACGGGGCGAGCAACGCGTTGCAGGCGTGGGACATGTTGCACGGCAACATTCTGTTGCAGGGGTGGACCGTCACCGACGTGTCGTTCTACACCAACGAGCTGATTCTGTTCATGCTGGCCGAGCTGGTCGTGGACTACCACGCCGGTGTGGTCAACGTTGTTGCTGCGCTTACCTTCACGCTGCTTGTCGTGGTGGTGGCGGTGGTGGGCAAGGGCCGTGCCACCGGCCGCGAGGCGGTGTTCAGGGTGGCGTTGGCGGTGGCCGTGGTCGGTGTGCCCGTGCTCGGCCTGGCCACCTCCGTTCAGCTCACCTCGCCCGATCACACCGGGTCGGCGATTCCCCTGCTGCTGACCTGGCTGGTGGTGGATCGCGCGGTGACTCGCCATGGCCGGTCCGCCGGCTATCAGCGATGGTTGCCGTGGGCCGTGGCCGCGATGCTGGCGTGGGGCCAGATCGCCGATCCGCTGATCATGTACATAGGCGCGATTCCGCTTGTGGTGGCAAGCATTGTCCGACTCCGTGACGGCCAATGGCGGTCCGGGTTCTGGCGCGGGCTCGACGGCCGCCTGCTCCTGGCCGGCTTCGGCTCGGTGATCATCGCTCAGGGCGTCCAGCTGGCCATTCGGCTGGCCGGAGGTTTCGGCGCCCACGCCCCGCCGGTGGAGCTGGCATCACCGTCGGACCTGCCCGAACACCTGTGGATTGCCCTTCAAGCGCTGGCAGGCAACTTCGGTGGGCTCTTCGCCGACCGGCACGGTCCGGTGGCCGTGTCGTTGGGAGCGTTGCACCTGCTGGCCCTCCTCGCCGCTGTCTACACCCTGCTCGTCGTCGTGATGCGCGCATTGCGCCGCCAACCCCGGCATGCCGGAGACCGGCTGGCCGAGCTCGTGGCCTTGGGGATTCTGGTCAACCTTGGCGCATTCGTGGTCTCCAACCTGCCCGGGGACCTCGGCACGGCACGTCAGATCGTTGCCGTGCTACCGCTTTCCGCGGTGCTGATCGGGCGGGTCTGGGGTCCCAAGCTGGCTGCCGCCCGGCTTCGGGCACGGCTGGTGGCGGCCGCGCTCATGCTCGTGCTCGCCGGCGAGCTGGCCGTTCAGGCGACCGCGTCGCCCACCCGGCCGGAGGGTCAGGATGTCGCGCAGTGGCTCGACTCGCAGAACATGCACTACGGCATCGGTAGCTATTGGAACGCGAACAACATCACGTTGATCACCGGCGGCCGGGTGAAGGTGGTGCCCATCACCGGAGACGATAAAATCAAGGGCTACCGATGGGAGTCGCGGACTGACTGGTACGACCCGGGTCTGCATGACGCTCGATTCCTGGTCATCGACCGTTGGCATACCGGCATGGGCTCCGAAGCCACCGCAATCGCCCAATTTGGGCAGTCGGTGGCCCGACATGACTTCTCCCGGGCGACAGTGTTCATCTACGACCACAACCTGCTCGTCGGACTTCCCGCATTTTGCATGCCTGCGAATGCGCCGAGTATGGCCGAGTGTCCAGAACACCAATTCCCATTGATTCCATAGGTTGTAAGCGGGTCCGATCGCAGCGCGACGGCGAGTTCCGGGATTTCGATCCGCCGCTGATCGCGGTGACCGTCAGCCAGGCGGTCATCGGCGTGCTCGGTTCCTGGATGGCGGATTCCACGATTGACCTGACCGCCTACGCCGCCGAGCTGGTCACCCTGTTCGACCGGGCCACCCGACGCTAGGAGAACGATATGAGCCTGACTCACAAGGGCGTCAACTACGACACCGGCACCAACTATGGAGCCGGCGGCGCGCTGTCGCGCGAAGTGTGGCGACAGGACCTGGCCCGGCTGGAGATCCAGGCCATCCGAGACGAGTTGCACTGTAACGCCATAGGCATTTTCGGCACCGACGTCGACCGACT